>CAMNIU010000132.1 GCA_946540605.1 uncultured Treponema sp.
AATTTCGTGTGCTGTTCTTGCAAGCAGTCTTTTTGCAAAATCAAATAGTCTTCTCGGAAATATCGAGAAGCTTTCTAATAGTCTGGATAAGACTGAAATTAAAGGGGTAGAGGGAACAATCCCAGAAGGAAAGACTCTTCGCGGTGGAGTAAGACTTCTTCTCGACATTAAGCCTGATGCAAGTGACACAAAGGTAAAGGCAATTCTGCCGGATGTTCAGTCAATTGATCTTTTAAATGATGTTTACAAAATCCATATGAAGGTGATTTCAAAAATTGCAATTGGACATTCCTGCGAAGAATCCTGGGCCGCAATTTCAAAATCAGAAAATGGCTTTTTTGTAAAAATCGAAAAGTTCAAGACCTATGCCTGTAACCCAGATGGTTCTTCTGTTGGAGACATTCGCGATATGAGTGCAAAGTATTTTGACAAGCTTGCACAGTGGTATGTAGATTCTATTATTGAGCTTTGTACAAAAACTTCAGATGAAGATTTTACAGCTGCAGATGCAAGTATGCTTACTGCCTTGCGTTACTATTGTGATGTTGCAGAGATTGCAGCCAACAAATTGAAGTCAAAGAAATGGTATAACGAGCATCCTATTGAAGGTCTCCCAATCTCTGGAAAATATTATTTCTGGGGAATTGATGAAAGTAAAACACCGGGCTTTGCTTACGAGCTTAAGTTCGCCTTCGTTGATAAAAATCTGAAGTCCTATTTTTTCTCTGTTTTGAGTAACAATGATTCTTACATCGACCTTAAGGAAGATACAGCTGTGAACATTAATGGTGTAATCCGTTCTGTATCCTATTCTGATTTTGGAAATGATTATAAAGTTTCAGATATCGTGATTGAAGAACGATAGGGGAGTGTGTAATCGGCCAGAGCCTCGTTCTTAGAACTGGGGCTCTGGTTTCACAAACCAAGTTACAAAAATTCAAGTTGCGCTTTAATTTAAAATTAATTATTGACATATGGCATGACATCTTTTATTCTAAAGTTGTAAGCACTAGTTGCTTTCATGCCATATCTTTTTTAGATATAAAATCCGTTTTGGCAATACGGAGTTTTGGAAAGAATAGTTTCTTTCATTTTGCATTCAGTTTGGATGCAGAGGGCGTAGCGTTGTTATGCCTAAATCAAAACTCCAGAGGTATTGTATGAATCGGACTTTAGACTCTAAACTCTTTTTAAATCCCGTCATCTTAAAACCAGAAACAGGAAAGAATATTGCAGAATGTATTGCAAGAAGTAATCTCAGAATAAAAGATTTACAAAATCTTTTAGAACTCAATCAGCCACAGGCTATATATAACTGGCTGTCTGGAAAGGATATACCAAAGGTGGATAATCTTGTAAAACTTGCCCACTTTCTGGATACTACAATTGATAAGCTGGTCGCAGTAGATTTGCGGGAGAATCAGGCAGAATGTGATGTTCCAGAAAAATTTTTATATATTAGATAAAGGGGGATTATTATGAACATTTATTTTGGACTAGAAAACGTTCTCGTTACCCCAAAGTTGGAATGGCTTCCCGGCGCAAAATTGGTTTATGAAGAAGTTAAACGCTTTGCCGAAAGTATGGGCTGGGAAGTTAAGATTCTTGCACATTATGATAAGAAAAAAGACGGAAGCAAGCAGGAAAGAATCAACTGGTGTCAGGAAAACCTTGGGTTGTCAAAATCAGATATAAAGACAATTCCAAATCTCACAGACATGCTATCATATGCAACTCCCGAAAATATACTAATAGATTTTCATGAAGAAATTACAAACGGCTTCTTGTATTCAGGTGGATTTTCAATTTTATATGACAGTGTAGCTACAGGTGTAAAGAAAATTCAGTATCTGATGGATGCCGTTAAGGCTCTTGAGACAGAAAGTACTGCGGCCGGCAAGCCGGAGTATGTAAGAGATGCTTTTCAGGTAATGAAGGCCCGCTTAAAATATTTTTTCAGAAAAATTAATATAGAGTCAGATGAAGGCGAATATGTGTATTGTCGTAGTCATGGATATTATGCGGCAGAAAGCTTTCTAGAGTTTTATTATTATGATGAAAATGCAGAGGAAATTTTATTGCCTGTAAAATTCAAGGCTATTGAGGACCTGGCTTTTGAGCAAGAAGAATATTCCTATTCAAATGGGGCCAGTCAGGACTTTACAGAATTTCCGTCAATAGAAACGATATTTTCAGAATACAAAACCGATTTACAGAAAAAGCTCTTGGATTATTATAAGAGGGATTTCGCACCTCTGGTCGAAAGATATTATGATATTATCAAATATGGAGAAACAATCTTCGGAAAAGCCATGAAACACATAGAACAAAACCAGAACCTTCCAAACTTCCTTAAGCTCTATCGTGAGCAACAGTATGCTTTTTTGACCTTTGTTTACCTGAATCTAGTTGCAAACATGCTGCAGAATGAGCTGGCGGAGGCGGAGTAAGTTACTCATTAAAATCTTCATCTTTCTCAATGAAGCGCTGGTATTCGCGTAAGTATTTCATTGGGAAAGGAGTTACTGTGTACTGTCCATTGCGTACAAATTCGACTGTAAGCATATGGGCAAATTGATCTAGGAAAACTTCGCCGTTATTATTGAGTTCTCCATTGATCCAAGGACTTACAGAACGAATTCTACAAGAGCCAGAAAGCTTGAATTGTAAAGCTTTCTTTTTCTTTCCTACAAAATACTCGTAAATCCCATTTACTTTTGTGATTTTCAGGCCAAGCAAAGAATTGAAGTTTTCAAATATATTATCACCGGTTTTTGGTCTGGCATGAAGCAAAAACTGAGGACTATCAGAATCTTGATCTTCGAAATAATCTAAAATGCGGCTAATACGTCGGATTTTGACATCCTTCAGTAGGGAATCCAATAAAATATTATCAGAGGTTTCATTTTCTATATTTGCACGTATTTTTGCTATTTGTATTTTTTCTGCTTCGGATAATTCTTCTGTCTCTTTTTCAAATGCTAGTAGGCAATTAAAGATTTTTGATTTTGGAACTACTTTATTCTTATCTGCCAAAGCTAAATCTGCGGTAAGTTTTTCGAGATTAGGCAGTGTAAATTGTTTTGTTTCATAAATGACATTTACTTTTGAGATATCATTGTAAATTATGCATTCGACTGGATGTTTTTTTACATTACTTTTTTTATTATAAAATCTGAAGATTTTATCAATTAGTTCCCATTCTTCATCTTCTGGGAAATTCCTTGAATCAAAAGTAGATAAGGTAAGAGTACCATCTCTTTTGATATTTGCTTTATAGTAAATATAATCTCTGCATTTTTTCTGGTCATTCCATTTTCCTGTACCACAACAAGCAAAGTTCCATTCTTTATCTTCGGACCAATTTACTATCGATATACATCTGTCATAAATATCGCCCTTAATAATAAGCTCCTGAATGATATTTTTCATCATATCATGGTTAAGTTTGATTATCTTCTTTTTCTTTTTTTCATCAGTTTCAGATAATGGATTTGCTAATTTAAAATTTTCTATAGTAACATGCTGGATAATATCTTCTTCTGTAAACAAATTATGCTGGTCTGGTTTCAATAATTCAGGGAATAAAAAATGATCGGCTTTTTCTTTCTTCGAATCATAAAAGCCAGAGTTTTTATCATGAATTATTTCAATGACATAGTTATTTTTGGAACGTTCCATCTGGATGTCAGAAATATTATATTCTGTTTTTAGCTGTTCAATAATCAGATTTTGTAATTCTTTAGATTCAGTATTATTAATTGTGTCTACAACAGAAAAGCCTCTCCCTTTGGCAGCTAAATATGATGCATAATCAGTATTTTCATAGTCTGGGCGAGGATTGTCAAAAGAAACATAATTTAGAATAGGGAGCTGGTCTATAGACAAATATGCAGAAAGCTCTGATTTTACATCATCGAAGCATTGAGCTATCAATCCAGATTTTGAAGTCATATATTGCTGATAAGTATTGAAATTTAGGAATGGATGACGGATCTTTCCTTTTTTTGAAATTACACCTTTAGAGAAAAATACATAACGGTCATTAGGATTTTCTTTATTATAGTCAAAATCAGATTGTAATGCTTTTCTGAATTCTCCAGTAATTCTGTCAAAAACAAAACCTCTTTTTGCATTTTTCTTAAATATTTCAAGCTTCTTATATTCCGTAAACGATTCAAAATCAGCTTCTAATGCAATACCTGCTTTACCTGGAATAAAGAATCTTAATTTTAGTAATTCAAAGGAAGTGGTATTAAGAACAATATCCGGCTTGTAATATAATGAACCAGTAATGTTATTGTATTCAAAAGTTTTATTATTTGTAAGGGAATTTGCTAGCAGCTGAACAAGTTCAACATCTTTGATTGCATTTTTTGATTCATAATCTGTACTCAAAGGATTTACAACATTTATAGTTGCAGACGAATCTTTTGCCTGTACGCATGTTGCAAATTCTTGCAGATTGTCTTTGCCTCTAATAAATAAAGCAAACCAGCGGTTTTCTCTGTAATAAGCAACAGAGAAAACTTTGAAATCTTTAGAAGCAATATCTAAGACATTTGTTGTAAAAAAAGAGTTTGTTGTTCCAATCTGGTAAATTACAAAATCTTTTTCAACATTCTTTCTATTAATTTTTACATCCAGAATGCTAGTGTAAATTGGGAATTCTTGTTCTGGGAAATTATCTATCATTACTGTCTCCTATGAGCATTTTTATTGCTTCTTTATTTGGTTGTCCGGCTTCATCTATAAGCCATGGAATTTCTATAATTCTATCATCGCAGTTGCGGTGAATTATATTGTCATCTGACTCTTTTAATATATTTATTATATAAGCTCTTTGACCACCAATAGAATCCAATTTTTTTAAGATTTTGGCAAAGAGGAAAGTCTTATCTTTAATTAACTTCTGTTTCCAGTGCTTGAAGTCGATGTAGATATCTTTAGACAAGATGAAATCAAAGAATTCATAGTAATCTGGTTCTTCTATTTCTCTAAGGTTGATGTTTAATTCTTTTTCCAGTATGTATCTTCCTGCAACTTCTCCAAGGGCTCCTTTATAAATGTTATTAAAAAGGGCAGGGGAAATAATCAGTTCTTTATTTCCAAAGCTTGTAGCAAAATTATTTCTATTAAAAGCATCTTCTAGACCAGGATATTTGAAAAACTCTTTTAATCTGGCTGAATCTTCACTTACTGCCATTACCGTGTACTCATTTTCATTTTCTTTTCTGAAGACAGAGTAATCCTTAAATATATTAACTTTAATATCAGAGAAGTCTCCTTTTTGTGCAAAGTAATATTCAGATTTATTTTCATAATTAGGAAAATAGAATTTCTTAATAGTACGGATATTCTCTGCTTCTTTCTGTGTTGCTGTTGGATATTTCAAAACAGTTTCGCGAAGCTCTTTCCACAGATTCATACTGTAAGACCTCCAATCTCGCTGCAGAATACTCTTTATATAAGAATCTGCACTTTCTGATTTTATAGATGCTTCATTTTCAATTATTGCTTTATCATCAGGAAGTGGCTTTATATATTGTGAGGCATAATTGAATAAAGCTTCCAATTCTGGATTAGCGATATCCATTCGTATACATGAATTATCAATTGTTGTCAGAAGAGAATTGTTTGTATAAATGTAAATGTTATTCTTCTTATTGAAGGTTCTACAAAGGCGACCTACTGCCTGAATCACATCTCTTGTTGCTTTTCTTCTAACACTTGCACAAGAGCGTAATGAATCTATAGCTGTAGAATAATCCTTTTTGTTTGAATATGCTTTAAAACCAGTCTGAATAAGTTGAGCAAATACAGAAGGTCCAATTTCAAAGTTGGAATACAAATATTTTACTTCAAACAAATACTCTAATAATTCCTTCAAGCCGATATTCTCAACGTCATTAATATTAGTAACAACATTAGTTATGTCACCAAGATAAATGCCATCAAAGTCTTTCTCGTTTTTTGGGGGCTTGCCTGGACGTTTGTAAATTGTAATTACTTCTTCATTTTCTGGAATTGAGTATTGCAAGTTTTGACCGGCACCAATGGTTTTGTAAGATGAGAATACAAATATCTTTTTACCCTTTGAAAGGTCTTCCAGCAAAGAATCCTTTTGATTATCAAAATCGTTACCGTTTAGAATCCTGATTTCTGGAACAGGAAGTTTGTGTATTTTACAGAAGTATTCTGCAAATTCATTTAGTAATTTAATATCAAGGTGAGGTTCGTTTTCCTTAGGCAGAGCCATATTCAAACAAAGGAAAGATTTTAAGTCATTGTTTTCAATAAAGCGCTTTAATACTTCAAAAATATTGCAGTATCGCTTTTGATAATATTCGGCATTGTTATTGGAAATGCCCAAAGTCGAGAGTTTGTTATAGAAAACTTTTTGCAAGTCAGAATCATTACATATAAGGGCTAATCTATCGGAAACAGATTTGTTTTCAATCCCATAATCAACAGAATTGACAAGTATATTTACTCTTCCATCTTTGTAGGCTTTCCATTTTTCTTTCTGTTCTGCTTTAATAGATTCATAACTTTCTTCAGAAAGGAACATGAATTTATCTTTTAATTCTTCTTTTAAGTAATCCAGGGCATAATTAGAAAGCACAGAATTAATTCTACATGTTGCAGAAAGTCCAATTACTTTTGTATGTTTTGCCATAAACAAGAGAAGTTTCTCTGGAGTATTATTGATTTGAACAAACTGAATCTTAGTCTCTTCGTTATGGCTGTCACTGTCTAAGAATTCAAAGAACTTGTACCCACGGTTGTAGAATGAAAAATCTTCAATGCTTGTATTTAATTCCTTTCCAGGGATATTCTTGAGCTTTGTTGAAACCGCAAGGTCATGAAGTATAGTGTTCAAACGTTCATTCTTAAAATATATGTCACAAATTGTATTAACTGCACTTTCAAATGTGAAAGTTTCATAGATTCCGTTTTGGGCTGATTTTCTTCTTTTGTCATTTTCATATGCTGCATATTTATCTGCCCAGGTTGCAATGAATCGTGCAAAGTCATTTAAGAATGTTGTCAATTCTCGAAGCAGAGAGTATATGTTTATATCTGTATCAAGGTTTTTATTATTTTCATAATCTTCTTTTGACTCAAAATAGATTTTTACCTGTTGGGCATCATTATCTACAATAGTTCTTATGTAATGGCAATTGTTTTTTAAGTAGCTTCTAAATGTGCCATCAAAAAAGAGGAATCCCCGGTTGCGATCAATACTTTCACTATCTGTTTTGTAATTATAAAAAAGAGAATACTTTTCGAAAATTGAATCTACAGTATCTGCCATAGATTCCAGAGTCGATAAATATGGTTTGTCCTGAGCATATTCAGCATATGGGCGGTAGAAGGCAGTTGCGGGCTTATAATCATGCAGCTTTCCATGCAGTTCTTTTACAATATCAAGATAATCATTTTGAGAATCGATAGCCTCTTGAATTATAGCTTCTTTTATAGTTTCTTTTGTTGCATCAAATTCATCAATAAAGAAAATAGCATTTTGCAAAACATCTGCAGAAATAAAAGGGTAACTTGGTTTTATAAGTGTATCATTTCTTGTCAGCAGTTTATTTATGGAAAGAAAGATGATTTTATATTCATCTGTGAATACAGTAGGGTATATCTGGGGAATCCAGCGATAATTCTTATCACATTTTAGAATGGTTTTCTTTTCATCGCGGGTACCCTTGATTTTATCCGCAATTATTTTTCGAAGATATTTTCGGAATGTATACTCGGCTTCAACAAGTTGCTTTTCTACATCTTCTTGATATAAAGAAGGTGTAGATGTAAAGCTCTCACTCTTTGTAATATCAATTAGTCTTTTTAATGTCTTGTATTCACCAGATTGAAATTCGAAAGGAACTTTTGCCTCAGGTAGATTATCTTTTGCAAAGTTTACATTCGATTTAATTTCTAACACTTCTCTATCATAGTTAGGATTCTTGTGTTTTTTGTAAGCCTCTTTCATCTCTGGTATACACAGATTTTTCAGGAGACTTGTTGTGAAGTACACCTGTTTAGCATCGGGAGAATGAACGTAATCATAAATAGCCTGGCAGGAATAATAACTCTTACCACTACCAGTATTTGGATCTTCAAGTAAGAGGCCGTTTGTAATCGTTTTGCTGTAAATAAAATTATTTGTTGATGTAAGCATTGATACTCTCCTCAAACAATGCCGTTATAGGGCTATTTATTTCATTTAAGCGTAAGGCCGGATATTTAAGAATAAAGCTTAGGTTTGTTGTGATTACTCTTGCACATGGTAAAGAAACATTAAATACAGAACTAATCTGAACATCAGTTTTTAACCCTAGTTTTAATATTACACCTGCTGGAGCAAGCGCTTTTTGAGCAAAAGTATCTGCTTCAACTTCTTTTTCTGCTTCTGTAAGTTTAGATCTATCATGGTCCAGTTGAATGTGGCCAATCTCGTGCATTATAGAAAAGTTTACCCTTGCAGACTCAATAGCGTCATTATAAATAATTACATATTCCTGTTTCTTTTGATTGTAAAAACTGAAAGCGTCTTCACTAAAATCAATGAGTTCGCTTGGATAAGCAGAATACTTTAACACACGGATTTTAAGTTTATGGCATAAATCAAAAACATCGATAGGGAAGGTGTTAACTCCTGCCGCTTCAAAAGTATCGAGAATAGATTCTTTTATATATTTACGCTGTTCTTTACTTAATGCCATTTTAGTCTTCGCCAAGAATAAGGTTAATGAGTGCCTTCTTTTGCTCCTTTGTAAAATCTTTTGCTTTTCTAGCTACCAAAGTATTTATTTCTTCATAAGAAACATCGTCTGTCTCAGCTTCACCAAGGAGTACATTGGTAGTTGTTCCAAGTGCTTTTGCAATATTCAAAAGATTTGCACCGCGGGGAACTCTGTCTCCTTTGATGTAATGAGACATGGCAGCTTCTGTTACTCCTGCTGAGGATGCAAGTTCCTTCTGGGAAATCCCTTTCTGGTCTAGCATCTCTTTAATTATTTGCCCTGTTGATTTAGATTCCATTTTTCAACTCCTGTTATAATAAATGATAATATAAAATTATCAAAACGGCAAGTAAATATTTTAATAGGTTTTCAAATTCTTTATTTCTCAGTGCCGCTCATTGGCACCCTTGCATTTTATAATGTAAACCAGAAGACTGAAAAAGGGGGCTGTTTATGAAAAGAATGGATGATGTTATGGATACTTCAAATGTATATTCCTATGGAATTGATTTGAGTAAACTTAAGCTGGATTTGCCAAAGTCGCAGAAAAAGCACAAGACACCTGCTAAACGCTATGTATGCATTGACCTTGAAATGACAGAGTTTATGGCATCACAGAGAAGTTGCGTTCCTGGTGCAAACGGCGAAGTTATTCAGTTTGGTGCTGTTTTGCTGGATGAAAACTATAATCTGCTCAGCGAGTTTTCTTCTTATGTAAAGCCTGTTTTCAGTTCAGTTACTCCATGGATTAATCAGCTTACAGGTATTTCAAATCAGAAGCTCGAAAAGGCAGATGACTTTATAACTGTTTTCGACAAGTTCTGTTACTGGCGTGGTGAAGGGGATATCACAACCTTCTGTTGGAGCAAGTCTGATTTTAATCAGCTTTGGAGTGAACTTGAAGCAAAGGGAAAGCATCGTTATGACCTTTTTGCAACCTTGCAGGATTTTGTAGATTTGCAGGATATCTTTGGAAAGCTTATTTCATCAAAGACATCAGTTGGCTTGGAATCTGCAATGAGACTTCTGCAGATGGAGTACAAAGGCCAGGTTCACACAGCCTTGAGTGATTCTTACAACACAGCCCGCATTCTTCATAAGCTTTTCTGCACAGAAAGTCTCGAACTCGATTTTGAGTACATCAATCCATCAAGAGAAAACCCAATAAATCAGAGGGAAGAAGCAGAATACAACTGTTCATTGGCAAGCTTCCTTTCACCGGAGCTTTTGTCACAGTTTGGTTATACAGGAGCCTCACAGGAAGAAGAAGCAGACGAAAACTCCATCGAGAATATCGCAGAAGATTTGCAGCTTTTGGAAGCATCCCCGCTTGCCGGCCTTATTAATAATGAAGAAATTGCTAACCTTTGTTCAAAATACAAT
>CAMNIU010000133.1 GCA_946540605.1 uncultured Treponema sp.
GAAAAAATTAGTTTACAGAAGACGGATATTTTGTCTGAATTGTTGAAATTGTTCTTGAGATATCAGGCTTTCTGTCAGATTTGTTTTTTCCTTCCCTGATATGGGATGCATCATCCGGATCAATAAGGAAGTAATAATAATATTCTGAGGTTGGAAATTTATTAGTAGAATTTACTTCTGAAGGATCATCCCAGGTTGCATCAATCATCTTCCATGCACCTTTGTAATATACTTCTGTCCATGCATGATTAAAGTCATTTGATGTCTGGTAAAATGATTTTAATCCTGCAAGTCTTGCAAAGGCTGTATAAAGGTCGGCATAACCTTCGCATACTGCCATGCCATATTTTACTGCATGAACAGCATCCTGCTTTTTGCGCTTGTTTGTAAACTGGTTATCTGTAAAACTTACAAAATCATAATGGAAGTTATGAATTTCCCAGTCGTATAAAGCCTGAAGCTTCTGTCCAATAGTAGCTTTTGCTGGTAATTCAGCCATTATTGCATTAAATGGGTTACTTACGAGGAAGTCATCACACTGGCAGTAGGCAGAAGGGGTAAGAGCTGCATAATCATCGGCAGATAAGTTTAGGCCGGTTTTGTTTGTTACATTGTAATATAAACAGCTATCTGCTTCCTCCGAAGTCCACCATCCTAATACAGCTCCTTCGTATCCATCATAGTCTTCGCAGCTGTTTGTTTTAGTAACTTCTTCGATATAAACATCATAATCTCCATCACCAAAGCGAAGCCATACTCTCTGGTTAAAGTCTCCGGCCGGAATATAAAAAACTGTCTGGTATTTATAGTCAGGATTATATTTGTTATCTTTTGTTAGTGCTCCTGGCCCCTGTTTTCTGACAAATACGCTGATACCTTTAGTGTTTGTTGCCGAACCTTTTAGTACAAAAAATCCGTTTGTTGTAAAACTTTGATATGCAGGTGTCGGATCTTCCCAGGTAATATTCTTTGTGTTAGAATGAATGCCTGCGCCATTTGTGATTTCTCCAGTAAATGTATTACTTCCAATTGTTACAGGATCTGTAAGGTAGTTTGCTCCATGCACTTTTACATTTTGATTTGAAGCTGTATGTCCATCAATTGTTGCAGTCACTGTAAAGGTTCCTGCAGAAGTTCCCGGTGTGAATTTACCATTACTGTCAATACTACCACCATTAGCAGACCATGTAACATCTTTTCCGGTAATTACAGAGCCGTCGGAACGCAAGGCTTTTGCTGAAAACTGAATGCTGTCTCCATTTTCGTAAGTTTCCTGCAAGCCTTTTGGATAGATGTCTACAGAATCTATTGTATCTGGGACTAGAGTGAAGTTGTCGAGATAGGTTGCATTTGTTAAGTCTCCGGCATAACATCCATCATCTGTTCCGCAGACAAATTTTACAGTATGAGTTCCCGGTAAGAGATTAATAGATGCTTTTTGCCACATTTGTCCGTTACCTGATGCATCAAAAACAGGAGACTGGTTGTTATCAAGATAAACTTTTAAATAGTTTCTGTGATATGTACCATTCTCATCCGTCCAATTAAGTAAGTCGCATTTGTAATCAAATGAAAGTGTAGATGGTTCTGAAACACCAATGTCCTTAATAGACAGAGATGAATTTCCGGAGGCATTCTTTCCATCTTCTTGCTTAAAGGTTGCAAGTTTTACGACTTTTCCATGGGTGTCTACAAGTGCGTCTCCATATTGTGGCCAGCTGGAAAATACAGAATCTCTATCAGCAACTTCTGATGAAAAACCATTTGCTATCCACATATTTGATTTTACTGCATTAGATGGAGTCTGATTAATTGCTATAACAGAATCTGTTTGATCAGAAAATTTTATTTCTTTAATAGAAACATATGCATTTGCTTCGCCTTTTTCAGCAAAATCAGTCCAACTGTCAGGAGTTGGGTCAGTACGTTTCCATTCAAATGTGTGTGTGCCAGCACCTATGTCGACCTGTGTATTTTGCCAAAGACCTTTTGGTCCTGTGTATTCATCGATTAGCTGGTCATCAATAAAAAATTGCATGTAACCATCGTATTCGTAATAGATATGAGTCTTAATTTTAAAGCTTATGGTTATTGGTTCAGAGGAGATAATTGTTTTTTTGAAGCCCCCGGTACTTTTTTGTGCGTCAATCGTGTAAATTCCGCTATTTGTGTCAAATGTAATTGCGACAGGATTCGTTACTGTCCATTCTGAATCATTTAATATATAATCGGAATAGGTTGGTTTGTTGCCAGGTCCCATACCGCCACATCCGGAGAACAGTAATGCAAGCATTGCTGTCGCAAGAATAAGTTTAGATTTTTTTATCATTTATTACCTCTTGAAGATATTATAAGGGCTTATAGTAAATGCGTCAAAGAGAATAGTTTGTTAAATTCTGGATTTTTAAGGATTCTGTAGGATTTGTGACAAAATATGACATTTATGACATATGTCATATTTTATCATTTTGAAAGAAAAGGGGGAGGGCAGAGGAGTGTTTTAGGATTAGCAAAAAAATTGAGATATATCAACTTCGAGGGACATTCTAAGACTTCCACATAGATTTAAAAATAAGAATTGAAAAAACATTTAATTAGTTATATTATTTACTCTAGAGTAAATAACTATGGAGTAAATAATGAATCAAGCAGACGATTTTTTTGTTGGCAGAACAAAAGAACTTGCCCTTTTGGAAAAACTTTATAATTCTTCAAAATTTGAAATGATGATTATGCATGGTCGCCGCCGTGTTGGAAAATCGTATCTGCTTGGACATTTTGCAAAATTACACGAAAAAAACACAGTTTATTTTATAGGCGACAAATCTTCTGAAAAAACAAATGTTCAGAATTTTTGCGAGGAACTGAATAAGATTTTGAACGCCGGTGACTTTTTGAAATCTTTTGAAAAATGGAGTGATGTTTATTCCTATCTGAAAAATGTGGAGATTTCGGAACGCCTTGTTCTAATAATTGACGAGTTTACTTATCTTTACAATTCAAATGCGGCGTATGATTCGGGACTTCAAATTGCAATAGATACAATCCTAAAAAAGAAGAATATTTTTCTGATACTCTGCGGTTCCGAAGTTTCTGTGATCGAAGAAATAATCGATAATTCTTCTAAACCTCTCTATGGCCGTAAAACCGCTGAATTAAAACTTTTGCCATTTACATATAAAGAGGCAAGGGCTTTTTTTCCAAATTACAGTAATGAAGAAGTTATAACAGCGTATTCAATCGTCGGTGGTATTCCTTTATATCTTTCTCTTTTTGATGACAAACTCTCAATTAAAGAAAATGTGATAACCAACTGTCTTTCAACTACAGGTGTTCTATTTAATGAGATTGAAACTCTGCTGAGAATGGAACTTAAGGAAACGTATTTTTACAAAAACATTATGCTTGCAATAAACGCCGGTGCTTCGACCTTTAATATAATAAAAGACAAGGTAAGTGAGGAACCTGCTAAAGTTGCGAAATATCTGAATGTTTTGTGTAATCTTGGTTTTATAAAAAAAGAGATTCCATGTGGAGAAAAACAGAACAGCCGAAATACGCTCTATTCAATCTGCGATAATTATTTTTCGTTTTATTTTATGTTTATATATAAAAAGCAGAACATGCTGAATGGACTTATATCACCGGAACTCTTTTACGAAAGGGAACTAACTAAAGAGAGATTGTCTACTTTTATAGGACATCGCTTTGAAGGTATTTGTGAAACATATTTAAAAGATCTCTTCTTCAATGGAAAAATGCCATTCTTTGCAGAAAATCTTGGTCGCTGGTGGGGTAATAATCCTGTGCTGAAGAAACAGGAAGAAATCGATCTTTTAGCAATAGATGATGACAATGCTCTTTTCTGTGAATGTAAATACACTTTCCAAAAATTTGATGAGAAGCAATTTAAAGATCTTGGAGATTCTGCTCTTTGCATTAATCGGGCAAACAAGTATTTTATGATTTTTTCAAAAACCGGAATTACAAGTGGTGTAGAAAAGAAAATTGCCGGAAATGAGAAATATACAGTCATTACATTGGATGATTTGTTT
>CAMNIU010000134.1 GCA_946540605.1 uncultured Treponema sp.
AAAAAAGAAACTGGTCTGACCCCAACCGAGTTCCGCCGAAGTTCCAGCTGGACACAAATTGAAAAAAGCAGATAAAAGGAAAATGCTATGATTCTAAATACCGGTCAGCGAACAGACATTCCGGCCTTTTTTCCAGAGTGGTTTGCAAACAGAATTAAGGAAGGATATGTTCTTGTAAGAAATCCTTATAATCCAAGTCTCGTTACCCGATATGAAATTAATCCGCAGGTGCCATTGAAGCCATTATGTGCATTAAGGCTATGGAAGATTCTTTTGTTCCGCCTACAATCAATCTGGACCAGCCGGACCTGGAACACGGCTGCGACCTGGACTACACTCCAAACAAGGGAGTGGCCTGCGAAATCAAGGCAAGTGCCAGCTGTTCGCTGGGCTTTGGTGGACACAATGGCTGTATAATTCTGAAAAAAATATAAAAAATGCCCGGATCAAGCCCGAACATGACTGTAAAGTCGTGCTCGGGGAAAAAAAATTATTGACTTCTATCTAAAATATAAGACAATTATTAATACAAATATATTGTCTGATGGAGGTCAAAATGAAAGTATTTTCCAAGTTAAATCTACTTTTTATTTTAATTCTTTTTTCTTTCTTATTAATTTCATGTAATGCAAATTCCAGATATAGTGTCGGCGATATTGTTCTGGATGACGGCACTGTTTTAGCTCCTTCGGATTTTGATGCTTATAAAGGTAATTCAAAACCGATGGCCGTAATTTTTTCTACAAGTGGCGGACATGAGGAAAACTCTTCCAGGGTATTAGGAGTGGGATTAAATCCTTCTGAGCCGCTTAAATTTACTCCTAAAACTTCAAAAGGATATATCACAAATATTCTTGCGAATCAGACTATTATTGTTGCCCAGGAATATAGTATAGCTGAAGGCCAGTATAATAACGGCGGCTTTTTTGGTTTGATAGACGGTCGAAAAGCCTGGAAGAATATTGGCCTTTATGATGATAATGCAAAAAAATCCTTTGCTGATTATCCGGCTTATGACTATGCAGTAAATTACGGAATAAATAATAATCTTAAAAAATACAAAAATGGCTGGTATCTTCCAACCGCTTGTGAAGCTTATGAACTTGCAGAAACTCTTGAGGCAGTTCAGCCTTCAGTAAAAAAATGTGGAGCGGCAGAGTTGAAGTCAATTATCTGGACTTCATCACAAAACTATGGCGCACAAGAAAATGAGTTTGTAGTTGATTTGCATGATGCAAGCGTGGACATCGGATTCAAAGAAATGGAATATGCTGTCTACAGTATTTATTGTTTTGCGGATTAAGGAAGGAGGAATCTTATGAGAAAGCACTGTTTGTTTCTTTTCTTTGTGTCAGTTTTATTTTTTAGTTGTGATTTATTGGTTGGATTACCTGATCGTGATGATGATGATTCTGCTCTGGCCTCTGTTAGAAGTATCCGTTCAATAATGAACCGTTCTGATGTAGAGAGAATGATGTTTATGGGCGGCTCAATGTTGTATAGTCCTAAGGATTCAAATGCAAATCAACTTGGAAAGGGTGTTATAGTTTCTGTACGAATCGGTGAAGTTGAAAAGTATGATCTTGGAAATGGAGAATATGGATATAGAAATTCAAAACTCAACTACGAACTTGGTTTTATAGAAATAGATTCAATCTCCAGATCAGAAATTTCATTCAGCTATTACAAGTTTCCTTCTAATGGATCTGGTCATTATGTTTCTGCCGGAGGATTTACCCTTGAAGCTGGTAATACAGCAGATCTAAATGGAGATGGTTTTGCTGATATTAAATATTCAAAACCAGATCCAGGCCGTAATGGATATAAGGAAAATATGTGGCTTACTTTTTTAAGTGATGTTGAAAGAGCAAACTCTTCCACAATGTTCTCTGTTATTCCAATTCAGTATTCCAGAGGTGTATATCCGAATGGACTTCTTGGTATAAATCCAGATGGTCAGTTTATTATTAATAAGTATGATGTTGGTACTAACAACCGTTCGTTAGTATCAGATGTTTCGTATGGAGATTATGTCCTTGATACAGAGGAGAATACCATCGCCAGATTTGTTGGAGGAAATAGAAGTTCCCGTTCTGCTGCCCGAAGTATTATAGATGGTGAGTTGGAAGAAGTAGAACAGATTTCTTCTAATTCTACACCAGAGGAATTTGAATTTAAGGCAAATGAATTTACTGATGAGTTTAATATTAATACTCTGCTTTCTGTTATGCCTTCAAGTATTGTAAAGGAAAACTATTCTGGTCGCAGTATTGCCGAAAATGTTGTGTATTTGAATCACTTGATTCGTGAATCATCTTTCCTTGAAAGGCTTGTAGCTGCTAATTCTGGCCATGCTGTAGATGAAATTCGTAATGAATTACTGGGAGCACCAATTGTGGGTGAGGTTGAAAGAGTTCTTTTTTGCCGACATGCCTTGGCTCTTATTTACCCAGACAGCTGTCCTGATGTGAATCTTTTTTCTCAGACTTTGAGTAATATAATTCCATGGCTCTACATTGATTTTGGAGATGTAATTCAGCAGGCTACTCAAGAAGATGAAGAAGCTGAAAGAACTGCCGCAAGATCTGTAGTAAGAAGCGTTTCGCCAGCCCCAGCGCCTGTTCCGGCACCAGTTCCAACTTCCGGCAGGCCAACAAATGGTGGCCTTAGTGATGGAAGAGGACAAGATTATGAAATAGGTGATTTGAACCTTCCATCCTGGTCAGATAATCTGGAAATCAGAAGCTATCAGAGAGAAGCTGCGCTAAAACATGCAAAAGAAAGAGAAACAAAAGTAGATTCTTATGTAGACTACGAGATAAAGCGTGATGCAATTGAGAAATATTTCTCTCAGCTTTACAGTTATAATTTTGCTCCTTTGCTTGCAACTCTTACAGGACAGCAGTGGATTAAGGATATCGTTAAAAGCACAAAGACAGACTTAAGCATTGGAATTGGTGGTGGAATTAGTTTTGCAAATTCCAATCCTAGTGTAAATATTAAGATGGGAGTTTTGATTAAGTTTGAGCTTGAGAATAAAATTACTTTCAATGTTTCTTCAACATCCTTTTTTGCCGATAGTGCTCCGGAAAAGAAAAGCGTAAGAGAACTTCAGGAAAAGTTTAATGAGAAATTCCCAGACGGACATTACAGCACAGAAGAGGTAAAAGACTATCTTGATACAATGAGCAAGATGGACCTTAAGGATGAGCTTGGACTTGACAGCTGGGTATTTGATGCTTCTGATAAACTTCAAAAATCATCTTATAAAAATGGTATCAGGCCTTCCAAAGATGCTAAGGCTACTCACCAGCGTATACAGCCGGTTCCGGCATTGCCACTTGTTCTTACCATTGATGCCCGTTTTGATATTTTGTTTAAGACTGCTGCCGTGGTTGAACTTGATAACCTTTCTGTATGTGGAATCTACATGACTGTGTTTGACTGTAAGGCCGGCATAAACTGGGGCTTTAGAAAAAAGTATTCTGGTATTCCTGATCCGACAACTTTCTATTGTAATACTTATGCATCAGCAGAAACTATCAGCGAGAATGCGGGCTTTGCAGGAATTACAAGCCGAGACCCTAAGCAGTTTAAGATTGGTGGAGGCGTAAAGTTTACAATTGTACCAACGGCTGAGTTCCGTTTGGGGGGCGGAATCGGTTATGACGTTCTTGGTGCAGGGGCCGATGTTACTTTAGGTGGAAAGGTTGATTTCTTTGCTCCTCTTAGTGCTTATTTAGGCTTGGCTTATACATTGCTTCTGGATCCGGTAATTATTCTTGATATGGATATGGATGCAGGCTTCAGTTACAGTGGGGACGTTCAGTTCTGTCTGGATCCGCCGCTGCTTTCAAAGAAGTACTGGAATTATGATATTCCGGGATTAAAAGACCAGAAGGTATGGCAGATTTTCCGATTAAGGCTTGAGAATGGTGAAATTGTAAA
>CAMNIU010000135.1 GCA_946540605.1 uncultured Treponema sp.
AGTTTCTTGAGAAGGTCTGTTACATCATAACCTGTAAGAACCTTTCCGTACTTTTCAAAACTGTGACTGAAAACAGATTTGATTCGCATGCTTTTTTATACTCCTATTAAACGTTTTACTAGTTCTTCTGCCGCTCCGACGGTCAAAAAAATTTCGCAGAAACGCTCATTTTTATTCTATCACTAAGTATTAAATATTGCACTATTTAAAAATTGAAAAACAAAAAATTTATCGATAAAAAATCAATCGAAAACGTTGTAGTAGGCAACCGGTTGCCGTCATGCAACTGTCATTGCAAAAAGCATAGCAACGAAGCAAGCCTTCATAGAGATTCCTACAATTAATACGTCGAGTCAAGGCACGCTTTCGCTTGAAGCCTTGACTTCGCCGTTTTGAGGGTTTGAAATAAACCCTCAATAAGAAAAATCCCCGCTATTATTTGAACTCAGTTTCTACCATAATAGGCAGCATGAAAACCTTATTCGAAAGCTATAAAGATTATTTTAGAGTGGGTGCTGCAATCAGCGGAATCATTTTGATGAATGATGAAGAAAAGGCCGGACTTTATGATTTTATGAAAGTCCGCTATGAAAACTTCAAAAAGAATTTCAAACCTACACCAGAATTCCCTGAGTTTAAGTTTCCTGAACCAAAACCATTTCCAAAAGGCGATATGCCAGACAAGGATCTCGCAGCCAGTCAGTTTAATCTTGTAGTTGCAGAAAACGAATGTAAAATGAGCTCAATTTATCACCTTGACCCGGACGGCAAGCCTGTTTTTGATTTTAAGGCAGCAGATCGCCTCCGCGACTTTGCAAAGAAAAACGGTCAGGACATGCGCTGGCACACTCTGGTCTGGCATAATCAGTCCCCGGACTGGATTTTCAAAAATGCGGACGGCAGCAAGGTAAGCCCCGAAGTGCTCGAAGAACGTCTTAAGAATTACATCTTTACCGTTGGAGAACGATACCGCGATAACATCTGTTCTGTAGACGTTGTAAACGAATGTATATCAGATAAAAACTTTGTTTTACGCGATGGAGCCGACCGCTCACTGTGGTTCGACATTCTTGGCCCGGATTATGTAGACAAAGCCTTTTTCTGGGCAAAAGAAGCCTTCCCAAAATCAAGCCTGGTAATCAACGACTATAATCTGGAGATGGTTCCGGGTAAGCGCGAAGGAATGTATAAACTGCTAAAAGGAATGCTTGAGCGCGGAGTTCCGGTAGACACAGTGGGACTTCAGATGCACATCAATATTGAATACCCGCCGGTAAGCGAAATCGAAAAGACAATCGAACTTTACGGCAGCCTTGGTCTCAAAGTTATCGTAACTGAAATGGAAATTTCCATGTATGCAGACCGTGAGCAGGACAAGGACATTTTTGAAGAACGCAAGGAATACACCCCAGAGCTGCTGAAAAAACAGGCAGAACGCTACGAAGAAATCTTCGAGTGCTTCAAAAAAGAAGCCCGCGCCGGCATCCTCAAAGACGTAGTTCTCTGGGGCATCACCGACCGCATGAGCTGGAAAAACAACTTCCCGGTTCCAGGCCGCACCGACGCCCCACTCCTCTTCGACGGAGAAGGTAAACCAAAGCCTGCTTTTGACAGATTGTGTAGAGACTAAATATTTTGTAAAATCGCCGGAATAATTGAAGCATCCAGAATTTCAAAAGCAAAACACTTCTTACCTAAATCTTTCAGACTCGCTCCAATATGATAAAGAATCTTATTATCAATTATCATAAAACGGTCATGCATTTTTGTTGTGTAATTTAATGTTAATATTGGATACTGTGCATTAAAATTCTGAACATCCTGCGCTGTAAGCTTTGTTTTTGGATCAGTATAAATCGTGACATTTACCCCCCTCTGCTTTTTTGCAAATCTCTGAAGAACCGTCAAATCAACATATCCATCAATTAAAACAATTTCTTTTTTCGCTGCCTGAATGAAAGTCTCAAACTTTGCATATGCATCAAAAATCTGTCCCTGAAAGAAAATACCCTGCGTGTCATTTACATTGTACTTATCCATTAGGGTAAAAAGCTGGTCAATTTTCTTATCAGATTCATTAAGGTGTACATCTGTTTCAATCTGATGCTGTCGTATGGATTTTAGCTCTGCAAAGATTTTTGAATTATTATGTACGAAATGACGCATGGAAACGAAGGCCTTTATAATCTGAATACTAGCCTTTATTGCAGTATCAGATTTTAGAACTGAAGCAAGCATTGTAACACCGTGCTCAGTAAAAACATAAGGTGCTTTTCGTATACCACCCCAACTTGATGTCGCAAATTGCGACATCAAGATTTCATCAGATTTAAGTTCGTTATTCAAATTTGCAATTTGTGACTTTGAAGAGAAACTTGATATCACAAGTTGTGATATCAAGTTTTCAACAGATTTATTAGATGTCGCAATTTGTGATTTCCAATTTTCGAATTCTTCTTCATTCATCTGAAACATAAACTCTTTGGGAAATCTGTTAATATTTCTTTTTACTGCCTGATTAAGAATACGAGTTTCCACACCATAGAGTTCCGCAATATCGCGGTCAACCATCACCTGCACACTGCGAATAACAAAGATTTTCTTTTCGATTTGTAAATTTGAAATTTCGTTTTCCATACCAACCATCCGAGAGAAAAATATTTTCAGCGCCAGTCCAACTTCAGACCTGAATTGTGGTAAAACAAAACGAAGATAAATTAGAAATACTATAATAACCGCACATACTAATAAATGCTGATTGACTGTTGGAAGTTGTCTTCTGTGCAGCAGATTTTACATTTATAATTTAATGAATATTTATTCAGAAAGCAAATATTAAATAACAATTTTCTAGTTTTTATTTCAAATCTTAATGTTTCGTTATATAATTTATACAAGAGGTAAAACTATGGCAAACATAAAAGACGGCCTCAGTGCCGCAACAAAAGAATTAAGCGCATTCAAAAAGTTTATTTCACGCGGAAACGTGATTGATATGGCAGTCGGCGTAATCATCGGCGGCGCCTTTGGAAAAATCGTAACAAGCCTTGTAAACGACATCATCATGCCGCTGATTGGCCTTGCGCTGGGCAAAATCGACTTTGCATCGCTCATGCTTAAAATCGGCGACACAGAAATCAAATACGGTGTCTTCATCCAGACAGTCGTAGACTTTTTGATTGTAGCCTTCTGTATTTTTGTGGTAATCCAGATTTTTGAAAAGTTCAAAAAGAAGGAAGCTGAAAAGCCGGAAGAACCACCTGCAATCGTAAAATCCGACGAAGCAATCCTGCTGGAAGAAATCCGCGATTTGCTTAAGAATAAATAAATTAAAGCAGATTTTTTTCAATCCACCTAGCAACGCCGTCGTTTTCGTTTGAAGCACAAACAGAAGCGGCGGCTTTTTTTACTTCATCAATAGCATTTTCCATTGAAATTCCAGCCCCGCAAAACTTTAGCATTCCAATATCATTAAAGTCGTCGCCAAAGGCGGCAATCTGAGAACTTGTTATATTAAGGTGGCGACACAATTCTTCAATTGCTTTTTCTTTGGTTGCTCCCTTTTTGCTGAGCTTGTACCAGGGAATATCTGAAAACGGAAGATAATCAACATTTTCGAGGCCGATGACAGATGCCACCTTTTCCACCTTTTCTTTGTCCAGGCTCTGGATGCACATTTTCATGCAGGGCTCCCGGAAATCTAAAAAATCATTGAAAGTCCAGAACTTATCACCAAGTTCTTCGTGGGAATTAGAATAAAGAGCGTGCTCGTTGTCTACAGAAAGAGTTATATCTTTGCCAAAAACTTCAAAAGCGGCGGCAATCAGCTTACGGCATTCTTCTACAGTGAACTCGCAGTTGTAAATTTTTTGTTCCTTATAATAAACAATGCCGCCACCGTTTGTAATGAGAATATCCGGCTCTATGCCATCAAGAAATTTAATTGCATTTACTTTTGCACGTGAAGTACAAATACCAAAAAGCAAGCCCTTAGACTGAGCCTGTCTGATTGTCTGTTTTGTAAAATCTGAAATTGATTTGTCGTTGCGGAAGAGGGTTCCGTCTAAGTCTGAAAGAATGATTGATATGTTTTCCATATTTAATTATGCAGAAGTTATGGAAAAAATACAATAGCTAAGAAAAACAGAATCTAAAAATGAAGTTTCATTCCGGTTGAGATTCCATTTTTTATATTTTCATTAAATCTGTCGTTTACATATTTCCAGGCCGCATATATTTCAATCCGTTTATCTACCATGATTCCCAATTCCAGATGCGATTCAAAATATGCTGAAAAGTCATTATAATTCTCTTCTGTCATAAATGACTGCCAGTTTACACGCCATTCTAATAAGACAGGTTTTATTGGATACGACCTTATAATAAATCCTAAATTCATACCATCTATAGTTTTTTGCCCATACCAGTGACTCCACTGCATATTAAAGGCCACATTGAAATAATTAAAATTAACTAAGTTGATTGCTCCCCCTAGTTTCAGATTCCCTATAAGCCAGAAATTTGTATTTTCAGACATTGATCTAAAACTTGTGTAAAGTGTATTCTCAAAAACTGGTCCAAAGAATTTATAGGTAATTCCTTCAATTCTGGATTCATTTCCAATTGTCAAATCCTGAGGAAAAAAGAAAGTACATGTCTCTAAAGTGTAGCGATAAAACTTTTCGGTCTGCCATTCTTCTGCTTTATAATCAATATATTTAGGACGTGTTGCATAAGGTGCAATATCATAATCTGCATTCATATGAGAGAAAATCCATATCTGATCACAAATATCAAATAATATCTCAAAGAAGATTCCTGCTAATGTATTATTCTCGTCTTTACTATTATTACTTGTTGATTTTCCTGGTCTATTTGGTTTATCTGAGTTACCAGGTCTGTTTGGTTTTTCGGCTGTCAGCTGGATTTGTGCAAAATTATTCTTTTCGTATAAAGACAGATTTTGTGCTGTAAGAGAAAAAGCAAATATAGATAAAAAAAGCAAAGATAGGATTTTTTTTCCCATAAGAGAAATTATAAAATGAAACAAAAAAATAAACAATTTCATTTCAATTGTATAAATTTTGTTTGTCTATATTTTTTTAATATGCAGCTTGTTCCCTAAAATACACATCATCAAAACAGATTCATACAATTATTAAATATATAACTCCTTGCGATTTTAGATTTTTCGTTTAAGATTATTGTAAGGAGTTACCATGTTTGATTTTAAATATTTCACACCTACAAAGGTTTTGTTCGGAAAGAATACAGAAGATAAGGTTGCCGACCTCATTCAGGAATTTGGCGGAAAAAAAGTTTTGATTCATTACGGTGGAGGAAGCGTTATCCGCTCGGGGCTTATGCAGCGGGTTACCGACAAGCTGGATGCTGCCGGCATTGCTTATGTAAAACTCGGTGGTGCTGTTCCAAACCCTCGTTTAAGCCTTGTGTATGAAGGAATTGAACTTTGTAAAAAAGAAGGAGTTGATTTCCTGCTGGCTGTAGGCGGCGGATCTGCAATTGATTCGGCTAAAGCCATTGGTTATGGACTTATGAACGAGGGCGATGTCTGGGATTTATATGATTATAAAAAACAGGCCAAGGCAAGCATGCCACTGGGAGTAATTCTGACTCTTGCCGCTACCGGAAGTGAAATGAGCGATTCTTCTGTAATCACTAAGGAAGAAGGTCTTGTTAAGCGTGGTTACTCAAGTGATTTCGGCCGTCCAAAATTTGCCATCCTCAATCCGGAACTGACAATGACTCTGCCTGACTATCAGACAGCCTGCGGTTGTACTGACATCATGATGCACACAATGGAACGTTATTTTACAAACGGCGGAAATATGGAGCTTACAGATTCTATGGCAGAAGCCCTTCTCCGCACTGTAAAAGAAAACGCAATAATTCTTGCCCGCGATCCTAAAAACTACGATGCCCGCGCAGAAGTTATGTGGGCCGGAAGTCTTTCTCACAACGGGCTCACAGGCTGCGGCAATGATGGCGGCGACTGGATGACTCATAAACTTGAACACGAGCTAGGCGGTCTTTACGACGTAGCTCACGGAGCAGGTCTTGCGGCAATCTGGGGAAGCTGGGCCCGCTATGTTTATAAGAACTGCCTCCCACGCTTTAAGCGCTATGCCATCAATGTTATGGGAATCACACCAAACGCAGGCAGCGACGAAGAAATTGCCCTTAAGGGAATTGAAGCAATGGAAGACTTCTACCGCGAAATCAAGATGCCAACAAACCTCCGCGAGCTTGGCGTAAATGCAACTGAGGATGACCTTAAACTGATGGCTCACAAATGCGCTATCGGCGTAAACGGCGGCAAAGGTTCAGCTCGCTTCCTCAAAGAAGAAGATATGTACGAGATTTATAAGATGAGCAGATAGGTACAGATTCCCCGGCCACCCTTCAACTAAGTTCAGGGTCGGCTGGGAATAACATGGCTTAAAACAAACTTGGCTGGAGAGAATCCTCCGGAAAGTCTTCCATCCATTTGAAAATCTTATCTGTGCCAAACATTATTTTATTACGGCTGCAGACTTGCGAAAGATACGACATAATCTTGTGATTATTTGGACTCGTAACTTCGTAACTGTAGCCGTATGTTTTTATATAGCGGTCTTTAATTCCACAAAAACGCGAATCATCAGGAAACCTTGCGGCCGCTCTATCCAGGGCATCATAAAAATATTCACGGTTTCCTTCGCGCATCGTCACTCCAATTCCAAAACAGAGAATTCCTTTTACACCAGCCTGAACACAGTAATCAACAATTCCCCGGGCATTTTCTATCGTGTCATTTATAAATGGAAGAAGTGGACTGAACCACACAACCGTCGGAATTCCCCGAGCCTGACATTCTTTTAAAACTTCAACACGGCGACTTGTAGGACACACAGCAGGCTCCACAATTTTGCAAAGCTCATCGTCTGCCGTAGTCAGTGTCATCTGAACTACAGCCTTTGTTTTACGGTTTATTTTTTCTAAAATATCAAGGTCACGGAGAACAAGATCTGATTTTGTCTGAAGAGCAATTCCAAAATCATGCCGGTCAATAATTTCCAGGCATCGCCTCATAAGTCCAAGTTCTTTTTCAAGCGGGATATAAGGGTCTCCCATTGCCCCGGTTCCAATCATGCAGCGCTTCCGTTTTTTACGAAGAGCCTCCTCCAGAAGTTCCGGAGCATTCTGCTTAACTTCGATATCTTCAAAATCATGCGTAAACTGATAGCACTTGCTGCGCGAATCACAATAAATACAGCCGTGAGAACATCCGCGATAAATGTTCATACTGTGAGGAGTTAAAATTGATTTCGCATTTACAAAGTGCATAAGCTTCCGACCTTCACAACATAAACTATACATGATTAAATATGACAACACAATGTCATATTTAAATTAAATCTTTACAACTGAATAATTATCTCTTAATCTATAATTATGAAAAAGCTTTTTACTATCATAATTTCGTCATTATTGTTTTGTTTTCTTTTTGCAGAAACTCCTTCTTCAGAAGACGCTGCTCTTACATTTTTTAAGAAGCTAAATGAAACTCAAACAAGACTTACTTATATGAATAAAAAAAGTTCTCTTGCAAAAGTTGGTACAGAAACTGTTAATGGTCTTGTTTCCGGTACCTGCTTTTATGATGTAAAAATAAAGGGTGCCGGTGCCATTGTAACTTTACGATACACAAATTACTGCGATGAAGCAGGATGGATTTTTGACGGAGAAATCATCACAAATTCAAATATGGCTCAGAATGGAACTTTTACCGGCACTGTAAAAATGCAAACGCCTGAAAGCAGCAGCACACCAAACCTCGAAGTTTGCTATGACAATGTTAAGCTTGTAAAAGGAGAACCCAGCAGCGGATATTATCTTGTTACACTGCCAGATTCAAATCCAGCGAAAGTTGATTATTCTACCTATCAGAAATCCAAAAAGTAAATTATTCCAGAATATGCCCGCTATATCTTTTTTAAAGAACATAGCGAAAATCATCAAAATGATATCTCTTGCGATTTTGAGTTCTATCTCTGAAATTAATCGCTTCAACAGGACAATTTTGAATACACGCCATGCAATGAGCGCAAGTTGATCCATGCCAGACAGGTTTTCCATCCTGCATTTTTATAGAACTTACAGGACAATTTCTTTCACACTTACCACAGGCAATACAACGAGAATCTACTGTAAAACCTTTTGTTTTGTGACCTATATAACTCATAATTGGATTAGACGGATAATCTATCAAAAGTTCCAGCAGCCATACATGATGAGATTTTAATTTTTCTCCAGCTTTGATTGTTTCTGTAACAGAAATGATTCTTTCTTTTGTCTTAAGAATTCGCTGCTTAATAACATCATCAGAAGGTCTATTATGTTTTTTATTTGCAATATAATTTGGAGCAAGAACAAATTCAGCACAACCCTTGTAGTTTAGTTTTTTTCTGCGAACAATGCTTCCTATTATATTTCCACTGATTCCTGAATAACCACCACTGGTAGAAATATAATAAACGTCTTTACTTCCGGTAAAGGTTGCCTTTCGAACAAAGTCGTTAAAGAATCTTGGAGCTTCACAAACATAAGTAGGAGCACATAAAATAAAAGGCTTTTCAGAATTGAATGGGCCGAGATTCCTTTTTTGAAGTAAAGTTGTTACATTTACTGCTTCATCATCTAAAAGTTTAGCAAGTTCCGTTGCAACAAATTTTGTATTCCCTGTTCCACTGAAATAAAAAATCAATTTTTTCCTCCTTATTTTAGAATAACAAGTTTTCAGAGAAAAGCAAGAAATAGTTATTATGACATTTTACCCTTGATTTGTCATTTTCAATAATATATATTAATTAAAGGAGAATTTAACCGCTATGATTATTGATTTTGAATACCAGCCGGTTCTCGAAGATTATAAAAAGAACGGCGACATGAAACTTGGTTCTATACTGAAAATACTTGAGAACTCGGGAAATAAACATTCAGACTGGGCAGGAGATGCAATCCTTGAAGGTTCTAACAGCGGAGTTGCCTGGGTACTTACCGACTGGATGATTGAACTCATTAAGTATCCAAAATATGGTGACAAGATTCTGGCACGCACCTGGTCTGAACCTGTAAAGCAGCCTCTTGTGTGTACCCGTGATTTTGAAATGTATTGTAACGGTGAACTGACTGTAAAAGGTACAACAAAGTGGATTCGCCTTGATCTTACAACAGGCCGTCCATGTAAGGTCACAGAAGATATAATTGCAAAATATCAGCCTGAAGATAAATGCACTTTTGCCGAAGCTCGCCTGCCTCGTCTTGCTGCACCGGAAAGCTTTTCAAATGAAATAGCACTTCCTATCCGCCGCGCAGATATAGACTTTAATGACCATGTTCACAATCTAATCTATCTGGATTATGCTCTGGAAGTTTTACCAGCTGAAGTTTATGAAAACCGAAATTTCAAAAAACTTCGAATCAGCTACAAACTGGCTGTTAAAGCCGGGGAAGAAATTGTCTGCAAATACGCAAACAATGAAGGCCGCCACATCTGCTGTATTTTCGGCAAAGGCGGCGACCTTAGAACACAAATTGAATTTGATTAACATCGTCATTGCGAACTGCGTAGCAGTGAAGCAATCCATGCCATAGATTGCTTCGCCTTCGGCTCGCAATGACACTACAATTTAAACCTGTTCAACTCTTTTGTAATTGCCAGAACAGACTGCTTATTTGCTTCTGCTTTCTGGCGTACAGTAGAGAACGATTCAGAGAAGTTCTTTACTACACTTTCAGACTGAACAACAGAATCATTTACCTGACCTGCAAGATTTACAACCTCGTTCAAATCATTCATAATTTCAGAAGTATAGTTAGCCTGATTTTTAGCAAGACCACTTACATCTTCAATCTGCTTTACAATAATATTTGTACTGTTAAGAATGCCGTTTGCATCTTTTGACTGCTCGCCAACGGTTTTCGAAATCTCAGCAACAACCTGGCTCTGCTCTTCAATATCTTTCTGGATTCTGCTAAAGGCATTACTTGTAAGATCCATATTCGAAGTACCAGATTCCATAGCTTCTGCAATTGCATTAATAAGATTGCTGATATCTTTTGTAGAGTTTTGAGTAGATTCCGAAAGTTTACGGATTTCGCCGGCAACAACGCTAAAGCCCTTACCAGCATCACCTGCGTGAGCCGCCTCAATTGCAGCGTTCATAGCAAGAAGGTTTGTCTGTGATGCAACAGATTCAATTACCTTAATAACCTCAATCATGCGTTTAGACATTTCGGTAATACCATTAATAACTTTCTGAGTCTTTTTAACTTCAACACTACCAGACATAGATTCTGAAGTAAGTTCATCAGAAAGCTTTTGAGCTCTGGCAATAAGAGTAGAAATAGACTTAAAGTTATTTACCATATCAGTCATTGAGACTTCATTTTCTTTTTCGCTCTTAAACTGGAAATTTGTAAAATCACTGACTTTAACAGCATCGGCATTAAGCTTTGTTACACCTTCGTTAACCGAAACTAACAATTCAGCCTGATTATTAGATTCAGAACTCATTT
>CAMNIU010000136.1 GCA_946540605.1 uncultured Treponema sp.
ACGTGGCCCCAGCTCATATCGTTGATGTGGAGAAGACCATCAAAGCCACCCAAATCAATGAATGCACCAAAGCTTGTAAAGCTCTTTACTGTACCCTTTACAGTATCGCCAATCTGTACAGAGTTGAAGAATGCATCGCGTTTTTCATCGATTTCTTCTTCAAGATACTTGCGGCGGTTTACAACAGGGTTAAGTTTATTATCTGAATAAAGACGTTCAATATAGAACTTAGATCTCAAACCAATCAAT
The DNA here is from genome assembly GCA_946540605.1 of uncultured Treponema sp. GTDB lineage: Bacteria > Spirochaetota > Spirochaetia > Treponematales > Treponemataceae > Treponema_D. The sequence continues at coordinate 250 of CAMNIU010000136.1, forward strand.
GATTCAGGTTTTTCAATCTTCTCGGCATCAGCCTGACTGATAGGCAGGAAAGCTGCACGGTCAATACCAAGATCAACCTCGTAGCCACTCTTAACTACCTTAACGATAACGCCATCAACAGGAGTTTTATCTTTCCATGCTGACTGAATCTCTTTCATGTAGCGCTTTGAATCAGCCTTCTTCTTTGACAATACAGGACCATTTGCATTGTATCCTGACAAAAACGCCTGAACCTTATCCCCTTCTTTCGGCAGATCGTCTGCGAACTCCTCTGTAGGGATCAATCCCTCTGACTTGTCTCCAATGTCAACATAAACATAGTCGTTGGTAATCTGTACTACGATACCTTCTACCATCTGACCAGCCTGTGGTGCATTAAATTCTTTCAGGGACTCCTCTAATTGTGTCTGAAAGTCGCTCTTGGAGTTCTGAGCTTCTTCCTTTTCCACTTCCATTTCTTCCATTCTAAAACCTTTAATTTATGAAATTTGTTTTTCTATTATCTCACAAACATTGTCAATCGTCAAGTTAGAAGTATCTATATATAGTGCATCTGGAGCAATTTTTAAAGAACCTTCCTTCTTGTTTTTATCCATTTCGTCGCGTTTTTCGATTGCAGCCTTAATTTCTTCGAGAGTCATATCACTAACCCCCTGATCAAAGCGGCGGCGTGCACGAACCTCAGCAGAAGCATCCAGATATACCTTAACTTCAGCATTAGGGAACACTACAGTTGTCATATCGCGGCCTTCGCATACAATGCTGAGCGACTTTGTAATTTCGCGCATCAAATCATTTACGAGGTGACGAATCTCAACAATAGCGCTTACCTGCGAAGTATTTGCCGTAATGCGATCATCATGAAGGTGGTCTGTAACATCAGTTCCATTCAGAATAAAATGACCTTCTTTAGTATATTCAATTTTCTGCTTGCGACAGAAATCCAGAGTTGCTTTTTCATCATTGTAATCAACTCCGGCATCAAGAACAGCCATTGTAAGGGTGCGGTAAAATCCGCCGCTGTTCAAAAATGTAAGATCGAGTTTTTCGGCCAGCATTTTGGCAATTGTACTCTTACCAGTTCCTGCAGGACCATCAATTGCTATAATCATATTATCTCCTTCTCTTTTCCGTAGATTTTATAACACAAATTAGAAATTCCATAGCTGAATACAAAACCAACAGCAGCTCCAGAAAGCACATCTGTCAAAAAATGATTTCCACTAAGCAGTCGCAAAATCATTGTTGCAACACAAATCAGACAGGTAACTGTAAGCACAGGCTTTTTAAATTTTGAATCGGCATAGCGAACTGCAAACCAGGTAAGTAAAAATCCAAACACAATAAATACATTTGCTGAATGTCCGCTTGGCCAGGAACGGAAAAAATCTCCTTCTGCAATCCCCTTTTCACTCGGATTTGCAAAATACATATACGGGCGGATTCTTCCGGCAACTGTTTTTAATATGCGGTAAATGCCGTTTCCGTAACAGCCGCTGATAAAAAAGTAAACACAATCAAGAACTGCAATCTTAAAAGCCTTACGTTTGTCCTGTGAGGTAAAAAAGGCAACTGCAATTGAAACTGCAACAATAAGCCCCGCAAGACCTACTCCAGCATCACCCAATTTATCAAACATTTTGTTGTAAGAACGGGCTAACTTTGCATCTACAGGATTTACACTTTCAAGATTATAAGGTGTTCCATTCCATTCAACAGCGGTCCTGTGTTTTTTTGACAGACTTGCAGTAAGCATGAGTACACACCCCAGAATAAAAATTCCGGCCAAAGATATAAATTGTTTTTTTGTCATTATTAATCTCCTATGAGGGCGGAGCCCCGCCCTACGCTCGCACTTGCGTAGCTCGCTACCCCACCCAGCGGGGGACACCCCCGCAACGCCCCCAACATTATAGCATAAAACATTTTTTTGTGCTGATAAAGAAACTGTCTACTTTCTAATCAATTTCAACTTAAGAAATTCAGTAGTTTCTTGTGCCCATTCAAATTTGCTCATAAATTCACCGGTAAAGTTCTTTTTTGCATTTGAATCATCAGCAAGAAAATCATAATAATCGCATTTTACTACTTCGGGATTAATACGAAAATTATTGTATTCAGTTACAAAAAAATTCTGAATATCAAGTTCAGAAAGAGTATGCTTTATATCAACTATCAGATTTCTAAGACTTGCACCGTAGCGGGAAGAATCTGCATTTTTACCATAAAGTGCTGTTATCAGTTCTTTTGTTTTTACGGAGCTTCCATTTTTAAAAATCAGATAAGCCAGAAGTTCTTCAGATTTTGTTCTTGAAAATTTTATTACGGAATTATTATACAAAAGCGTAAAAGTACCAAATGTTTTGGCTTCAAGGTTCTGTTTCTGTTTTTTAAGGAGCATTATGATTTTCTTTTCTGTACGGCATTTATATAAAGCCATACAGAACATAAGAAATGCAGTTAGAATAACATTCAAAAGCCCTGTAAGTTCAAACGCATCATATATACATCCAGCAATTAAACAAATAACAATAATCTGACTGACAAGGAAAAATAATGGAGAAAAAGAAAATATGCATAAAGCAATGATATTCGTAAGTGCACAAGTAATTAAGCCGTTAAAAGGCTGATTATCAATAATAGCTAAGATACCTGTTGCTAAAAAAATAAGGAAACCAATATTAAATGGAATGGTTTTTAGACAGTAAGCTTTTTCTCTTGCTGCATTTTTTACAAAAAGTGAATGCAAATACATATAGAGGCTTAAAACAATTATTATACCATAATAAAAAAAAGTTATAAAATGTTCTGAAAGTTCATGACGATAAAGTATCAGAAAAACTACAAGATTAATTATACCAAACAAAAACAGAAACGGACTTATAAAAATCAAATGCAGTCTGTTTGTTTCTGCTGAATCAGCCAGATCTACCGGTTCTATATAATATCTGTTACGATAAGCCTCTATCAGTTTTTTGAACACAGTTTTACTCTCTGCACAAGGAAAGAAGTCCTTTTACTTCTTTTTCTGTTAGGTTTCGATGCTCTCCAGGCCGCAAATCATCAAGATTTACATTTCCAATTCGTACTCGTACAAGTGAACGGGTACCAATGTTCTGACTTTCGAGCATTTTGCGGATTTCGCGGTTCTTACCTTCTATAAGGATGATTTTGATTTTGCGAGGCTTTAGAACTTCGCAGCGTACACACTTGTAAAATACATTGTCTACGCGAACACCCTTTTCCAGAAGACGGGCTGTTTCTTCCGTTACGTCCTGACTTGTTTCTACTATATACTCTTTTTCTATCTGACTTGACGGATGAGAAAGTTTTGCTGCAAAATCTCCGTCGTTTGTAAAAAGAATCATTCCCTTGGAATACATATCAAGACGTCCTACATTGTAAAGACGTTCTTTGTATGAATCGCGAAGAAGGTCTGCTGCAACCTGGCGGCCTTTTTCGTCACTTGAAGAACATACAAAGCCTGCAGGCTTATTAAGTAAAACGTAGCATTTTCGTTCTTCGAGGTGAATGCGTTTTCCGTCTACGGTAACCACATCTCCATCTCCAACTTTTGTACCAAGCTCTGTTACAATAGTTCCGTTTACAGCAACTCTTCCATCAAGAATAATCTGTTCTGAAGCACGACGACTTGCTACCCCGCAGTGGGCAAGGTAAGCCTGAAGTCGTGTTTTTTCTGAGGTTTCTGATTTTTCAAAATTATTAGCGGGCAAGTTCGAATCTTTCCTGTTCATCTTCATCAAGTTTAGGCAAATCTGCAATAGAATTCAAGCGGAAAAGCTTTAAAAATTCTTTTGTGGTTCCAAACAAGGTTGGACGTCCCGGAGCTTCTTTTTTGCCAACTTCCTTTATGAGGTTACGGTCTATTAAAAGACGAATCATATTGTCTACGCCAACACCGCGTAGCTGTTCAATTTCTGCACGGGTAATAGGCTGAGAATAGGCAATAATTGCAAGTGTTTCCATTGCAGATTTTGAAAGACGGCCTTCACGTTTTGAACCGTAAAATTCCTTGAGAACTTCCCAGTATTCTTTTTTAGGTGCAAGACACCAGCCGCCTGTAATCATTACAAGTTCTATGCCAGAGTCTTCTGCAGCATATTTTTCTTTTAATTTTTCTAAGCACTTTTCTGTTACTTCTTCTGAAAGCTGTGCCTTGTTGGAAAGCACCTTGGCGGTAAGAGGCTCGCTTTCCAAAAACAAGATTGTCTCAACAAGTGCCGTTTCTTTATTAAAGTCCATTTGGTTACCTAGTTACTAGTTAATTCTTCTTCGCTTGGGATATACCCGTTGTTATCTTCGCGAGCGCATATTTTTATATCACCAAAAAGCTTATTTTGGAAGATGGTAATCATTTTAAATTTTACAGCTTCGAGAATTGCCATAAAGGCGCAGATTACGTCCATTTCATTGCCAGGTCTTGTAAGAAGGTCTGTAAACATACATTCTTTTTTGTCTTCAAGCAGTTCATTCATGAGGGTAATTTTTTCGTTTACAGAAATCTCCTCGTACATATTCAAAATCTTTTCATTTGAATACTGCTTCATGATAGACTTGAAGATATCCTGCATTTGCTGCAGAAGTTCCCACGTATCTACCTCTTCCCACATTTCTTCTGTATCATCAAATGGCAGAACACGCTGAATCTTTTTGCGCTCAAAATTCCATTCTGAATCATCTTCCTGCTCTTCCATGAGAGAAGAAAGTTTTTTAAATTTCTGGTATTCAATAAGTTTTTCTACAAGCTCTGCACGAGGATCTTCTTCATCCTCATCATCATAAGCAACTTCAACAGGAAGAAGCATACGGCTTTTGATATAAATAAGCTTTGCTGCCCAACTGTAAAATTCAGAAAGGTCACCAAGGTCTGTCTGTACTGCGTAATCAAGATATTCAAGATACTGCTCTGTAATCTGAGCAATTGGAATGTCGTAAATATTTACTTTACTTTCGCGGATAAGTGTCCAGAGCAAATCAAGAGGTCCTTCAAATTCACCGGCCTTATATGCATGCTTTACTGCAACTGCTGTTCCGCCATTATCATTTTCCATTTCTTCCATTTTCTACCGCCTTAGGGAATTCTATTAATTTTATAATTCCTTCAGCCCCACCCGTTTTTTCGACGGCCTCAAGGCATTTTATATATTTTTCCCTAACTATTTCATCGGCAGAATATTTTAAAACTTCAATGGAAGGTATTAAAACAAATGCTCTTTCTTCCATTCTGATATGCGGAATCTGGAGCGTTGGCGAATCTATGTGCTCATCGCCAAAGAGTTCTATGTCTATATCGAGGGAACGTGGTCCAAAGCGGATTTCCTTCGCGCGGTCACGGCCAAACTTTGCCTCGATTTCGTTTATTTTCTTTAGAAAATCAAATGCATCGGTGTCATCTGCTACATAGCCAACTGCCGCTGCATTGTAAAAATCTTCCTGATCGGTAACGTACATAGCAGGTGTTTTGTAAACAGAACTGAAATGTATGTCGTCCATCAGCAGACTGAGCTCCCCGCCGGCTGAGGCAAGAAGCTCGAGAGGTGTCTTATTATCAAAGGATTTGTTAGATCCTAGACCTAACAGAACTCGTTTCAAATAAATCACCTCCTTATTAAAGTGGATTGCTTCGCTACGCTCGCAATGACGTCATTGCGAGGCGCCCTTTAGGGTGACGTGGCAATCTAGAATAATGCACCTGTTACTGGAGTATCAGCATCTGGTGCCTCTGCGGCCTTATCAGCCTTTTTTGCAGATTTTTTTGTTTCCTTTTCTTTCTTTTCTATTACCTGGCCAGGGAACACAAGTTCGCGAACCTTAGCTTCTATAGTTGCGGCAATTTCCGGGTTTGTTTCAATAAAGTTTACAGCATTTTCCTTGCCCTGACCAATTTTGTCTTCGCCCATTGTATACCAGGCACCACGTTTGTCTACGATTCCGTGTTTTACAGCAGAATCCAGGAGTGATGCACTTGCATTAATACCTTTACCAAAGTAAATATCAAGCTCGCACTTTCTGAATGGAGGCGCAACCTTGTTCTTTA
>CAMNIU010000137.1 GCA_946540605.1 uncultured Treponema sp.
AATCAAAGTCTAAAAAAAGACAGTTTAATAAAGCTAATAAATTCGGCTGTAATCTAAAACCGTCTTTTTAGTCTTAAGTTGATGATGTTGGGCGTTGCGGGGGGGTGTCCCCTGCAGAAGGGGTAGCGGAAAACGGCGAAGCCGGTTGGAGCGAGGGGAAGGCTTTCCCCTTTTTTTATTATGTTACATTTCGTCGCTTATTGCGTTTTTTAATAACTAATGATATTCTATTTACATGTCAGATTATATCCGCGCAAGAAGCGACGAACACAAGGAAGAAAGACTTTCTCAAATAAAAGAGGCAACGGCAGAACTGTTTGCAAGCTGCCCTTATTCAGAAATTACGCTTACAACTATTGCAGAAAAACTTGGCTGGTCACGAGCAAACCTATATAAATACGTAACGACCAAAGAAGAAATCTTTCTGGAAATTTCTTCAGAAAAAATGGCGGCTTACTATGGCTCTTTGCTTTCAGCTTTTCCGGAGGGCAACAATTTTACCCCGGACGTGATTGCAGAAGTCTGGGCCGGAATTGTCAATGCAAATCAGGATTACATGCGCTATGTTTCCTATCTTAATCCGGTGATAGAAACAAATGTTACGGTTGAACGTCTTGCCATTTTCAAAAAGAAATATTATGACCTGGCCTATGCCTTCCGCGACAGACTTGCACAAATGCTGGGCTCTAATCAGGATGATGCTTACAAAATCCAGCTGGACGTGCTTTTTTATGCTTCATCAAATGCAGTCTGCTGCTACAAAAATCCTCTGGTGCAGGAAGCTCTCAAACAGATCAACATTACTCCGCCGCCAATGGACTTTTACAAGGACATGAAGGACTTTATTAAAATGCGGCTTGATTGGAAAGAATAAGAGCTCCATCATTGCAAACAAAACTATAGAAAACATATTGACATAGGTTACCGAACGGTATTAATATAGTTACCGATAGGTAACCTAAAGATATGGATAGAAAATCTGAAATAATTAAAGCAACTCTAGAGCTTGCATCTGAATACGGACTGACTGCAGTTTCGATGAATCAGATTGCAGAAAAACTAGGAATCTCAAAACCTGCCTTATATAAGCATTTTGAATCTCGTGAAGAAATCATAAAAACAATGTATTCATTTTTACGAGATCAGGCTAAGCAGAGTATTACAGCCGGCGAAATGAATCTGGATTTGCTTTCTGATAAAGTTTCTCTTGAAAAAATCCTGACACAAATGGTAAATGCATATAGAAATATCTGTACAAATCCTGAAATGTTCCAGTTCTATAAAATCATAATGTCTCAGAGAACAATCGATGTTGCCGCAACCGAAATCATGGTAATGGAAACCAAAGCTATGATAGATGCAACTAAGAAATTATTTTATGCGCTTCAGGTAAAAGGTCTTGCAGAATTTCCTGATGCAGATGCTGCAGCTCTTTCTTTTGCTATGTCGGTTCATTCAATAATTGATCTGGAATGTGATCTTAATCAGCTTAAAAATGCTAATAATGATGCCGGAAAAGGCATTGATAAAAATATGATGAAAAACTTCATCAGCGAGTTCTGCAGGCTCTATGGAGTTAAGGGAGAGAAAACAAATGGAAAGAAATAAAAATGAAAGTATAAAATACTGGTTATTAACCTGTGGTATTTTGAATGCAGTTTTTTATTTGCTTCATGACTGCATTGGTGCAAGATTTTATCCGGGCTATAACTGGATGGCTCAGGCAGTAAGTGACTTGACCGCTACCGATGCGCCTTCTCGTTTGATAGCTTCAGAACTTACAAAAATTCACGGAATCTTCTCTTGTGTAGCATGTACCTTAATATGTATTTCTGCAAAAGACTTGTGGAAGGAAGGGTCAGAAAAAATCCTTCGTTTGGGAATATATCTTTTTGTAGCAATGCACTGGATTTCTGCCATCGGCTATAGTCTCTTTCCTTTGACAGGGAGTGGTTATGATGGAAGTTTTCAATCTTTTGTACATGTATATGTGATTACTGTTCTTGTAGTTCTGCTTTCAATTGTATCTTTAATTCTGATTGCAGTAGGCGGATTTAAGAGCGGAAATAAAGTTCTGGCATGGTGCGCAGTTGTGGCATTCCTTCTGATGTTTTTGGGTGCAGCAGGCAGTGCGGCAGTTCCAAGTGCATATTTTGGAATCGTTGAAAGATTCAGTACTTATAGTGCTGTATGTTTTACAGCAGTGATTGCAGTAATTGCGTTTATGAAGTTTAGAAAAATGGAGAAATAGAAAATGAAAAAGATTTTTGATTTTAAGAAAATTGTTTTGTTGGTTTTAATTCAGATTCTTTGCGGCATATTTTTGTTTGCAGAAGAAACAGCAGAAGAAAAAAAACTCACAGTTCAGATTACTAATATTGCATCAGAAGATGGACAGATTATTCTGGCAATTTATAATTCATCAGAAAATTATGATAAGAGAATAGCTTTTCAGGAAGTAAAGGTTAAGCCGGAAATTGATACAGTTATTTTTGAAACAAATGTTCCTGATGGTGAATATCTTGTAATGCTGGTTCATGATATCAACAATAACGGAAAGCTGGACACAAGCTTTATTGGAATGCCAAAGGAGCCAGTTGGTTTAAGTAATTATGATGGCAAAGGAATTCCTGGAAAATTCAAAAAACATAAATTTTCTGTAAATGAAAGTACGGAAATAATAATTCCATTAAAGAAGATTTAATCTTTTTTTTTCTGAGTTTTGAGAAAAATATCTGATATAATGACACAAACTATTTAGAATAATTTCTAAATAGTTCTTGACAATTACTGTCTCCGGAGTTAATTTGGTATTTAGAGAGTTATCTAAATAGGTGACTCCAAGGGTAACCATGGGATTTCAGGAAACATTTAAGGCATTGTCAGATCCTGTCCGACGGGAGATTCTGGTGATGTTAAAACAAGGAAAAAAATCAGCTGGCGAAATTGGAGAGAAATTTGATATGACAGGTGCAACAATTTCCTATCATCTTTCCATTTTAAGGAAAGCGGATTTAGTCCGGGAAAGTAAGTTTAAGAACTTTGTGTACTACGAGCTTAATACTTCTGTTTTTGAAGAAATCATGCTTTGGTTCAGTCAGTTTGATTTTATTCAAAACGATATAGATGGAGGAACAAATGATGAACGAGAAGAAGCCGAATAAGATTATTGACGTGACTTTTATTCTTTCGACACTCTTGTGTTTTGGTCCAATGATTTATGGGCTTATTATGTGGAAAAAACTCCCCGAGCAAATGCCAATTCACTTTAATGCAGATGGAAATGTGGATAGTTGGGGTGGTCGCTGGATGAATGTGATTCTTTTTCCATTGTTAATGATTCTTGGAAATGCAATCGTACATCTTTCGTTTAATATTAAAGCTAGTAAAATGGGCGAAAATGTAAACTCAAAATTGCCATATGTATTTAAATGGTTTATGCCTGTTTTGTGCTATACCATATCTTTTATTGTCTATTCATATTCACTTGGGAAGGAAATTGATCCAACAAAAATTGTTACTACTATATGTTCCATTCTGTTTATTATAATTGGAAATTATTTTCCAAAGCTGGAAAAATGGATGCTTAATATTCCGGTAAAAGATGAAAATCTGACATGGGTTAAGCGAACCTTAGGCTGGGCTTTTATGATTGCAGGACTTGTTAGCCTGATATTTTCTTTTACACCGGCAGGTATTTGGGTATTTTTGGGTGCCACAGGAGTTGTCGTCGTTGAGGTTTTCTATTGTGCATCGAAGGCTGAACAGTAAAAATACTTGTATTGGAACTAAAATATAAGGACTAAGAAAATATGAACTCAGTTTTATACATACACGGAAAGGGTGGCGATCATTGGTTTCACACAGAAGAAGAGATGAAGTTTCTTGATGAATGGATAAGGAGTCAAAAGTGAGATTTATCGCCTTACTTCGCGGAATAAATATCAGTGGGAAAAATAAAATCTCCATGCCTGAACTGAAAACTGCCCTTGGCGAAAAAGGTTTTG
>CAMNIU010000138.1 GCA_946540605.1 uncultured Treponema sp.
TGCAATTTTTGATATGGACGGAACCATCCTTAATACTCTGGATGATATGACTGATTCTCTTAATGTGATTTTGGAAAAATATAAGCTGCCGTTGCACACACTGGATGAAGTTCGTTTTATGGTAGGAAACGGTATTCCAAAGTTGATTGAACGCGCTATTGAAGGTGGACGCGAGAATCCTGAGTTTGATAAGATTCTGGCTGATTTTATTGCTTACTATGAAGAACATTGTGCAATCAAAACTGCGCCTTATGCCGGTATTCCTGAATGCATTAAAGCCCTGCGTGCGGCAGGAATTAAAATTGCCGTAAATACAAACAAGGTTGAGCCTGCAGCCATTGCTCTTTGTGATGATTATTTTCCTGGCCTTTTTGATATTATTTCCGGCAGCCGCCCAGGCATGCCTCCAAAGCCGGCCCCTGACGGAATTTATGAGATTTTGAACCGAGCCGGAATGGATGGTAAATCTGATGGTCAGAAGGCAGTTTTCATTGGGGATTCTGATGTTGATATGCAGACTGGCATGAATGCAGGCCTTGATGTGATTGGAGTAGACTGGGGCTTCCGCGGTAAAAAGTTTCTGGAAGAACATGGCGCCAAAGTGATTATGATGTCTGCCGAAGAACTTGCTGAATATCTTGTTCGTTAAAAACAGAGGGACTGACTTATAAAAAGCCAGCCCCAAAACAGTTATAGCAAGAAACTCCAAATTAAAATGACAGGGAATTGCCTGTTTATCCTTTTTGGATAACTTCTTTCTGCAATTCCAGAACTTTTTCGAGAGGAAGGTCTTGAGCCTGTGCAATTTGTTCAGGTGTTAAAACTTTCATGTTTAAAAGATTAATAGCAGCTTCAATAGATTTTTGATATGCAGCCTGAGCGGCTCGTTCATCGCCGTATTCTTCAACTACTTTACACATATTCTGTACCCCCTTTGAATTTTGTTTGTGATATTTTACTTTTTGAGCAAGCGTGTTGTAATACATTTCATCGGCATTTGGTGTTGAAAAATCATGCATCAGCTTGCCAAGTGCATCGTTACCTCTATAATCTCCATTAATGTACATTATATTACAACCATCATCAAATGGCAAACAGTGCCCTTTATCATCTGTAACATTCATTGTTTTATTTACATAGTATATTGGGTATCCTTTTTTGAATAAATCATGTTCCAGAATGAATATGATGTACAGATTTGGCAATTCCTTAAAATCATCTTTTTTCTTTAGTGTGTGGCTGTCTAACATAGCCTGATGATATCTTACTCTTCTAGCTCCAGCTCCTTTCCCTGCGCGCTGAATTTCAATGTTATATTCTGTTTTGAAAATATCTTCTGCAACAATATCAAGCTTAACAGAGCGTCCGAATAAATTATGCTTTTGTACCTGTGTCATTGACTTTGTTACGGTAAGATCATTTCGATTCAAAAGTATCTTGATTAGAAAATCAGTTGCTTTTTTATCGCCGCTAAAAACAACAGTCATAAGGTCATCATCAATAAGCCTTAAAGATTGGACTCTTTTTAGTACTTCTGGATCAATGTTATCAAAAACTGTTTCAAAAGTGTTTACTTTAGACATGTATACCTCCGGGAAAAACGTTGTAAGTGTAATTTTCCCTCAGCTATATTATGGAGAGACTTTTACGATTTTATGAAGTGATTTTGGTAAAAAGTGTAAATTTCTTTGAGTTTTTTTATTTTTAAGTTGTTTATACTCCGTTTTCAATGGGACATTCTGTATATAAATGACAAAAAGTAAGTATTATGTTATATTCTGTTCGTGTATTTCAATGGAATCAGGTGAGAGGCCTGAGCTGAATGCGCAACGGTATGTGGTTGAAAGATCCCCGGGTCAAGCCCGGCGATGTTTGCGAAGCAAACTCGGTCAAGGATGACAAACTTTCTATGGGCTGTACAATCACTGGAATACTTATTCTGGGAAGATTAGTCTTGATATGTCACGAGTCCGGAAACTTTGGTACACGCCCTTCGTATGAGGGGATATCTCAACTTTTGGAAAGTGCGCAAGTTCGCTTTCCGGGTAGGAAATAATGAAAAATTTTAAATTTTCTCGTTTGTTTGCAGCGGTATTGTTCGTTGCATGTTTGGTGTTGGTGGGATGTAAGCAGCCAGATGATCCAACAAGTCCTAAGGAAGTAACAATTTATAGTACTTGGGCAGATAATGTTGAAACATATAATGCTTATACTGGTTATGATTGCAAAATCACAGCAGATTATATTGAAACAGCAAGCTATGGAAAACATAACGGCCCGATTTATGTAGCAAAAACTTCTGAAACATCTGGATATATTTATTATCAGTTTTCACAAAATATGACAGGTTATGGTCCAGGACCAGATTATGAACCATATACTGTAGAGTGTGCAGGAAAATGGTGCGCTGTTGCATATAAAAATCTTACAGCAGATTCAGTACAGATGTGTGATGCGTATAAAACATATGATTTTGCAGAGTCTTTGTCTAAGGCTGTAGAATTATATACTGTTGACAACGGTTGGTTTGCAGGTATTAATACTACATTTACTAAAGTAAATTAACTGTCATTCCCCGGCTTGACCGGGGAATCTGTACAGGACTTGCCTTGTACAGATTGTAAACGAGTTTGCTTCGCAAACGTCGCAGGATCAAGTCCGACAATGACTGTCATGTCTAACATAGGCATGCAGAAATGGATTGCTTCGCTTCGCTTGCAATGACGTGATGAAGAAACTGCTCCGTGCGCTCTTTAGCTCTGTGAGGAATTTACGGGGGCGTTGCGGGGGTGTCCCCCCCGCTGGGTGGGGTAGCCGAAAACACCGCAGGTGGTTGAGGCGTAGGGCGGGGCTCCGCCCTCCTTTATATCAATGAAAAAATATTTCTTTTTTATTTCTATTCTTTTTCTTAATTTTCTCATTTTTGCTCAGGACGCGGAAATTGTTTTGCCTGAGGTGACTACTTTTATTTCGAAGTCGATGGAGCAGAAGCTTGTAATTACGGCTGAGGAAATTGAGGCGGCGCACTTTGAGGATTTGAGTGATGTGATTGAGAGTACGGGGATTCAGAATCTTGCGTACGGACCTTATGGAATGGAAAGTAAACCTAGTGTGCGAGGGTTTACGGATGAGACTGTGCGCGTTGTTGTAGACGGGATTTGTGTGAATAACGCGCAGTATGGCACTTTTGATTTTTCTTCTATTAATATGGCGACGATTGAGCGTATTGAAATTGTGCGCGGTGGTTTTACGGAAGGCGTGGAAGATGAAGGTGCTGTTGGCGGTGTAATTTACATCACTACAAAAAAAACTGCTGATAAAAATCGCTTGAGTGCTGAGCTGGCTGCTAAAACTTTTTTTAATTCTGCACGGCCGGTGGATTCTGTTTTTCAAAAGCTCAACTGGTCTGGGAATTTGAGTGAAGCAACTTTTTTGACGGCAGGGCTTTCTGCTGGTTTTGCGGCTAATAAATATTTTTACAAAATTGACAGGATGGGCTCGCTTGCAAGTGGTGCATTTGATGGAGCTGTCGGAATTGGCTCTGGTGTAAAGGGCGGACCTGATGGTAATGCGCAGGGAATGAGAATTAAGACTCGTGATAATTCTCAAGTGACGGACGGTCATGGGAATGTTGCTGTGACTCACTATTTTGGAAATGGAAATTATTTTTCTCTTTCTGATTCTTTGTATGGCGGAATAAAAAATACTCCGGGCAAGGCTACTTCGAAAGATTCTGGTGTGCTCAGAGATTATAATAATGACCTTTCTTTTGCACTCTGGAATCCGGCTGTGGCTGGGCTTTTTAATTTGAAAAATAATGTTGCGTGGTTTTGCAAGAATCGTTTTTATAAAAATGATTCGGGAAGTGAAGACAGTACGCATCATATAAATACTTTAAAATATTCTGGTTCGGCAGATTTTACTTCACTGGCCGGCGGAAGGCTTCGTCAACTGGCGGGGCTTTCTTTTGATTATACGAATCTTGATTCTACAAATGATGGTAAGCACAATCAGTTTTCCGGTGTTGTGAAGGAAACTACAAAATTTGCTTTGGGGCTTGGTGATAAGGGAGGCTGGACTTTCAGTTTGCCGCTGGCTTTTAAGTTTTGCATTAATGATGATAAAGTGAATGCTGCCTTTGTACCAAAACTTGGTGCTGCCTGGGAAAGTGCCGGCGGTGCTGTGCGCATTTTTAGTGACCTTTACCGAATGGTTCAGTTTCCGAATATGGATGATTTATTCTGGCAGGGCGGTGGCTTTAAGGGCAATCCTGATTTGAAGCCTGAGTTTGGCTGGGGGGCTGATTTAGGCCTGACTTTGAAGGGAGTGACACGTGGTGGCACTGCACTTAATGGTGGCCTGACTTTATTTTCTGATTATTATAAAGATAAAATCAAATGGGGAAGCGGCACTACAGAAAATCTTTCGAGTGCATTTTATTTTGGCCTTGATTTTAATTTTGGAGCAGAATTTCTTGGCCGGATGATTTGCCTTAGTGTTAATGGGGAGTACCTTTATAATGCTCTTCTGGATGAGTCTGAACTAACTTATGGCAAACAGATTATGTGGACTCCGGATTTTGTGTGCAGTCTGAATGCGGATTTTAATTTTGAACTTATAAGGCTTGGAGTGAGTGCTCAGTATACAGGCCTTCGCTATACTTCGAATATGAATGTCTATTATCTTCAGCCTTATGTGCTTTTAAACTTTGTTGCTGAAGGTGTTGAAATTGCCGGTCACTTTACTCCGTATATCAAACTTGATAATGCCTTGAACTGGCAGTATCAGGCGGTGGAAGGGTATCCTATGCCGGGCATTTCTTTGACAATTGGGGCACGTTACATTTTTTAATAAATTTGGTATGATAGTCGGAATTAAAGGTGGTTTCGACAGGCTCAACCACCGGTTTACAGAGGTCTTAAATGAAAGTTGCAATTGTGCATTACTGGCTTGTGACTATGAGGGGCGGCGAAAAGGTTGTTGAAGAATTGTGCCGCCTTTTTCCGGATGCTGATGTTTATACCAATGTTTATAATCCGGATAAAATTTCTGATACTATAAAATCTCATAAAATCTATACGACAAAAATTAACGGCTGGCCTATGGCACGCAAAATGTATCAGAAGTACATGCCTTTTATGCCAAACGCTTTGATGGAACTGGATCTGACTGGTTATGACCTTATTATTTCCAGCGAATCGGGACCTGCAAAAGGGGTGTGTCCGGCTCCTGGAGCATTCCATCTCTGTTACTGTCATACTCCAATGCGCTACCTCTGGGATATGTATCATGAGTATTTCAGAAAATCAAATCCGCTGGTAAAGTTTTTTATGAAGATGATGATTCCGGGGCTCCGCCAGTGGGATGTAATGTCCAGCAATCTGGTAGACCACTTTGTGGCTAATTCTTCTTTTGTTGCGGCAAGAATAAAACGTTATTATAACCGCGATGCAGAAGTGATTTTCCCTCCCTGTGATATTAAACGATATGAGTCTGTGGTGCGAGCGCCGGAAGATTTCTATTTATTCTTTGGTCAGCTGGTTGGTTACAAAAGAGCGGATCTTGCAATTGAAGCCTGCATCAAATCCGGCAGAAAGATTGTTGTGATTGGAGACGGAAAATCTAAGGAAGCAAAAAAATATGCAAAGAGCGGTCTTGTGACTTTTACCGGCCGTGTGAGCGACAAAAAAATCTGTGAGTATTTTGCAAAAGCTAAGGCTCTGCTCTTTCCTGGAATTGAAGATTTTGGAATTATTCCGGTTGAAGCTAATTCTGCGGGTTGTCCTGTCCTGGCTTACAGAAAGGGCGGGGCTTGTGATTCAATTCTCGAAGGAAAGACTGGTCTTTTCTTTGATGAGCAGACTGCAGAAAGCTTGATCGCCTGTATGGAAGAGTTTGAAAAACGTGAGAGTGAGTTTACAGACCGTAGCGTTTATACTGCACACGTGCAGAAGTTTTCGAAGGAAGAGTTTGACAAGAAGATTTTACAAGCAGTTGGGGAAAGAAAAAGAATTTAACATTGAGTGTCATTGTCCGGCTTGACCGGACAATCTATATAAGATTTGCCTTGTGCAGATTCCCCGGTCAAGCCGGGGAATGACACTTTGGAAAGAATATAGGAAGAAAAATAAATGCCTGGTTTTTATGATTATTATGATGTTGCCGTGGTCGGTGCGGGACATGCCGGAATTGAAGCGGGACTTGCCTGTGCCCGCATGGGACTTAAGACTGTTTTGATTACCCAGACTCCGGATGCAATTGCCCGCATGAGCTGTAACCCTTCTATCGGTGGAATTGCAAAGGGAAATATTGTTCGCGAAATCGACGCGCTCGGCGGTCAGATGGCAAAACTCATAGATAAGTCTATGATTCAATTCCGCATGCTCAATAAGAGCCGCGGCCCTGCAGTTCAGGCTCCTCGCAGCCAGGCTGATAAGATTACTTATTCTCAGCTGGCTCGTAAGATTTGTGAAACTACACCTAATCTCTATACATTGATGGATACAGTAATTGATATCCTGACTACTGCGAGTTCGACACCGCTTCCTCCAAACAGTGATAGTTCTGCAGAAAAGGGAACTATCCCTGGTGAAAAGCGTGGTGAAGCAAGAACCGCTGCCGCAAAGAGCGGAATGCGACAGAAGGTGACTGGCCTTGTTACAGAACGAGGCCGCATTATTCCTGTACGTTCTGTAGTTTTGACAACCGGTACCTTCCTTGGTGGTCGTATTTTTATTGGTGAATATGATGCTCCTTGCGGACGTGTCGGCGAGCCTGCAGCTTATGGTTTGACAGAAAGTCTGCACAGACTTGGCTTTACAACAGGACGCCTTAAGACTGGAACTCCGCCGAGAATCCTGCGAAAAACAGTAGACTTCTCAAAGCTTGACGAGCAGCCCGGTGATACAGAGGTCATTCCATTCAGTTTTGAAACTGAGAGGGTAGAGCGTCCTCTGGTAAACTGCCACATTGTTTATACTAATGAAGAAACTCATAAAATTATCCGCGAGAACATTGGTCGTTCTCCTTTGTACAGCGGTAAAATCAGTGGAATTGGTCCGCGCTACTGTCCTTCTATCGAAGATAAGGTTATGCGTTTTAAAGAGCGTGACCGCCATCAGATTTTTGTTGAGCCGGAAGGTCTGGAAACTGATGAGATTTATTTGAACGGGCTTTCTTCGAGTCTTCCTGAGTGTGTTCAGGATGCCTTTATGCGCACAATGCACGGTTTTGAAAATGCCGTTCAGAGCAGACCTGGTTATGCTGTTGAATATGATTTTGTTGAGCCTACTCAGCTCTATCCTTCTTTGGAAACAAAACGTGTTGCGGGGCTTTTTAATGCCGGTCAGATAAATGGAACTTCTGGATATGAGGAAGCTGCAGGCCAGGGACTGATTGCCGGAATGAATGCCGGTCTTTATGCCCGCGAACACATTAAGGTTTGCGGACCTTTGGCCGAGATACCGCACACACTCAACGGCGTACCTTCAAGCACTGAGGCGGGCGCCTTCCGTCCAAAGGCCGACATGACTAATGAAGAAAAAGCACGCTTTGCAGAAATCAGTGAGCGCGAAACAAACGAGCTCAACGACTATGAGCGAAAAATCCAGAAGGATGCGGGCTTTGACAAGTTTGACGTAATTCCGGAATTTGAGCCGGTCATTTTAGGCCGTGACGAAGGA
>CAMNIU010000139.1 GCA_946540605.1 uncultured Treponema sp.
GATGAACTTGAAAACATGAGCGACTCCTGCTATGGCACAATCATGCTGATTTCCCGTTCCATCGAAAAGAAGATGAAGTTCCAGAGCGAAGATATGGAACGACTTTTGCCATATATTGAGCTTGCGCGCCAGTTCCTTCAGTTTATCCGCATAAATATCAACAAACAGCTCACACCAGAAAAACTTGAACTTGCCCGCGAACTCGAAGACGGTATTGATGCATTCCGAAAAGATCTTAAGAAAGTTGCACGTAAGCGTCTTGAAGGCGGCGCCGACGTTAAGGCTGAGCTTTTGTACATCGACATTGTCCGCACAATCGAACACATTGGTGACAACTGTTTTAATATTTCTGAAATTCTTGTAAACGGGTAGCTAAGTGAAAATCATATCATGGAACGTAAACGGAATTCGTGCCGTTGAAAAAAAAGGTTTTATCGACTGGCTGCTTAATTGCGGCGCAGACGTAGTTTGTATTCAGGAAACAAAAGCAAATCCTGGCCAGCTCTCTCCAGAGCTTCTTGCTCCTGGCGGAATTTATAAATCCTTTTTCAGCAGCGCAAAGCGTCCGGGCTACTCTGGAACTGCCATCTTTACAAAACAAGAACCAGACAGTGTAGAAACTATGGGTGATGAACGCTTTGATGATGAAGGCCGCGTAACAATTGCCAAATATGGAAAGCTCGCCGTTATATCAGCTTATTTTCCTAACAGCCAGGATGCTGGTGCCCGCTTAGACTACAAACTTGCTTTCTGCGATACAATACTTGCAAAATGCGATCAGCTGGTTGCAGAAGGTTTTAACATTGTTCTGTGCGGAGACTATAATATTGCTCATAAACCAATCGATCTTGCAAATCCTAAAGCAAACGAAGGTAATGCTGGCTACTTACCTGAAGAACGTGCCTGGATGGATAAGTTTACATCCGCTGGTTATGTAGACACTTTCCGCCATTTCTGTGAAGAACCAAAAATGTATACCTGGTGGAGCTATCGTTTCCATGCCCGCGAAAAGAACATAGGGTGGCGTATTGACTATCAGTGTGTAAATCCCGGATTTATTGATAAGGTAAAATCATCTGTTATATTAGCAGATGTTACAGGTTCTGATCATTGTCCAATTTCGGTGGAAGTAGATGCATAGAAACAGATTTATATATAACCTGCTTGTTTGCATCATATGCCTTATTCTGAATGTTTTGATTGCTCTTTTTGCTAGAGTTTGTCAGTCTCCATTTTTTTTCGATACGATTTTCACAGTTGCAGCAACTATAATGGCTGGGTTAATTCCGGGACTTATTGTTGCAGTTTTGTTTAATCCTCTTATGACGTTTGTGCTTTGTGGCTTTTTTGGTAAAGAAATAGCATGTTTTGATTTTCTATATGCGCTCTGTGGAATGGCAATTGTGTTTATTACCTGGCTTTTCTCCAGAGACAAATCAAGTTTTTATGCCAGTCGCACAATTACAGTCATTTACCTTGTGATTATTGCGATATCATCTGCTTTAGCAAGTTCTTTTATTGCAAGTGTGTTAGATGCATTTTTACGTCCGCTTTTTGAGAAAACTTTAGGTTTTAGTCCAATAGATGGATTCTTCTCGTCTTTTGAAAATTTGAATCTGGGAGCTTTTTTGTCTTTCTTTTTACCGCGAGTTCCAGTTACATTTATAGACCGTTTGATTTGTACTTTTGCCGGATACTTAATCTGCCGCGGAGTAGATTTGATTTCGACTAAAAAATTGATTGCAGCAAAGGAAATGTAGAAATAAAAAAGCCCTCGGTTTTCCCGAGGTCTCATAATTGGAAGTCATCCCCGGTTTAACCGGGGACTTTTTTTATCCAAGAACTATTTCAACATTAACTTCCTTCTTTCCTTCAACATAAGGAACAACACAGCCTTCTACTGCAGCACCGTCAACTATCATGCTCTTTACGCCCTTGCAAACGTGGCCTGGGTTTTTGATTGTGATGTTGTACTTTGCACCGCGGAAGAGTCGGGTAGCTGTAAATCCGTCCCAGTCAGAAGGAATTGATGGGTCAATCTTGAGTCCGTCAAAGTCTGGCTGAATACCGAGAATGTACTGGCTGATTGCAACCATGTTCCATGCAGCGGTACCTGTAAGCCATGAGTTCTTTCCCTGACCAAAGTTCTTGCCTGTCTGTCCGATGTCCGAACCTGCATCCTTACCACCAATCATCTGGCCATATACGTATGGTTCAGTCTTGTGGATGTCAGAAGTTTCTTCTGTGTATGCAGGTGCAATTTCTGAGTAATATTTAAATGCCTGATTACCTTCACCGGCATAAGCGGCAGCACAGATAATCCATGCGTTGTTATGAGTAAAGATACCGGCGTTCTCTTTGTATCCGCCCGGATATGTTGAGATTTCACCGTATTCAACATAGTATTTGCTGAAAGCAGGATTGTTGAGAACAAGTCCGTGCTTTGTATTAAGTCTCTCATCGATTGCGGCAAGGGTCTTCTTTGTTGCGTCCTTATCAATATCAGACATGATTGCAAAGCCCTGTGGCTCAATAAAGATCTGTCCTTCTTCACATTCGTGAGAACCCATCTTCTTGCCATAGGCATCGTAAGCACGCATAAACCAGTTTCCGTCCCATGCAGAATCCATCATAGCCTTCTTCATCTTGTCGATTTCTGCCTGAGCCTTAGCTGCTTCGTCCTTCATTCCAAGGTGATTCAAGATGCCAACGAAGTTTGGACCTGTGTATGTAAAGAGGGCTGCAACGAATACAGATTCTGCAACCTTTGAGTAGCCGCCTTCTGCCTTGAACTTAGGGTTTGTATATGTCTGAAAGCTTTCACCTGGAGTGTCAGAGAAGCAGGAAAGGTTGATACAGTCGTTCCAGTCTGCGCGCATTGCAAGTGGAAGTCCGTGTGGTCCCTTGTTATTTACAATGTGATAGAAGCTTACTGTAAGGTGGTCGAGCATTGATTTTGCTTTAGACTCATCGTTATCGTAAGGAACCTTTGCATCGAGAATTGACCAGTCGCCTGTTTCCTTGATGTAAGCCGATACAGAAAGAATCATCCAGAGTGGGTCATCAGAGAAGTCTCCACCGATGTCTGCATTTCCCTTCTTTGTAAGTGGTTGATACTGATGGTAGCATCCACCGTCTTCAAGCTGAGTAGAAGCAATGTCGATAAGTCTTTCGCGAGCGCGGTCTGGAATCTGATGTACAAAACCAAGAATATCCTGGTTAGAATCACGGAAGCCCATACCACGGCCAATTCCTGATTCGAAGTAAGATGCCGAACGTGAAAGGTTGAATGTAACCATACACTGATACTGGTTCCAGATGTTTACCATGCGGTTTACTTTGTCTTCCGGTGTGTTTACGTTGAGGATGCCAAGCAGCTTGTCCCAGTAAGCGCGGAGCTCAGCCATACCTGCAGCAAACTTTTCTGGTGTGTTGTATTTTTCCATCATGGCAAGAGCTTTTTCTTTGTTGATTGTCTTGCCGTCTGCCTCAAATTTTTTGTCTACAGGCATTTCAACATAACCAAGGATAAATACGAGAGTTTTTGACTCGCCAGCCTTGAGTGTAATTTCCTTGTAGTGAGAAGCAATTGGAGACCATCCGTCTGCGAGAGAGTTTCCGCAGGTGCCGGCTTTTACCTGCTGTGGGTCACCAAAGCCGTTGTAAAGACCAATGAAAGTGTCGCGGTCTGTATCGTATCCGTCGATTGTGTCGTTTACAGTATAGAATGCAAAGTGAGTGCGGCGGTCGCGGTATTCAGTTTTGTGGTAGATTGTAGAGCCTTTGATTTCTACACGACCAGTAGAAAAGTTTCTCTGGAAGTTTGTGCAGTCATCCTGAGCATCCCAAAGACACCATTCAGCGAATGACCAGAATTTGAAAGTCTTTGTAGCAGAGCTTTCGTTAGTCAAAACTACCTGCTGAACTTCTCCATCATAATCCTGTGGAACAAAGAATGTAACTTCAGCTTTAAGGCCGTTCTTTTTACCTGTGATTACTGTGTAACCCATACCGTGGCGGCATTCATAAAAATCGAGTTCAGTTTTTACAGGAGACCAGCCAGGGTTCCAGATTGTACCGTTATCGTTGATGTAGAAATAACGTCCGCCCATATCAATAGGTACGTTGTTGTAGCGGTAACGTGTGATTCGGCGGAGTCGTGCATCCTTATAAAAGCTGTAACCGCCGGCAGTGTTAGAAATTAACGAGAAAAATCCCTGAGTTCCAAGATAGTTAATCCAAGGGTAAGGTGTGCGCGGAGTATCAATTACATACTCGCGTTTTGCATCATCAAAGTGTCCGAACTTCATGTGCATCTCCTGTTTGTTTTAATAGTTTTCACAAAACTAGCGAAAACGTTGTAGTGAAATTATATCGTAAGATTAATTTTTATGCAAATGAATTTGACGTTATCCCTGGGCTATAACTTTACAACCGTGCCACCCTTTATGAGCCGGCCAGTAACCATTTCTTTTTTAGGTACAAATTGGCTTGGGTTTTCAATTTTTGAAATCAGTGCTTCCGCCATAGTACGGCCAATTGTTTCTCCATTTTGTTCGTACGTTGTAAGTGGTGGAATCATCATAGAAGTGAGGGCAATTCCATCATAACCAACAATACTGATGTCTTTACCAGGAGTGAGACCTCGGCTGTTCAGTTCCCGAATACCTCCAAGGGCTGCATAATCATCCGGGTAAAAAATACAAGTCGGCGGTTCAGGAAGTGAAAGAAAAACTTCTGTTGCTGCGGAACTTGTTACAGGGTCATGGTAGAGACCTTCTGCAAAATATTCAGTCGGTATTTTTATGCCATGTCGCTCGCAAATATCTTTGAAAGCAGCAATGCGCTGGTCAGTAACCCAGGTTTTTTCTCCATGAATCATTGCAATTTTTTTATGACCGCAGGAAATAACATATTCAAGAAGTTCATTAATTCCGGCTGTGTAGTCGCTCATAACTGCGGCATGTGAAATATCATAAAAATAATCCAGAGACACTGTTGGAATGTCACTTTTTACAAGCTGTGTAATTCCCGAAGAAGTATAATCACAGGAAAGAATTGCAACACCATCATAATTACGTGCAAGCGCATGAGAGTAGTAGTCATAATTTTTTGTAGAGTCTCCGCTTACAAATGTCATCTCGTAGCCACGGCTGAACGCTACTTTTTGAATACCACTAATAATGGTAGCAAAATACTGATGTTGAAAACCCGCTCCAGTTTTATCTTCAAAAATTACACCAATGTCATAAGTTCGGTTGGTACGTAAACTGCGTGCTGCAATATTCGGGTGATAGCCCATCTCATGTGCTTTTTTCTGAATAAACTCTGTCGTCTCAATGCTGATTTCAGGGCTGCCTTTAAGCGCCTTACTTACCGTAGAAAAGGAAACATTACATTCCCTAGCAATGTCTTTTAGCGTAACCAAATTCTACGCCTCCACTAAAACGTTGTAGCTTTATTGTACACCTAAAACACTGTTTTTCGCAAACGTTTTCGAATAAAATATGAAAGAGGAGGGAGCCCCCTCCTGCGCTCGCACTTCGTTGCTCGCTACCACCCCAGCAGGGGCTCTGCCCCCGCAACGCCCCACCCTTAAGAAAATTATAGATTTCTTTCTATAATAAACTCACTTAATTCCTAACTCTACTTTACGCAATTATAACTTTCAATTATACTAAAGTTATTAACAATCACTTAAAGAGGCATGAAAATGGGAAACAACTATTTCAACTCAATTCCTTGGAGAGAGGCACGTCTTCAGCTTGGTCACTGCCGCTCTATGGCTAAGGAAGAATTTGCTGACGGTGTTAACGCACTTAAAGGTAAGAAAATCGTAATCGTTGGTTGCGGTGCTCAGGGATTAAACCAGGGCTTATGTTTGCGCGATTCTGGTTTGGACGTCAGCTATGCATTGCGTGATGCTGCAATTGCAGAAAAACGCCAGTCTTGGAAAAACGCTACAGAAAACGGATTTAAAGTGGGTAACTACGATGAAATGATTCCAACTGCCGACCTCGTAGGAAACCTTACTCCAGATAAGCAGCATTCAAAAGTTATTAATGACATAATGGGAAAAATGAAGAAGGGCGCTGCTCTCTGGTACAGCCACGGATTCAATATGATTGAAGAGGGAATGCAGATTCGCCCTGATATCACTGTTGTAATGTGTGCTCCAAAAGGACCTGGTACAGAAGTTTGGCACGAGTTCCAGCGTGGATTCGGTGTACCAGATCTTATCGCCGTTCACCCAGTAAACGATCCAGAAGGAAAGGGCTGGGCATATGCTAAGGCTCTCGCTGTAGGTATGGGTGGTTCTAAGGCTGGTGTTCTTGAATCTTCATTTGTTGCAGAAGTTAAATCTGACCTTATGGGCGAGCAGACAATCCTCTGCGGTATGCTGCAGGCCGGTACAATCGTTTGCTACGACAAGATGATAGAAGAAGGCATCTCTCCTGAATATGCAACTAAGTTCCTTATGCACGGCTGGAACGTTGTAAGCGAAGCCCTCAAATGGGGTGGAATTACAAACATGATGGATCGCCTTTCTAACCCTGCAAAAATCAAGGCAAACGCAATTTCTAAAGAAATCAAAAAGCTCCTTGCTCCACTTTATCAGAAGCATATGGACGATATCATCAGCGGTAAGTTTTCTTCAACTATGATGCAGGACTGGGCAGCCGGTGATAAAGATTTGCTTGCATGGCGTGAAGATACAGGTAAGCTTCCATTCGAAAAAAATGCAGAATCAAGCGAAGAAATCAGCGAGCAGGAATATTTCGACAAGGGTATTCTTCTTGTTGCTATGGTTAAGGCTGGTTGTGAACTTGCATTCGAAACTATGGTTGATGCAGGAATTAAACCTGAATCAGCTTACTACGAATCACTCCACGAAGTTCCTCTTATTGCAAACCTCATTGACCGCAAGCGCCTTTACGAAATGAACCGCGTAATTTCTGATACTGCTGAGTACGGATGTTACCTCTTCAGC
>CAMNIU010000140.1 GCA_946540605.1 uncultured Treponema sp.
ATTATAGTCTATTTTTGCTAAATCTCCTATAATTATTTTGTGGGTTTGGGAGAATTTAATGATTAAAGAAAACTATAAAGATTATGGCAAAGAAAAGTACAAAGAAGCTTTCGATTTGGAAAGCCTTAATGAAGAACAAAGAGAAGCCGTTACCACAACCGAAGGCTACGTCCGCGTAATTGCCGGAGCAGGTTCAGGAAAAACCCGTGCTCTTACCTACCGCTTTGCCTACCTTGTAAACGAAATCGGAATTCTGCCCTCCCACATTCTCTGCGTTACCTTTACAAACAAGGCCGCAGCTGAAATGCGAAACCGAATCCGGGCCCTTACCGGCGACAACGATACAGGCTACATTTCTACTTTCCACGGTTTTTGCGTAAGTGTTCTTCAGGAAGATTCAAACGCCGTAAGTTACCCGAAAAGTTTTTTAGTCCTCGACAATTCCGACATCAATGCCATGCTGCAGATTATCTACGAAGAACGCGGACTTACCCTGCGCCAGATGACCTTCGGTAACGCCCGCGACATGATAGAAATCCGCAAAATCTTTAAGGAGCCTCACTACTACGAAGACCTGATTCGCATGAGCCTGGATGAGATTCACCAGAAGTATCTGGCTGCCACCCGAGCCGATGACATAATTTTTTACGGTTACCTTTACCAGCAGAAAAAATGCTTCGGTCTGGACTACAACGACCTGCTCAAGTTCGTTCTCTACATCTTCCAGACAAACGAAGCCATCCGCCTCAAGTGGCAGGAGCGGCTTGAATACATAATGATAGACGAGTTTCAGGATATAGACTGGATTCAGTACGAAGTGATGAAAGCCCTCTGCCCTTACCACAATAACCTTTTTGTTGTGGGAGATCCTGACCAGACCATCTATACATGGCGCGGTGCAGATATCCGTTACCTGCTTGAGTTTGACAAAAACTTTTCCGGCGTTCGCACAATTGTGATGAACAAAAACTACCGAAGCACAAAGCCCATTCTCGACGCCGCAAACAGTCTGATTGGGAAGAATAAAGATAGAATTAAAAAGGATCTGGTGGTTGGAAATATAGGAGGGGGAAGTCTCCCCCTCGCTCGCACTTCGTTGCTCGCTACCCCTTCTCCTAAGGGGGATACCCCCTTAAAATCCCCCTTGCCAGCCTACTACCACGCGAAATCCGCAGAAGACGAGGCCGAGTATATCTTAAAGAAAGTGCGTCAGCTTGAAGAAGCCGGCTACGCCCTCTCCGACATCGCCATCCTCTACCGTGCCCACTATATCAGCCGCAGCATAGAAGAGGTCTTCCAAAGGGAAAAACTTTCTTACACCTTAAACTCCGGTGTGCCATTTTTTGACCGGGCAGAAATAAAAGACGCACTTTCCTATCTTCGCATGATAGCCTACAAGGATGACCTTTCATTCTTGCGCACAGTAAATCAGCCAAAGCGCAATGTGGGCGAACGCCGCATAAAAGCTCTTAAAGAGTTTGTCGAAACTAACGGCGGTTCACTTTACGATGCCCTTAAGCTTTTAGTAAACGATACGCTTTTTGCAAACACAACGGCACAGAAATACATTGACCTCATAGAAAGCTTTTCTGCCTCTTACTCAGGCCGGCAGATTTCTGAGGTTTTCAGCCACATTATGAACCAGAGCGGTTACGAGCTTGCCTTACGAACGGAAGGTAGTCAGGAGCGTCTGGATAATCTTGCAGAACTCAAGCAGTCAATTTATGAATATGAAACTTCCTGCGGCGAAGAATGTACACTTGAAAACTATCTTGCCCACGCAGCCCTTTACACAAACGCAGATATTGAATCCAGCAAAAAAGCCGTGCGCCTCATGACAATTCACACGGCAAAGGGCCTTGAGTTCCCGGTTGTCTTTATAGTTGGCATGAATGAAAACATGTTCCCAAGCAAAAAAGTTGATTCACTTAAAGCAATGGAAGAAGAACGCCGGCTTGCCTTTGTTGCAATAACCCGTGCCCAGAAAGAACTCTACCTTACCGAAGCCGAAGGCTTTTCCCAGCACGCAGGCGGCCGCTATCCTTCCCGTTTTATTTTTGACATAGATAAGCCTCTTCTTAATTACGAAGTAGAACTACCGCCTCAGCCTATCGCAAAGACAAAGCTTTATATTCAGGAATCAGATTCCATTCTCGCAAAAAAAGCAGAGCTTGCAGACCTGGCCGAAGGTGACACTGTTGAACACAAGATTCTCGGCCGGGGTACAATCATTGCAATTGACCAGACGGCTGCCACCTACACAGTGCAGTTTGAAAAAGTCGCAACGCCAAGAAAAATGAGTTTCAAGGCGCCGCTACGAAAAGTGTAAGAGATGCTGAAACAAGTTCAGCATGACACTATTAACAAGTTCAGCATGACGATATTCGTCATTGCGAGGAGCCCGACAGGGCGACGTGGCAATCCATCATGCGTAATACTGAGCCTGGGCATTCCAGAGTTCGCTGTAAAGCCCGCCGGCCTCCATCAGTTTTTCGTGGCTGCCCTGCTCTACAATTTCTCCCTGGTCAAATACAAGGATATTGTCGCAGAAACGGCAGCTGGACATTCTGTGCGAAATATAAATCGAAGTTTTATCCTGAACCATTTTATCAAAATGCTGATAGATTTCGTATTCGGCAACAGGATCTAAAGCAGAGGTCGGTTCATCAAGAATTACAAAAGGAGCGTCCTTGTAGAGGGCACGGGCAATTGCAATTTTCTGGGCTTCACCGCCGCTTATTTCAACTCCATTATCCTGCATTTGGTAAATATTTGTGCCTATTCCATCTGGCATAGTCTTTAAGCGCTCTCCAAATCCCGCACGTTCAAGACAGTCGTTTACCTTATGCTCATCAAAATCTTTATCGCAGGCAACATTCTGAGCTATACTGAAGGAGAAGAGATTAAAGTCCTGGAAGACAACGCTGAAAATCCTTGAATAATCTTTATAATCGTAATAGCGGATGTCTACTCCGTTGAGAAGAATCTGACCTTCAGTCGGCTCATAGAGGCGGCAGAGAAGTTTTATAAAAGTTGTCTTACCCGCACCATTTTTTCCAACAACCGCAGTTTTTGTTCCAATTTTTATTTTCTGATTTACATGACGAAGTACATAGTTTTCTGTATTTGGATAGCGGAATGAAACATCGCGGAATTCAATTTCAAATTCATTGTCGTCTCGCTTTTCTGTCGGGATAGTTCCTTCATACTGCTTGTTTTTAATCTCCATAAAATCATAAAAGTATGAAAGATATTCTGACTTAACATTAATTTCAATCCAGGAATAAAAAATCCCTGAAACACTTTCTACCAGATTTGAATAGGCAGAAATATACTTGAGAGCAGAACCTATTGAAATCATTCCAAAAATTGCCTTAAGTCCAACATAAAGATAACTTACAATCTGCATAAGGCAGTTTACCAGAAAAACCGGCAGCTGATTTTTGTTTGTGGTTGTAAACATAAGCTTAAAAGAATCTTCAAGATACTGCACAATCTTATTCATCTTTTTTTCAATAAGCGGCTGAGTCTTATAAAGGCGGACATATTTACCATTGGCATAATCAAAAATCAGATTATAAAAATATCCGTATTCTCTGTTAGTCTGGACATTGCGCTCAAAAAGTTCATGCTGCAACCTGGCCTCTTTTTGTTTTACAATTGAAGAAACCACAATACTCAAAGCAAGCATAAATAAGAGAATTATAAAGCTGTACCCTTTATTAAGAAGACCTGGCAAAAAGCCGGACATAACAGAATCCTTTGGCATAAAAAGAGGTACCAGCAGAACAATTGAATAAATAATAGACAGGGCATGCTCAATAAAACTTGCAAAGTGAGCACTAAACGCAGAAAAGTCTCCGCGGGCATTCATTCCATCCTGAGCCTTTTTTATCATGTCCAGAGTGTCGCTTTTTTCCAGAATGTCATAATCAATGACAAAGGATTTTTCACAGATCATCTGATCTACCTTTTCGCCGATTACAGAACCGTTCACAGAAATGATATGATTAAGCCCCCAGTAAGCAAGCGAAGTAAAAGCCACGATTGAAATCATTATAAGGGCATAATGAAGGATTTCTTCAAAAGGCTTATGCTGAATAAGATCATCAAGAATGATACTTCCAAAAACGATTGGCACAAACTTTCCGGTAACACTTATGATTTTTGCAATGATGATAAGAGTAATGTGTCCCGGCTGCAGACGGTGTGTGAGTTTTAGTACCTTTGATATTGTGTTATTTTTCATAATATTTCCTCTCTTATTAGTCTGTCATGCTGAACTTGTTTCAGCATCTCTTTTATAATTGAGATTCCGAAACAAGTTCGGAATGACAATCCTCGCGGTAGTACTGTGCCTGAATATCAAACATCTCCTTATACTTGCCGCCTTTGGCCATAAGCTCCTCGTGGCTGCCGCATTCTGCAATACAACCGTTTTCCAGGAACATTATGCGGTCGCAGAATTTTGTTGAGGCAAGCCGGTGCGAAATAAAGACCGCAGTTTTTCCCCGGGCAAGATTATTGTATTCCTCGTAGATTTTGCTTTCGGCCAGAGGGTCAAGAGCGCTGGTTGGTTCATCCAGAATAAGGAAGGAACCATTTTTGTAAATTGCTTTTGCGAGCAAAAGCTTTTGCGTTTCACCACCCGAAAGAAGAATTCCATCCTTAGAAAAAGTCTGAGTGATATAAGTCTTTTCTTTTTGAGGCAGGGATTCAACCTTTTCCCAGAGGCCAGATTTTTTGAGGCTGTCTTCGAGCTTGGCCTGGTCGCACTGGCCTTCTTCCAGTCCTGTAATATTTTCTTCGATTGTAAAGGCCATAGGATTTGTATCCTGAAAGAGAACTGAGATTTTATCCTGATATTTGTCCAGACCAATATCATCAATTGTTTTTCCGTCCACAAGGATTTCTCCTTCTGTCTGGTCGTAAAGGCCGCAGAGTAGTTTTACGATTGTTGTTTTTCCCGCACCGTTGTTTCCAACAAGAGCAATTTTTTCTCCGGCTTTGATTGTAAAATCCAGATTCTGTATTGTATTTTTCTCTACATCAGGATAGGCAAAACTAACATTTTTGAAGGTGATTTCTGGCGCACTTTCTTTGTGTACGGTGGTTGAGCCTGTCGAACCCACCGCAGAGGACGGTGATTTTCTTTCCTTATCCGGCAGATTCATAAAATCATGATAGTCATTAAACTCGTGACTTGCTTTTCTGATATTATTAAAGCGCTCCGAAAGAGAATAAATCCAGTTTGTAAAACCGCTTATAATTCCAAGATAAAGGGTAAAGGTTGCAATATCCATCTGACCATCCAGCACCCTCTTAATCAAAATTGAATAGGCAATAAAGTCGCGGCCTAAATTAAAGAAGGTTCCGGAAACTGTCGGAAAATACCATCTCAGCTGCAGTTTTTTTTCAAGCTTTCCACGGGCAATTACAACCTCACACAAAAGCTTATGAAACCAGTTTCCAAGCTGATATATTCGAATATCCTTACCTGCACTTACATTGAGGCTTTTTTGCATAATGTAATTTTTCTTACGCCAGATTTCGCTGCTTTCTTCGCGTTTACTGTCGCTGTATTTAATTGCATAAGTTCTAAGCCCAACATCAAAAACAAACATTGCAAGAGTTACCACAAGAATCTTCCAGTCCAAAAGCAGAACCGCACTTCCGTAAGTTATAATTCCAAAAGTCAGAATAGAAAATTCTGTAGTCTGAATCATAAGGTGCTCAACACCCCGCCAGTTGCTGGAAAGTGACTGAGCCGCCTTGCCAAGAATCTTCTGTTTTTTCTGTGGCTCAATATTCTGATAGTCTGTAGTAAGAGTTTTATGGGCAAAGTCCGCGGTGTAGCCTGCAAGTCTTGTATAGGTACGCTGCACCTGAACATAAGTTCCCATAATATTTGCCGCGGCATTTATGATTGTAAAAACAAGTAGCGCCAGACAAATAAGAATTACAAAGTTTTTAACATTTCCCTGCCCGATTGAACGGATTGCCAGAGAAGGAATAAGGGTATTGATAAAGGGCGTTGCAATCCTTATTGCAAGATAGATTGGCACCAGAATCCAGGCCGAAGGATAACGGTGGAACCAGGCCGTTAAGGCTAGCCGGATATTTTTAAGAACACTGTTTTTCATAAGCAACCTCACATAAAAAAGATGCCTGAACTATATATTTTTTTTTAACTGAATTACTCTAACGTACACGAAATGCAAAAATTGGTGCATGAATTGTTAAAGCGGCAGCATCACCTCAGTCGCGAAAATCCCCGGCTCATTTTTTCGGTTCACGTAGCCGTCATACTTTTCCGCCAGCTTGTCAATTCGGCGGAGGCCGAAGCCGTGTTCGCCCAACTTGCTGGTCACCAGCTCCGACAAGCGACGGCGGTGCTTTTCGCAGGTTGCGTTAGAAACAGAAATGTAAAGCTGACTCTTAAAAAGCCCGATATAAATTCGGATAAATCTAGGCGCCGTTCCCTCAGTAATTTTCTCGCATGCTTCAATCGCGTTATCTAAAAGGTTTCCCACGATGGCACAGAGATGCACATCGCTCACTTTTAGGTCTTGTGGCACTTTTGCTGTACAGTTCACTTCAATATTGTTCTTGCGGGCAATACTTACTTTTGAACTCAAAATTGCATCCAGGCCAACATTTCCTGTTCGAATGGCAATATCTATGCTGTCAAGATCTTTTTCGAGATTGTCTAAATATTCAGACAGTTCTTCTTTCTTTCCCATTGAAAGAAGGGCCTTTATTGCCTGCATATGATTATGATAGTCGTGACGCCAGGCCCTCATTGTCTGGTAAATATTCTGAACCTCATCGCGCTGTTTTTTGAGAACTGAATCCTGAAAATCTGACAGGCGTTTGTCATATTTATTTTTGAGAATTATTATTGTGAGAATCACAGAGATAAGTGCAGCCCCAAAAGCCACAATTATTAACATTATTAAATTATTCACAAATAATATTATACACTAAGAATTGTAAGATTTCATTAAAAAAAATGGCTTAAGCCTTGTGACAATGGATTGCTTCGGCCTTCGGCCTCGCAATGACGGTCATTGCGAGGAGCCCGAAGGGCGACGCGGCAATCTACTTCCTGAAGAACTCTATAAATGCCTCATTCAACTCTTTGTAGGCCCCGCGCGCAACAGGCAGCGTCTCCCCGCCGTCGAGAATACAATCCGTTCGGGTAATACGGGCAACATGTGCAAGATTCACCAAAAGCCCACGCCTCAGGCAGAAAAAGCCACGGCCCTCAAAGGCAGCCGCAGTTTCCGCAAAGCCCGCTTTCCATTCGCGTTCAAAATCAGTGCCTTTCAAAAACACATAATGCCCGCGCGCTTCAATATAAAGAATTTTCTCAAAACTGATTTTTTCAAGATCAGCACCCTGCCCCAGAAGGAAAAAATCTTCCGCTTTTTTCTGTCTCTCTTCAAAAGCAGAATCCAGCAGCCCGTTCAGAACCTCTTCTTTAACAGGCTTTAGGATATAGCGCACTGCCCCAACTTCATAGCCTTCAATTGCATAGTCGGGAACACCAGTCACAAAAATAATAACAGAATCACAACCACGGGCACGAAGCTTTTTAGCCAGCTCCATGCCGTTCATGTTTTTCATCTGAATATCAAAAATCAGGACATCATAAGACGCTTTGTCTTCACTTTCAAAAAGGAATTGTTCAGCAGAAATATAAGTATCTAATTCAAGCGGACAGCCTCGACCGGCTGCCCACTTATTAACAAGAGAAGTTTCAAAATCTAATACAACTTTTTCGTCTTCGCAAATTGCAATGCGGAACAAGGGTACCTCCCCTATATTTCCATATTCATCACAGTTCTAACTTCGTTTAAAGTCTGAATACCAATCTCGCGGGCCTTTGCTGCACCATCCAGCAATACCTTTCTGATATAATCAGGTGATGCTTCCAGGCGGGCACGTTCCTCGCGCAATGGGCGGAGTTTTTCGTTCAAAGCTTCTGTGAGAGTTGCCTTGAGCATTCCGCCACCGCCGTCACCAATGCGGGCTGCAATTGCAGTTGGCTCTTCACCGGTACAAAGGCTGATGAGCATAAGAAGGTTTGCAACTTCTGGACGATTTACTGGATCATAAGTGATGTTGCGGTCCTGGTCTGTCTTTGCCTTTTTTATAAGTTTTGCAGTTTCATCTTCTGTTGCAGAAAGCATTACTGCGTTTCCACGGCTCTTAGACATCTTCTGGCTTCCATCCAATCCCAAAATCATTGGAGTCTTAGAAAGCAAAGCCTGTGGCTCAGGGAATACAGGTTCCTTGCCCATATCTGTACAGAACTTCTTGTTGAAGCGGCTTGCAATTGTACGTGTCATTTCCAGGTGTGGAAGCTGATCTTTTCCAACAGGAACAACGTTTCCCTTGCAGAAAAGAATATCGCAGGCCTGATGAACAGGATATGTATACATTCCAGCATTTACGTTTTTAAGGCCAGCAGATTCAATTTCTTCTTTTACAGTTGGGTTGCGTGAAAGTTCAGCATTCGAAACCAGTGTCAGGAACGGAATCATCAGCTGATTACACTCAGGCACATAGCTGTGAGGATAAATGATAACATCCTGCTTTTCAGGATTAATTCCCGCAGCAAGATAGTCAATTACAAGCTGCTTAGTATTCTGGCTGATTTTATCAAAAGCATCGTGGTCTGTAAGAACCTGATAGTCCGCAATAAGAATCATTGTAGGAACGCCCATATTTGCAAGGCGAACACGATTCTGCAATGAACCAAAATAGTGACCAATATGGAGAAGTCCAGTAGGACGGTCACCGGTCAACACGCGGTATTTTTTAGGATTTTTAATTAAATCTTCTTCGATTTTCTTACTGCGTTCAACAGCAGCCTCGAAACTTTTATTTATGTCAGTATACTGGATCTCTTCACTCATTTTTTTTATTCCTCTGTTTTGTCATTCCGAACTAGCTTCGAAATCAATTATAGTTATTATATAGAGAAACACCCATTGTTTCAATAAAGACGTTATATAAAAAATCTGAACCGCGGTGATGTGTATAAGCAAACACTGTCTTTGTAAAAATCTAGACTGCGGAGCGGCGGCAAGCAACAAGCCGCATCGTAACGTCTTTGGCGTTTAGCCATGAAAAGAATCCGAGGATTTTCGGAACGAAAACCGCAGGATTCTTTCACAAAAACGGTACACCAGCGGTTTGTTGATTGGCCGCAGCGGGAGCAGTCTAGATTTTTATAGACCACTTTATTTGTCTTTATTATTCACTACTCCGCAGTTCAGATTTTTTCACTTACCTCAACCCCTTAAAAGCGGAAGTATTTCCTGTTTTTTAAGTTGTCTGTAAATAATATAATGACATAACATCATAAAATAATTATAATAAACAACGTGAATGCAATAGACGTGTTTCAGGACTGGCTCAACGACTACCTGAATTTTGAACATAATCCAAAAAAAGAAATCTTCTGGCTCGACACCATTGATTACCTCTGCAAACGCTTTGATAACCCACAGGATTATGCGCCCTGTATTCACGTTGCAGGCTCTAAAGGAAAAGGCTCTGTTTCACGCCTTATTTCTTGTATTTTAGATGAAGCCGGATACAAAGTCGGACTTTACACTTCCCCACATATAACTGATTTCCGCGAGCGAATCTGTACTCCAACCGGATTTTTCCCAGAAGAGATTTACGAAAAAACCGTAAAAGAACTCATGCCGAATATTGATTCCATCATTCCGGAGAACCTTCCTGCCGAGCGACCTCTTACCTGGTTTGAACTTGTTACCCTTTATGCTTTCCTCACTTTCCGCAATGCAAAAGTTGACTGGTCGGTTTTTGAAGTAGGACTTGGTGGCCGCTTAGACGCTACAAATGTAATCCGTCCAAAACTCTGCTGCATTACTCCAATTGAACTTGAACATACAGAGTTTCTTGGAAACACCCTCGAAAAAATTGCCGCTGAAAAGGCTGGAATCATAAAGAACTGCACACCGGTAGTTATAGCTCCACAGCAGACTGAATCCGTAAAGATTGTTCTGCGCGAAAAAGCAATTACCCGCCACGCTCCTTATTATTTTGTAGACGACTACATCACAAGTTCCTTCTATCATTTTAATGGACCCAAAAAACGCATGACGGTTCATTTTGAAAGCGAACTCTTTAATCGTCCTATAGAAACTCAAATGCAGCTGCTTGGTAAAATGCAGGCACAGAATGCGGCCATGGCAATTGTTGCAGTAAAAAAACTGATGCCAAATCTCGATGAAGGAATTATTGAGCGCGGCCTTGCAAAAGCAAAGCTTCCGGGACGTTTTGAAATTCAGGAAAAAGTTCCAGGCTATAACGGGCTTCCTGCTTTAATTCTGGATGGAGCTCATACTCTCAACAGTATACGTCTTACAATCGATACTTTGAACAAACTTTACGGCGAGAAAAAAGTTTCACTGCTTTTTGCCTGTGCCGCAGATAAAGATGTAAAAGATATTTCAAAACTCTTCAAATACCGTTTTGAACACGTTTACGTTACCCGTCCGGGCGAACGAAAACAGTCAGATTTGAATGCAGAAATTGAAGCTTTTACAAATGCCGAAGTTCAGTTTACCGCTGATGCAGACTATAAAATGATGATTAAAAAAGCGCTCGAAGAGTCTGCCGCAAACGGAAACATCCTGCTTGTAACAGGCTCCTTCTACTTAGTATCAGAAGTTAAAGAATTTTTGCAGTCTAATTAATATGGATTGCTTCGCTTCGCTCGCAATGACGAAGCAATCTACAATATCTCCCTACGCACACGCTTACTCAAAGCCGTTAGAACTTCATACGAAATGGTATTTCCCAGCTTAGCTAAATCTTCTGCAGTATTCAGCGCTCCGCTTTCTTTTGGACCAAAAATAACGGCAGTGTCCCAGAGTTTTACATCCGGATTATTTTTGCCAATTTCAACCATACACTGATCCATACAGATACGGCCGCGTACAGGATAATTTTTGCCATTAATCGTAACTTCAAGTCCGGGAGAAAAACGGCGCAGCAAACCATCAGCATATCCAATCGGCAAAACTGCAATATCAGTATCTTCCGGAGCTACCCAGGTACGGCCATAAGAAACAGACTTACCGGCAGGAAAATGTCTGATTGCAACCACCTTTGTTTCAAGGGCAAGAACAGGCTTAATGTCAAAGTCGCGTCCAGTACTCTTCAAATATTCTTTTGTAATTTCATCCGGATAATAACCATAAGTGATGATTCCGGGACGAACCATATCAAACTGCATGTCTTCATCATTCAAAAGAGCAGCACTTGCACCACAAGAACAGATTCCAGGCTCAATTCCACAAGCCTTTACATTTGCTACAGCCTGTTTAAACGCATCAAACTGCCCGCGTGTAAACTCAATATGTTCTTCTGCAAGACTGTCTGATACAGCAAAGTGTGTACACATTCCGCCAAGTTTTAGTCCGCATTTTTCAATAAATTTAGCCTGTTCACCAGCTTCTTCTGGATAGCATCCAATTCGGCCCATGCCAGTATCAACTGCAAGATGTACCTTAAAATCAACTGCGCCCGCCTGCTTTGCCGCAGTTCCAATCAGCCTGATATATTCCTCTGTAAAAACCAGCGGAGTAATCTGATATTCAAAAAGCGCCGCCATTTCTTCTGGAGTACAGAGACTCAAAAGCAAAATTCCACATTTAATGCCACCTTCGCGAAGTTCTACCCCCTCTTCAACTGTGGCAACCGCAACAAATTCAGCTCCAACTTTTTCTGCAATCTGAGCAGTCAAAACAGCATTGTGACCATATCCATCAGCCTTTACTGCAACGCATAATTTTACGTCTTTTTTTACATATTTTCTGATTTGATTTAAATTATATTCAAGATTATCTTTGTAGATTACTGCTTTTGTACAACGTTCCATAATTCCCACCACGTTATTTATTAAAAAATTATTATACCTTTTATAGTAAATTTTCGGCAATATGTTATTGTAAAAAAAGGCTTTTAATAATACAATTATAAAAATTCAAATCGAGAGAAAAAAGACTAAAAATGAAAAAAACTACATATATTATTACAAGCACACTTGCAGCATTTTTACTTGCATCCTGCGCTTCTACACAAGAAATTACTGCAGAACCAGCAACTATTGAGTTTGCAGAATCATCAGAACCAAAGCAATTAGTTGTTCAGGAATCTCCTGAAGACATTTTTATAAAATCTCTGGAAGGAATCACAATTAAAAGCGTTTCTTCTCCAAAAGAAGTTTACAAAGGACGAAGTTTTGCCGCACCTTTTGTATTTGAAGCAAAGAATGCAGATGGCGAACCGGTAGAAAACCTTTCACTTACACTTACCTATCCTGCTTCTAAATCAGTTGATGAAGGAATCAGCTTTGAAAAAACAGAACTCACAACAGATTCAGAAGGAAAAATCACCTTTATTCCAGAGGCAACAAGTTTTGCCGCTAAAACAAAGGTAACTGTATATCCTACTCCAATCAACGAAAGCGAAGAGCTTTTTGCACGCCTTAAGCCATTTACTGCAGAAGCAGATTGGAAGGTAAAATCTGATTTACCATCAAAAGGTGCAGTGCTTTTTGTATGGGATTTTAATGAAAAAGACCGCCCGATAAATAACTTTTCTAATCTTCAGGCAGAGTTCAGAACCCGTGGCATCACAATGGTTGGAAACGGTCCTGTAAACGAAACTTCATATCTTGGTAAGCAGCAGGCACTTTATAAAGACACCTTCAAAATTATCGGTGGAAAAGCCTATGGTTATCTTATTTACGGAACAATTAAGTTTGCCCAGCCGGTAACAGAAAAAGAAGATGGCTCTGGATATTTTTGTGTTATGAAAGCTGATATCGAAGCTTATGATATGAAAAACGGAAACAAAGTTTATTCTTTTACCACAAGCTATGAATCAAATGGGAAAAATTGGAACGAATGCGTTTCAAAAGGAAAAGATAAAATTGCAGAGTATATTGTAACCGATATTATTTACGGTTTATAATACTCATTAAGGATGGAAATATGATTTATACAGACACGAGAGATAGTAGCGTAAAAGCTGATTTTAAAACCGCGGTTATGGGTGGTATGAATCAGGCAACTGGAGGACTTTACATTCCTGTAGAGTTTCCAAAGTTAGATTCAAGTCTGCTTAATAAAGACCCGGCACCTTCTTTCCGTGATGTTGCTTTTAATATGGCAAAGCCTTATGTAGAAGGCGAAATTCCAGATAACGACCTTGCAGCAATCATTGCAGATGCATATCCTTTCCAGCCAAAGGTTGTTCCAGCTGATGCAATTTCTTATATCATGGAACTTTTCCATGGTCCAACTTGTGCTTTCAAAGACTTTGGTGCTCGTTTTATGGCCCGCACAATGTCTTACTTCAACAGAAACGAAGATACTCCGCTCCACATTCTGGTAGCAACTTCTGGTGATACAGGTTCTGCTGTAGGAAGTGCTTTCCACGGCGTTCCGGGGCTTGATGTTACAATTCTTTATCCAGATGGAAAAATCAGTCCTCTTCAGGAAAAACAGCTTTCTACCTTTACAGGAAACGTTCGTGCGCTCAAAGTAAAAGGTACTTTTGATGACTGTCAGAAACTTGTAAAGACAGCATTTACAGATACAGAACTTCGCGGAAAACTCCGTCTTTCTTCTGCAAACTCTATCAACATTGCACGTCTTTTGCCACAGAGCTTCTACTATATGTACTCTGCTTTGACAGTTCGCAACCGTTCTGCAATGGATAACAAGATTCAGGATCCTGCAATCATTATGGTTGTTCCAAGCGGAAACTTTGGAAACCTTACTTCAGGTCTCATTGCCCGCGAAATGGGTGCTCCAATTGCAGGTTTTGTTGCCGCAACTAATACAAACAAGACAATTCCAGACTGGATTGCAACTGGTGATTACAATGCACGTCCTTCTGTTGAAACCTATGCTAATGCCATGGACGTAGGTGCTCCAAGTAACTATGAGCGCATTAAGGCTATGTATACTCTGGATCAGGTTCGTGAACTCTTTGCTTCTTACTGGCTTGATAATGAAGGTATCAAAAAAGCTATCCGCTCTTGTAACGATAAAACCGGTTATATCATTGATCCTCACGGAGCAATCGGCTGGCAGGCTTGGGATGATATCCGCAGCGGCGCAATGGAAAAGCTTATTGCCGGCGAAAAGAACGACTGGAACAAGCCTGGCCTTACACCAAACCTTCCAAAATGGTCTGGCGAAGTTACTGCAAAGAAGGCTGTGGGCGTAATCCTCGAAACAGCTTCACCTGCTAAGTTTGGTCAGATTGTAACAGACGCAATCGGCAAGGAACCTCCTATGCCGGACCGCCTCGAAGCAGTTATGAGACTGCCGGACAACGCTATTCCAATGGAAAATGATTATAATCAGTTTAAAGACTGGTTACTGGCTAATCTTTAGTAATAAACGTCATGCTGAACTTGTTTCAGCATCTAAAAAGAAACGGTGGTTGAGTGATGCGTAAGCATCGTATCGAAACCACCGTTTTTTTATGCCGTCATTGCGAGGAGCGCAGCGACGTGGCAATCCATTATCTTTCAATCAAACCTTTTTCAGTAAGTTTATCAAGGATTATCTTTTC
>CAMNIU010000141.1 GCA_946540605.1 uncultured Treponema sp.
CCCTTCTTCCAAACCAATTACAGAAAAAGTAGCTTACTGTGAAGAGTTGTATAAAAAGCAGGGCTTACCTTGTCAGTTCAAACTAACAGAACTTGATACTGAGCTCAATGATTTTCTAGAAAAACGCGGATATGAAGTTGCTACGCCTACAGATTTGATGGTGTGTGATTTAGGTTGTCCGGTCGAGCCGGACAATGACAATAGCTCGCCGGACAATGACTCTCAAATCGAATACGTCTTTTCTAAAACTCCGGAAGGATGGCTTCCTCTTTTCTTTAAGATTCACGAAATAAATGATGCTCACGACCAGGATGTTTACACACGAATGCTTGCAAAAGTTCTGGTTGATACCATTTACTGTACAGTTTTATATAAAGGAAAGCCCGCTGCCTGCTCATCTGCTGCAATTGAAAATGGATATATGCTGCTGCAGAATGTTATTGTTTCATCTGAACTAAGAGGACATGGACTTGGCAAGAAGGTCTGCAGTGCAATTCTTAAAAAGGCATACGAAGCTGGTGCTCATCATTCATATCTTCAGGTAGTTCAGACTAACACTGTTGCGGTGAATCTTTATAAAAAGCTTGGCTTTGAGAAATTATATTCATACTGGTATATGAAAAACTAGATTTCCTTAACAAGTTCTTTACACAACATCACAAGATTATAACGGATGCCCTTACGTTTATCCCAGGAACGGGTATCCCATTCATCCTGCGAAACGTCGTCGCCGCCGTAGATAATTGCACCGTAGTCAAAATTGCGGTACTGGGCAATTGCAATACAGCCGGCCTGTTCCATCTCTACAATTTTTGCGCCTTCTGCCTTGCGCTGTTCAACAAGAGCACGGGTCTCGCGGAACATGGCGTCTGTGGTCCAGGTA
Source organism: uncultured Treponema sp. (assembly GCA_946540605.1). Classification (GTDB taxonomy): domain Bacteria; phylum Spirochaetota; class Spirochaetia; order Treponematales; family Treponemataceae; genus Treponema_D. The sequence goes on from CAMNIU010000141.1 coordinate 884, forward strand.
AGGCCTGTGAGATGAGGAATCTTTTTGCTTTCGAGATAATCAGTTATTTTCTTTGTGATATTTTTGTCTGTATAAATATAGCGGGAAGGCTCAATGTAGCGGTAAGAAAAACCTTCGTCGCGGATTGCCCCTTCTACTACAAGCAGCTGGCCTACTTTGATATTTTTATCAAGAACTCCGCCGCCACCACAGAAGATAACTTTCTTAACACCACAGGCTGCAAAGAACTCAAGGTTTCCTGCGCAGGCAGGACAGCCTACATAACCGAGGGTAATAAGAATTTCCGGCTGCTCTTTAAAGCGATAAACATAAACAGGATTTTCACCACTGATTTCGCGCTCAAGTTCCAGCTGATTATTTTCCATAAGATTTTTCATTACATCAGGAAAGAAGGTAATAATCAATTTGTCACTGGAAAATGGATCGAGATTCCATTTGAAAGGATTTACAACGGCATCTTTGTCGTCGTCAAATTCTAAAACAGGATAGTCATTTTTTGTTATCATGTGCTGCCTCCGGAAGTTTTATATTCCGAAAACATATCATTATTTTGAGAATCTTACAATCTTATCGGCTACTGTTTCTGCCTCGGCCACATCGTGAGTTACCATGATGGCGGTAAAGCCCATGGTCTTCTGCCATTTACGAATCTGAAGAGCAAGTCTCTGTCGCAAATCTGCATCGAGGGCAGAAAGAGGTTCATCTAACAAAACGAGTTTTGGCTGTGTTATAAGGGTACGGGCCAGTGCAACACGCTGGCGCTCTCCCCCACTGAGAGTTTGAGGCATACGGCGGTCAAAACCTTCGAGACCGAAGTCAGGAAGGAAAGCAGAGGCACGGGCAAGAGCTTCCTTTTTTTTCATTCCATGAGAGATAAGTCCGTATGCAACATTGTTTACTACATTCATATGATTAAATAAAGCACCGCTCTGGAAGACCATACCAACATTACGGGCACGAGGTGGAAGTTTTTCTATACGCTGATTGTCAAGTTCTATTTCAAGTTTACTCTTCCAGTCTTCATCATTTTTTTCTAAGCCGGAAATAATATTCAAAACAGTGGATTTCCCACAACCACTAGGACCTAAGAGACAGGTCATAGTTCCTTTTTCACATTCAAGAGAAAAATCTACAGTAACGGTTTCCCAAGTTTTATGAATGTTTTTTACGCTAAAGTAACTCATATACAGACCCTACTTTCTTCCTGCCAGAAAAATTATCATGCTGATTGCGGCAACTATTCCACCGCAGGCACAAGCCTGACTAAAACGATATGCACCCGCAAGTTTATAAGTATACAAGGCAAGGGTGTCAAAATCCCTGATAGACAGAACTAACGGCATTGTTGCATCTCCAAGACTCACTGCAAAACAATAGGCAAAGGCTGATATTAAAACTGGACGACAAGATGGCAGATATATTCTGACCACACTGTCTAACCAACCACGCGACAAAAGCCGAGCCGCAGAGTCCGTCTCATAACTTATTCTGTTAATTCCGTTTTGAATCTGCCGATAAGCGATTGGCCAGTAAAGCGCAGTCTGCAGCGCAACAAGCAGTGCCGCGTTCCCGCGATGAAAAATCAAAGTAGCGCCCCACGCAATTACTACAGATGAAATCGCCATAGGAAGCACCGGCACCGTCTGCAAAAAGACGCTGCCCTGCCGGCGTCCCAGTTTTACCCCAACCGAGTAAGCAAAGCCTAACAAAGTACAACATATCCCAGTTGCGACTCCACATTCCAGCGAATGCAGGGCCGCCTTCCAGAAAGACGTGCCGCGCAACAATTTCCCGGCTTCCCCCACTCCGCTTACAAAAACAGAGCCAAGTGGAAAAATCAAAAAAATCAACACGAGAATAACTAGCGGAATAAATAAAAAAACTGCTCCACCCGCTCCAAGCCCGCGTCTTTCAAATGGTACATATTCTACACCACTCGAAGTCGTCTGGCTCCTGCGCGCAACAAAACTATAGGCAAGTACAACTGCAAAAGCTGTTACAGTTTCAAGCAATGCAAGCTTAGCACCTGAGCCAACATCCAGAGTCGTTCTTATTGAGTGATAAATTTCAACTTCAAGTGTCGACCGCCCCACAGGAGAAAATAGCAGTACAATCATAAAGCTGAAATAACAGAATAGAAAAACCGGAATGCAGGCAGCACCAATTGCACCGGATAATTGTCGTAAAGTTACAGTTCTTAAAATACGGGCTTCACCAGCTCCCAGTAGTCTTGCAGCATTTTCCTGTTCACGTGGCAGGCGTTCCCAGGCCTCACTAACAATGCCAGTTATAAACGGAACATTGTAAAACCCCTGTGCTATTACAATTCCTGCAGTACTATATAGAAAAGAAAAGTGAGTTCCAAAAAGCCGGTTCACAGTTCCATTCATTCCCCAGAAGCTTACATAGCCAAGTGCAACAATAAGGGAAGGAACACATAGTGAAACCGCAGAAAATGAAAGCAACAGACGGCGGCCAGGAAAGCGACGGCGCGCAGTAAAGTACGCCATCGGTATGCCGGCCGCAGCGGCGACTAGTGTTGAGAGAAGTGCGATTTCGAGAGTGTAAAAATATATTTTCAACATGAACGTACGCCGTCATGCTGAACTTGTTTCAGCATCTATTTTATAGCTCCCGAAACAAGTTCGGGATGACAGTTTACTGGATAATTTCCGGCATCTCAATTGTGTCATAGCAGGCAGGAAGTGCAATCTGCGCATTTGACGGATACATCCACTGAGTTGTTGGAATTACGTTCTGAGCATCTTTGCTGATAAGGAACTCGATGAACTTTTTAGCTCCATCAGGGTTCTTTGCGCCTTTTACTAGACCAGCACCTTCTACCTGCATAACGTGACCATCAGAGAAAGTAAGTGCCTTAAACTGATCGCCTTCATCATACTCAATATGATAAGCAGGACTTGTCGTATAGGAAATTACAAGAGGAGCTTCGCCATCGGTAAACATTCCATAACCAACACTCCAGCCTGGAGCCATAGTCAGAATAGAAGGTTCAAGGCGCTTCATATAATCAGCAGCCTTATCTCCATAAACTTTATTTACCCAGGTTTCAAAACCAAGCCCTGGAGTACTTGTACGTGGATCCATCAAAATCAGTTTTTTCTTGTAGATATCTTTTGTCAAATCTTCAAGACAAGATGGAGCTTCAACACCAGAAAGAGAATTCCAGATGATTGCAAACGGACTGTAATCATAAGGTGTCATAAGCCATTTTCCGCCAAGAGCATCTTCAAGACCAGCTGCAAGAACATCTGCATTTGAAGGCTTAAAGCTTTCGAAAACTCCGCTTTCTGTAGCCTTTTCTGTAAGGTTGTTATCTAATCCTAACAGAACATCAGCATAAGGATCAGCTTTTTCGATAAGTGCTTTTGAAAGAATCTGTACACCGTCACCACAGTCGATGAAGTTTACTTTGATTCCAGTTTTTTCTTCGAAGAGACGAGCGATTTCCGGGCCACTGCCCCATTCACCGCAGAAGGAATCGTAAGTGTAAACCACAACTTCCTGAAGACGAGCAGGATCTACATTTGCTTTTGATGATTTTTTGCAACCCACAAAAAGAGCGCAAACCAATGAAGTTATAATGAAGAGAGTATGAACTTTTTTCATACCTACCTCCGCCGGTATTATCCGGATCAGGTTCTAAGGGTATAATCTCAGGCGGATTGAGACGACGTCTCACAATTCTCCGCCACCCCTGGTACAGTGATTGGACTGTATTTTTAATTCAGAATAAATTACAGATATTTTTTGATAGCGTCAAGTAATTCCGAGTACTCTGTGAATGCAGGATACTGAGGATATTCTTTGATGATTTTTTCTGTAGAGCGGAAGAGGAAACCTGCTTTTGAAGCCTGAATCATTCCAAGGTCATTGAAACTGTCGCCGGAAGCAATTGTTTCATAACCGATTGACTGAAGAGCTTTAACAGTAGTGAACTTACTCTGCTCACAGCGCATTTTGTAACCTGTGATTTCACCAGAATCAGAAACAACCAGTTCATTACAGAAAATTGTAGGCTGGCCGAGTTTTTCCATGAGAGGTGCTGCAAACTGGCTGAAGGTATCACTGAGGATAATTGTCTGACAGCAGGAACGCAATTCATCGAGGAATTTTTTTGCACCCGGAAGCGGGTCAATCTTTTTGATTGTATCCTGAATCTCGCGCAGACCAAGTCCGTGCTCTTTCAGAATAGCAATTCGATATTTCATAAGCTTGTCATAATCAGGTTCGTCGCGGGTAGTTCTTCTAAGTTCAGGAATGCCAACAGTATCAGCAAATGCAATCCAGATTTCCGGTACCAAAACACCTTCAAGGTCAAGACAAGTGATAATCATATTTTTTCCTCATTAGTTTAATATAGCAATAAAAATACAGTATTTATAAAAAATTATCAAGAAATGCCGTAAGTGAACTCTCTTCATAAAATCTGATGGGCTCCCGCTGTCTCTGGATACGAACCTGCTCGCTGAGCCGTTTTTGTGTAAGAAAAAATCAGCTTTCACAAGTGAAAACTGATTTTTTCTTTTTATGCAAGTCTGCAAAGACGGTCAGAGGCAGTTCGTATCCAGAGCCTGCTCCGCCCATCAGATTTTATGAAAATATTTTGAAAACTCTGACATTTGTTGCTTAACTCTGTATTTTCTTGTATATTAATCAATCTAATATGGAAGATTTATACACAGAAAATCCGGTAACTGATTCTAACGAAACTACCGGTACACAGACATTCACTGACGAAAAAATCGAAAACGAAACTCCCGAAACAGTAACTTTTGAAGATTTAGGACTTGATGAATACACATTAAAAGCCGTATCAAAAAAAGGCTTTGTAACCCCTTCTCCAATTCAGGTGCTGGCAATTCCACGCCTGCTCACTGGAGACACTAATCTTATTGCCCGCGCCCGCACTGGTACTGGAAAAACTGCAGCCTTTGGACTGCCAATCATTCAGAACGTACGCGGAAAATCAGACCACGTAGAAGCTTTGATTCTTGAGCCGACCCGCGAGCTTGCAGTTCAGACCTGCACAGAAATGCAGTCTTTTGCAACTGAAGATTATCCCCGCACAACTGTTCTTTATGGTGGTGCTTCTTATTCAAATCAGATTAAGGAGCTTAAACGCGGAACTGAAATTGTAGTTGGTACACCTGGTCGAATTAAAGACCACATCGAACGAAAAACTCTCGATCTCAGCAAAATCAAATACTTCATTCTTGATGAAGGCGATGAAATGCTGGATATGGGCTTTATTGACGACATTGAAGAGATTTTCCGCCATGCAAATCCAGACTGCAGAATTCTGCTTTTCAGTGCAACCATGCCTGCCCCAATCTTAAAGATTGCCGGCGACTTTATGGGTGAGTACGACATTATCGAAGAGGAAAAGGTAATTGATGAGGCCCTTCTGATTGACCAGAAATACTGGCTTGTGAAAGAAAGCGAAAAAATCGAAGCCCTTGTACGCCTCATCGATATTTCTCCGGACTTCTATGGTCTTGTATTTACAATGACTAAGTCTGATGCAGACAGAGTTACCCGCGAACTTGATATGAGAGGCTACGAGGCAGCTGCCCTTCACGGGGACATCATGCAGAATCAGCGTGAAAAGGTTCTGGAACGTTTCCGACTTAAGAAAACCCGCATTCTTGTTGCAACTGACGTTGCAGCCCGCGGTATTGATATTAAAGGTGTAAGCCACGTTGTAAACTACTCTCTTCCTTTTGATACAGCAACTTATGTTCACCGAATTGGTCGTACTGGTCGTGCCGGAACTGAAGGAATTGCAGTTACATTTGTTCGTCCGGAAGAACGCCGCAAGCTCGGCTTCCTTTCTAAGAACATAAAAAAGGCAACAAAGAGCGATTTTGAAGAAGGCAAGATTCCAAGCGTAAACGAAGTTCTGAATGTAAAGAACGAACGCGTTATCAAAGAACTTAAGGAAAAGCTTTTTGAAGTAAAAGTTGAAAAAGCTGACGTTTCTGTTATTGCAGAAGACCAGAATACAGATACTGATAATCCAGTAACCGAAGTTGAAACACCAGTTCTCCGCGAAGAACTCTTAACTCCAGTTTTCAAAGACCTGGCCGCAGCACTCTGTGAAAATCAGGAGCCACAGCAGGTACTTGCAGGTGTTCTTTCAATCGTTTATGGTGATCAGCTTTCTCCAAAGCATTACGGTAAAATCAATACAAAATCCGGAGCCCCTCGCGGCGACCAGAAGCGTATTTTTGTTTCTCTTGGAAAACGCGACGGCTACCGTGCCAAGGAAATTGCTGAATATTTCAGTGAGCTTCTGCACATTCCTGGCCGTTTAGTAGACGATATAGACGTTGCTCAGCAGTTCTCTCTCGTAAGCCTTCCAGTTGCTTCTGCACGCAAGGCTATTGAGATGTCTAAAACTAACCGCAAACTTCCTCACATGCATTTTGATGACAAGGAAGAAGGTCGTGGACCTCGCAAACCTCACAAAGACGATTTTGGAGGCGAACGCGAAAATGGTGGAAGACGCGAGCGACGAGGTGGACGTGAAGGCGGTAATTCGTTCCGCGACCGCGAATCCCCACGCGGAAGACTCAAGGCAAAGGGCAACAAACCTAATGTGCACGCCCAAACAGAACGCTCTTCTTCTCGCAAGAGTGGCGGTGCAGCAGCCTATAAAAAGGGTAACAAAAAAGCTGAACGCTTTTAATGTAAAAGACTTCTAATAAAATTCGCTTTTTTTTATACTATAGTGTATACTATAGTATAAGATGAAGAAGAATTTTTTTACGGTGTTTATCATTCTTATTATAACAAGTCTAACTCTCTCATCTTGTAGCCATAAAAAAAAATTTGTACGGTATGATGTTTCGAACTTTGTAAGCTACATGGAAGCTCCTCCAGAATATGATTTGGGAGAAATCCTTCCCCATCAGGGTGAGTTTTTACCTTTGAGTAAAAAAGAGATGAAAAATCTCAATAAGCTTACAACAAAAGATGAAAACTATATCTGGCTTAAAATTCAGTTTTTTATTCCTGAAGAATTAAAAAATAAAGAGATAGGTCTTTACATCGGCTATATTCGTGGTGCTAACATTTTGTGGATGAATAATACATCCGTACGACAATATGGAGAATTTCCACCACGAGAAAGCAGTGCCGGCTTTACTGCTCAGTACTTTATGTTTACCCCATCAATGATAAAGCAGGATAGCCTTAATACCATTTTAATAAAAGTCTGGCCAGATGCTTTTTCTAGTATTGCTTCAAAAATCTTTTTGAGCGAAAAACCGGATATATTCTTTTCTGCAGAAAGAATGACTTTCTTTAACTCTAAAATTACCATGGCTTTTGCCGGGGTTATGATGGTCATCTTTTTTATGTACCTCTTCCTTTACTTTGTAATGAAGAAAGATGAAAACAAAAATGTGTATCTTTTCTTTGCCCTGCTTAATCTTTATACAGTACACTTTCTTCTGCCATTCTTCTTTTCAGAAGTATCCTGGGCAAAACCAATCTGGCTTTCCTATAATACAGTAATCAAAGTTTTCTTTTATGGAGGAGCCTTTGTCACCGGCTATTTTGCAAACTCCTTTGTAATGACCTATCTGAGAAAAAAAGACTCTAAACCTATTGTGATAATTAGACTTGCACTATTATTTATTCCAATGTTTATAGCCTTTTCACTGAGTTCTACAAAGAAATTAAATTCATATATTCCTATTCTGGTTGTCTTTGATTCATTACAATTTGCCATTACCATTCCACGTCTTATAATTTCTTTTATTAAAAAGAACACCAGAGCAAATGTTCTGGGACTTTTAACAGGCTTTTCACCAGTTCTTGTTGGAGTAGTAATAGATTTGATCCTCAAAGGTGGCAATTTAAGCCCTAACCTGCCTTTCTTTACGATTTATGGCTGGCAGTTTACCCTTTACATCTTCCTGGCTACCCTGCTCTTACGCTTTGGAAATATGTACAAGTATAATTCTGAACTTAACACAAAACTTTCTGAATTTAATACGCACCTGGAAGAAGTTGTTGCAATGCGTACTAAAGAGCTTTCTGAAGCAAACTTTGTACTTTCTAAAGGTCTCGAAACAGTAGCCCATGTTCAGAAAAACTTCCTTCCGGTAAAAAACAAAACCTTCCGTGGCTGGGAACTTTCCATTTCATATAATGCTCTGGATAATAACGTTTCCGGAGATTTATATGATTATTATTTTACCGAGGGAATATTAGACGGTCTTGGTATTTTTGATGTTTCGGGCCATGGCATTCCTGCCGGATTGATGACTATTCTTGCAAAGAGTATTATCAGTCAGCATTTTATTACCGGTAAAACACAGGCAGAACCGCTTTCTAACGTTCTTGAAGATATTAATAAATCTTATATCAAAGAAAAGGTAAATGTCGAAAACTATATTACAGGTTTACTCTTCCGATTCAGTGAATTTAACAAAAAAGATGTCTGCAGTGTTGAATTTGCAAATGCTGGCCACCCTTACCCACTTCTTTACAGTGCTGCAGAAAATAAGGTTATTGAACTTAAACAGGATGAAGAAAAGCAATATGGAATTCTTGGTGTAGAAGGTCTCGAAGTATCGTTCCCACCAATCAATTTTAGAGTTGCTCAGGATGACATAATTGTCTGCTTTACAGATGGGCTTACAGACTGCAAAAACCGCCATGGCGATGATTTTACTAAGGACCGCATAATCAAGCTTTTACAGCAGTATCACAACGAAAGCGCAATTATGATTATGAACAGAATTATGGATAAGCTTGAAGACTTTAAAGGTAACGAAAAGTTTAGTGATGACGTTACACTTATTGTCCTCAAGCGTATGAATTCAAACGACTATATCGAAGAAATTTAATTCTTTCTATTTTATATCTTTTATTCTTCAGTATCAGCGGCTGCTTCTGCTTCAGTTTCTGTTGCAGCAGCAGTTACTGCAGGCTCAATCTTTGGGACTTTAGGTTCTGCCGGAGTTGGAGCAGGTGCTGGTTCTACTCTTGGAGCAGGCGCAGAAGCTGCTGCCGCCTGTCTGTATACAAGTCTTACAGTCTCAAACTCAGACTTATGTCGTGACTTAAGCAGCAATGTGTTTGTGCTCTTTTTGTATACATATCCCGATGAATTATAAGATTCAAAGCGAGGATCTGTTCGGAATGCCATATCATATATATAGATAGAATTAAACGGATTAACACCCTTGATGATAATATAATGAGTATCACCTTCTGGGAATTCAACAGTAAAGTTACTTTCGTCAGAATCTTTTTCAAGAGAAATAGACTTAGCACAAGTCCATGCCCAAACTTTGTTTTCTCCTACATCAGAAATCTTTTGTAAATGAGGATAGAATGTATTATCGTAAGCAATTACTGGATAAAGGTTTCCAAGAGTACGCAAATCGAACGAAGAACTTTCGGCAAGATATGAGTTTACAAGTGCATACCCCGCACTGATATAAGTTTCATTCTGAGTAATCTGACCATAACGCAAAAGTGCAATACCAGTTTCTACTCCCTGAATTACAGAAAGGAAGGTATCATTTTCGGAAATTGTAAGAATACTGCCTTCATATTTACATGCATCTGTAATACGCTCTACACAATCTTCCAGCATAGGCTCAAGCACAAGAGCATAAGATGGAGAAAGAGAAGTTAAATCTGCATAAACCTGAAGAATACCTGTTATCTGCGCAATAGAAAGTGAATCTACATCCGCATTTGCGGCATTGCCTAAAAGTTTAAGCACAGTATTCTGGCCGGAATGCAGGTAAATAAAGTCTGCAATTTTATGCACAGTGAATAAATCAAATGACTGCTTAATGGCACTATCAGAAATACGGCTTTCATAATCCTTCATAACCTTTTCGAGGTTAGAATTCATATCCTCAAGAGTATTAAAGTATGGTGCTGAAAGATAGGTTCTCTGACGGCTTTTCTTAATACTGTCTGGAACATTTTCAACTGCACGAATAAAGTTACCGGTTTCTGCCTGAGCTGCAACATAAGAAACAGCAATCTGCTCGGTAATATTTGCCTCAGAATTATTATTTTCAAAAGAAGATATAAGATTTCGCTTAAACTGACCTACGTTCTTAGCATATTCAGCGGCACTGGCAATAGGTAAATCAATGATAGACTCAAAGCTGAACTTCTGGTTTGCATCATAAACAGAATATGTTGCTACATAATTACGCTCTGTAAAGCCAAAACGTTCAGTAGAAAGTGCGTGTGCTGTAAACTCCCATGCATTTCGTTTGCCGGCAAGCACAAGACTGTCTTTTTCAGACTTCTGAACAGTCATATTTGAAGAATAATTATATGGAAGAGTAAATTCCGTAATACCATCCGGGAAATCAGTTAAAATTGCAAGAGATGCAGAAGTATCTTCAGATGCAAGTTCAAATGTAACCTTAATATCTTTATCAAATTTTAAAGTATAAGAAAGCGGATCTTTCTGCTCCAGTCCGGTAAAACTTACGGCAATTTTTTGACCAGCCTGAGTTGCATAAGCCGGATTATTATCATCGCAGAAGAAATTTATGCCGTTATAGGAGAGTCGCACCTTGTTTTTATAAATGATAACTCCGTTCTGCTCATCCTGTGATTCCAGGGTCAGTTGAAGATTACCAATTTTCATGATTATATTGGAATCAGTTCTAAATTGCAGGACAAAAATGCCGATGATTATAACGATATCGACAATAAGCAGTCCTAATGCTTTTTTTAATATCCGAATGCTCATTGTATTAACAGTTTAGCCAATGATTCGGTTAATTTCAACTATATAAGGGAAGTAAAAAATGATTAAGA
>CAMNIU010000142.1 GCA_946540605.1 uncultured Treponema sp.
AAACAAAAAGACAAAGAACTTGAAGAAGCTAACAACGAAATCTTAAAACAAAATAACGAAATCTTAAAACAAAACGAAGAAATCCTTAAACAGATTGCAGAGATAAAAATCCTGAATGAAAAGCTTGCCCACAGACGTGCAATGGAGTTTGTAGCCCGCAGTGAAAAGGCTGCAAGACTTCTCAAAGATCAGCCTCTGCTTTTTGATTCTGAAGATCTGAGTATACAAATAGATAATCCGTGTCCTGTTCCAAGTGATGAAGATATCACACAAACAGAAACAGAAGAAAAATCATCAGAAGAAAAGAAAATCAAAAAATCAAATAAAGGCAGAAAAGGCGCTTCAACAACTAATAATCTTGCAAAAGCCAAAATAGTCATTGACCTTACAGATGAAGAAAAAATCTGTCCAAACTGCGGCAGTCAGATGAAAAAGGCTTATACAGTGACAAGCGAGCGGATAGTACATATTCCGGCTCAGGAATATATCGAAGTCGTTGTGCGAAACGTATATGAATGTCCGAACTGTGTAGATGAAAACGATAAACCTGTTACAAAGGCTGCCCAGGATAAACAGATAATCGAACGTTCGATTGCAACGCCGTCGCTTCTGGCACATGTGTTTATGAGCAAGTATCAGAGGCATACGCCATTTTACTGCCAGGAAGACACTTACAACTGGCAGGGGCTGCACATAAGCCGGCAGGATATGAGCAACTGGCAACAGAAAGTTTTTGAGGCATTAAAACCTCTTCAGAAACTTCTTGATAAGGAACTTAAAAAAGGCAGGTTCCTTCAGTTTGATGAGACACCTCTTAAGGTTCTCAAATACGACAAGACGGCAGCCGAAAAGGAATACTGGGATGACAGGCAGTGCCGGAAAAAAGAAGCCGAAGACGGCGATGATACAAAATGCTATATGTGGCTCGTGCGAGGCGGAGGAGAACATCCCGTACACTCATATAATTTCAGATGGACTCGATGCGGTAAGAACGTACTTCCGTTTCTCGAAGGTTTTGCCGGAAATGTAATTCAGTCAGACGGATTTTCCGGATATGATACTGCCGTTGAATACTGGAACAAAGAACACCCGGAACACAAGATAGAACTGTGCAATTGTAATATTCATGCTAGAAGAAAGTTTGCTGATTCGGTAAAGGCAACAAAATCTCTGACTGCTCAGGAAGCGGTCAGACGATATGGAAAGATTTTTGATGCAGAGAAAAAACTCCGCGATCAGTTTCAGAAAAACAAAATCACAGAGGAACAGTATCTTTTTGAACGTAGGGAAAAAATTCTTCCGCTCTTTAATGACTTTCACGAATGGCTTTTAGAGAAAAGCGAAAAGGAACAGATTCTTGGCTCTTCAAAAACAGCAGATGCAATTAAATACTGTCTAAACCGCTGGGATAATCTTGTGAAGTTCCTCAACTACAGTTTTGTTACACCTGATACAAATGCCGCTGAGCGTGCTATAAAACCGTTTGTAATGGCAAGAAAGAATTTCTTGTTTTCTGGCAGCGGCAAGGGAGCCGAAAGTTCATGCTTCCTTTTCTCTCTGATTGAAACTGCAAAGTTCAACGGCAAAGCTCCGGAAGATTATCTGCGTTGTCTGTTTGAAAAAGCACCATATGCTGAAACCGAAGAAGACTGGGAAAAACTCCTGCCATGGAACATCGAAATTACACCCTTCCAGTTCCGCGGCGAATGGATGGAGCTAGCTAAATAAGGTTAGATTTGACGGATACTTTCTGAGTGAATCCTTGGGCTTGTAATTCATTCGCCTTTAGTGGAAATTTCTCGCCTGCATTTAACGGAAGTTTATCAACGGTAGTAACATTACATACTAAAGCCCTTGCAGTCAAAGAAAGCAAGGGCTTTATTGTTTAGAGAATGGAACTCATCAACAGTTAATACTGTATATATGCACTCTCAAAGCCTGAGGCTGTCATATATCCAAGTACTGGAGAATACTTTCCTGTACCACCCCATCTAGTACCAGAGGTTGGAAGACCATTATACACTATAGAAGATTTTGTATCTGCCACAGTAGGAACTGCTATAACTTCCCAGCCCTCTGTAAAGAAGTTTCCGTTTGCACCAGCAACAGCAGTTCTTCCAGTTATACTGTTCTGAGTATTAGTACCAGAAATAATAGTATTAGGCATCCAGGCAATACGAATGGAACGAGGAGTTTCTGCGTAGGTTGCATTCTGATAAGAAATATATGGAACAATATACTTTGTTTTAACATTATTTTCTGTAACAGATACTTCCTTAGTATTAATTGTAATGTTCGTACCAGCAGTACCATAACCATCTACAGTAACAATATTTGCAGAATTGATTGTAGAATCATATGTTGGCAAGTATGCATATTTAAGTTTCGCACCAGACTGATATGCAATATGAATACCATTATTCTTATCAACTATCAAATCTACATACTGTCCACCTTCGTCAATCACCTGAGCATTTGTCTGCCAATCACCACCATACGTTGGTGTTTGAGGTGCCGTATTATAAGAGAATATAAGTCTGTTTTTGTTTACTTCATACCAAGCAACAACTGCAACTCCACCACTTGTAGCACCTACGGCAGTATATTTTCCACCGGTATAAGTCATTGTCTTGTCAGCAACTACATGGAAGTTTGCAGCTGAACCTGTTGTTGCAGTTACATCACTTCCACTTTCAGTGAGAGTAGTTTCGCTAGCTTCCTTTCCTGCCAAACCATTTCCTCTTGAAGAGCGGAATTTCACTGGATTCTGAGTATGATTTCCATCATAATAGCACATATAAACACGTGAATTATTACCTTCCTTTTGCGCAAACATTTTTGGATTTGCAACACGTTCGCGATCATATTTTTTAGTGCTACTATTATAAACTTGCTCCAAGGTGTAACCAATACGAGTCCAATAATTATTTACAACATTTTGATAAGCACTCTTTCCATACTCATCATCTTGTGCTTCTGAATTTTTATAATATTTAAATTTAGCTGAATAATCTTGAACTCGGTCAGTATTAGTAGATGCTCCATAGAAATTACCATCAGAGTCAACTGCAACTGCATTTTTGTGGAAATTACTATAACTACCATCTGCATTCTTAATTGTACCATCAGTACCAATCTTAGTGTTTGTAGAACTAATAAAAGCATTACTATTCATCTTCAACTGATATGCCCCATTATCACCTGCATTTCCATCATAAACCATATAGAAATTTCCATTAGACGTCATTTTCATAGCTGGATCCGTTACATAGGTGTTTGCAATAAAAAATCCTTTATTCCAAACATAAAGTTTTGTATCATCAGTAAGACGATTATTATTAGTTGCATTGGCCAGAGAATTGTACATTGCACTACTTGTTGTAGCAGCCTCTGTTGCACCTGCTGCAAATGTAGGATTCTTATTCTTATTATTAAGACTCTCTATTCCATTTACTATAACAGAAACCTCTCCCGTTGTTGCTGTCTTTGCATTATCGCCTGTTGTTGATTTTACAGTAGCAGTTATACTTGTAAGAGAAGAATTGTTATTATTTGTTGT
>CAMNIU010000143.1 GCA_946540605.1 uncultured Treponema sp.
TATGACATGTTATTCTTAATATATCCCGGAAATGATTCGTTCCACTCGCGATGTGATCAAATTCGTTTATTGTGTCAAAAGGCAGGATTAATTCAGGAATAAGGCTATGTTGAAATATTTGGCCGGCCGATTTATTGGTGCCATCAAAAAATTTTTAACTAAGTTTTTCTGTTTATTAATTCGTGCTTATCAAATTTGTATTTCTCCATTGCATGGGCCTACCTGCAGATTTACACCCACTTGTTCTGCATACGCGCTTGAAGCAATTCAAAAATACGGGCCGGGTAAGGGCCTTTTACTTTCAATAAAACGAGTTCTCAAATGCAATCCATTTCACGAAGGCGGGTATGATCCCGTTCCGTAAAACAACCAGGCCATTGTGCCATTTCGTAGGAGAAAAAACGTGGATAAAAATACTATATGGGCGATTGTCCTTTCTACACTTGTAATTATTGCGTCTTATCTTATTTTGCCAAAATTCTTCCCTGGATTAAATCCGGCAATGGGAAGACAGGCTGCACAGACTCAGACAGAAGAAAATACTGAGCTTTCAGAACCACAGGAACTCGATCTTTCCGCTATGGAAGAAAATGCAGCTGTTTTTGCAGAAGTTGATGACGCTGAAACTGAAGCTTCGGAAGATGAATCTCAGCCTGCGCTTGTTGAACAGCAGTATACAATCAAAACTGATAAGGTTGAGGTTGTGTTCACAAACAAGGGTGGAGACATCATCAGTTATAAGCTGTTAGACCACAAAGACATGGATACAAATGACTTTGTTCAGCTTTCTGATAATGTAAACAGCAAAAACAGAACCCTTTCACTTGCATTTGGTAAATCTGATGCAAAAATCGTTGATGAAATCTTCAATACAGAAGTTAATGACAAATCAATTACATTTACAAAAACAATGAATGTAAGCGGTAAGAAAACTACCCTCCGCAAAGTTTATACTTTTATGGACGGTGAATATGTTTTCAAGCTTGATGTTCTTATTCATACTGCTGATTCAACTGGTCTTGATATTGGCGGTACAGCTTATACAATCAGAACTTCTCCACAGATTGGACCACACTATGATCCAAAACAGAACCGCTACGAACGCCGTGAGTTCATTGCTTATAATGGTCAGAAGTATAAAAAGATTATGTTGAGCAGCGGTCAGTTTAAGGAATACGACAAAGACTTTATCTGGAACGGAATTGCCGGAAAATACTTTGTTGAACTTATGATTCCTTCTGCACCAGAAAAAATCAGAACAGCCTATTATTCTTCTAATGTAGAAGTTAATAACTATGCAAATGCTCAGGCTATGATGGAGCGCAATGCCTTCAGTGGTTCAGATATTTCTGATACATACTATATGTATTTTGGTCCACGTAATGATAAAGATCTTAAACGCTACAACATTGCAGAAAACAATGGCTGGAATCTTGGCGGTAAAAAGGTTTCACAGGCTTTGCAGACAAGCGGCTGGCTTAACTGGCTCGAAAAAATCCTTAAGTTTGTTCTTGAATTACTTAATAAGCTGATTCATAACTGGGGTGTTTCAATCATAATCATGACAATCATCCTTAAGGTTATTATGTTCCCAATTTCTAAGAAGCAGTCTTTAAGCTCTCTCAAAATGCAGGAACTTCAGCCAAAAATGAAGGCTATTCAGGAAAAATACAAGAACGATCAGCAGAAACTTCAGCAGGAAACTTCAAAGCTCTATCAGCAGGCTGGTTATAACCCTGCAAGCGGATGTTTGCCAATGGTATTCCAGTTCCTCGTACTCTTTGCTATGTACAACCTGTTCAATAACTACTTTGAGTTCCGCGGTGCTATGTTCATTCCTGGCTGGATTCCAGACCTTTCTACTGGTGATATTGTTAAAACATTCAATTTCAATATTCCATTACTTGGAAATCAACTTCGCATTTTACCTGTAATCTATGTGGCTACTCAGTTGTTATCTGGTAAGATAACTCAGTATGGTCAGACAAACGCACCTGGTCAGAGTCAGGCTACAATGAAGTTTATGATGTACGGTATGCCTTTGATGTTCTTCTTCTTGTTCTACAATGCACCGTCTGGACTTCTTTTGTACTGGCTTACAAGTAACGTTTTGCAGATTTTCCAGCAGCTCATTATCAACAAGATGATGAAAGAAAAGCGCACTGAAAAAGATGCTGGTGCAGCAAAGGTTCAGAAAACTTTGCCACCAAAAGGTAAGAGAAAATAAAAATAATTTGTCATGCTGAACTTGTTTCAGCATCTAAAAAAAAGATCCCGAATCAAGTTCGGGATGACAATGAATATAGGAGACTTGAAAAAAATGACTTACGAGTTTGAGGGAAAAACAGAAAAAGAAGCTATTGAAATGGCTGTAAACGAGCTTGGTCTTGAAAGAGACCAGTTTGATGTTGAGATTCTTGAAACACAAAAGAATTCTCTCTTCAAAAAAGGATATGTAAAAATCAGAGTTCACACTCTTGATGATAATGAAGGCTCTAGCTGGGGCAGCGATGCTTCAGAAGAAAAGCATTCACGCCTTGTAGCTGATCCACTTCCACAGGGTGAATTTGAGCAGAAACTCATTGAATTCATTCAGAATGTAATTGAAAAGATGGGCTACGATGTAAAAGTAGAAGTTTCTTATCGTGAAGAGCGCAAGCTTGGAATCCGTCTTGATTCTTCTTATTCTTCAATCCTTATTGGACGCAAAGGCAAGAATCTTGATGCACTTCAGCTTCTTGCAAACATCTATGCTGGCCGCCTTGGTCACGAAGAAGTTCGCGTAATTCTTGATACAGAAAACTACAGAATCCGTCGTGAGGAGACACTTGTTCGCCTCGCTTATACAACAGCAGACAAAGTTCGTCAGTCACGTAACTCAATTCTGCTTGAACCAATGAATCCGTTTGAGCGTCGTCTTATTCACACTACTTTGAACGATATCCCAGATGTTGAAACAAAGAGTGAAGGCGAAGGAGTTTTCAAACAGGTTCGCGTTCTTTACAAAGGAATTCGCTAATGAACAAAAAAATCAACTGTGTGCTTGCAGCAGGAGTTTTATTTAGTTCTCTCTGTTTTGCCGGAGAAAATGCTAAGGTAAAAGAGCTTGTAGGTGCACAGTATTACGATAAGCTTATTTCAAAAGGCACCGTTTCAGAATATCGTGACAATGGTGCCAAAGGATTTAAACTTCTTCCTAAAACAATCTATGCTGCAAAAATCAATGAAAGTCAGATTGAAAAGGATGAAAAAAATTATCCTTATACATACGAAGGGCTTTATATTCTTAGCAAAAAAGATTTGCTTTCAAAAGGTAAATCTGGAAAGAATGCAATCACAATAGATGATGTATCTGTTGTGGTACGTTCTGTTTCTAAAATGCAGGGAATGACCTACTATTCTTCTACAAAAAAGAAAGAATGTGTTTTGTATGATAAGGCCTATATGATTGCAGGTCCTGGTAAAAAGACAAAAATCGAAGACCAGAATACCGGCAATGCCGACGGACAGGTTTCGTACTGCCTTCAGGATGATAACAGCTTTGGTGTAAACACTTATAAGCTTTCATACTTCCAGAAGGATGATACTCTGCTCTGTCGTTTTGAAATACTTGATAAAATGGGGCTTGGTCCATTCAATGCAATCTATCCAGGAAAAATGGTAATCAATATTCTTGTGATTGATTGTGGAGATGACCTTCTGCTTTATTTGAATACTGATTTGGATAGCATCAAATTTCCTGGAATCAAGGGTCAGATAACTGATTCAATGTCCAGCCGAATGGATGCTGTTTACAAATGGTTTATAACTCAATTCTAAGAGGAAAAAAATGAATCTTAAAAAAACTATTATTGCAGGACTTAT
>CAMNIU010000144.1 GCA_946540605.1 uncultured Treponema sp.
CTGTTGCAAAAGAACTTCATACTGCAGAGAACGTAGATATGAAAAAAACAGGTGCCGCTTTGGATAAGCTGCTTGAGTGGGGTAAATAATTGTCTAGAAGAAATGGTAGAGTAATTGCTTTTCAGGCATTGTATTCATGGGATGTAAGTAAGTCTTCTCTGGATGATTTGCTTACTTTTTCATGGTTGCAGAAGGATGCTGAAATTGAAGCTGGCCTTCAGGAACAGGAAACTGAACTTTCTGAAACTGCTAAAGAAGAACGCACCTTTGCAAGCCTTATAATTGCTGGTACAATAAGTCATATAGATGAAATTGATAAGCTTATAGAAAATCATCTTTCTGCTTCGTGGAGTATGGATCGCATAAGCCGTGTAGCACTTGCAATTCTGCGTACAAGTATTTATGAGCTTTTGTTCCAGAACGGTGCTGAGGCAAAAATTGTCATTGATGAGGCTGTAAATATTGCCAAAGACTTTGACACAGATGATTCCTATAAATTTATTAATGCGGTGCTTGATAAAATAGGAAAAGATGAAGCAAAAAGAGCTTAAACGCTGCATTTTCACATTAGTTTTATTTTCTTTGATTTTGTTCTGCTTTTCTTCGTGTAGAATGAGGGCAGAACAAAACTCGTTAACAAGCCAGTTTGATGTTATTGATGCTCTTGTAATGCAGAATCAGATGCAATCGGCGCTTAAGGAGCTTAAAAAGGCTGAAAAGCGCGCTTATGATTCGTGGACTTACATCGGTATTTATAAACGCTATGTTACTATAGGCGACTCAGTACGTGCGGAAAAACTTCTCAAAAAGGCTCTTAAAAAGAACAGTGGGAACGAAGAGTTGCTTGCTGTTTACTCAGTTTTTTTGATGAGGGAAGGCCGCCTCGGCGAGTGCCTGAAGGTAGCGGAAAAGTTGCGCGGAACTAAATATGCATCAATTTATTCTGAATGCATTCTGCGAGATTCTGCGGCAAAAGCTGCATCAGCAATTGAAGCTGGTGGAAGTTCAGCTGCCTATACTTATTACAGCAAAAAAGAATTTTATCAGATATATCTTGATGCTTATAAAACTTCCAGAAATCCACTCTGGTTGCGTAACTGTGCCGTATTCAACCTTACAAATGGCGATTATGCTCTTGCGGCCTCGCTTTATCCGGCTGCATTTTTAGATGCGGATGATGCTTTTTTCTGGGCAATGGTTTGCTACGATGCAGGACAATTCTATAACACAATTGATGCCATTGAAACCTCAAAAAAGCTTATGAATGGTTATCAGGGTGTTGTAGTTTTTAAGACATCTGTGATTCAGCAGTCTGCTTTGGAGTCAGATGCATATATGGCAGTAAGCGAAATGGAAGCTGCAGAAGCTGCCCGTCGTAATATTGTCTTGAATCTTGATGAACTTAAGGTTCGCAAGGCAGATGAAAATCTTCTTTCTAATATTATCTTAAACAGTGCTATCTGGGCTGGAAATCAGGGAATGGATGATCAGAATGCAGATCTTCTGTTTTATGTTGTAACACGCTGGCCTGATAATGTTCCTGGCCTTATTTTGTATGCAGATTTTGCTTACCGTTCAAATCTTGAACGAGAAGAAGATGCCGAACTTGCAGCTTTACGCAAGGCGGGAATTACAACTTTAGAGATGGAGCGCTACGATAACCGCCGGAAAATTCCTTTGAGTGATGCCCTTTACAGAATAGACGAAGCATTGCGACATAATAATGATCCGTATCTTAATATTGCAAAACTTGACCTGAGATACAAAACTGATAAATCAATTTCTGAAAAAGATAAAAACCGCGATCTCTGGAACATGCTTGAAAACAGTTTGAATGAAGATGGCGAATATAAAAGTCTTTTAGTTCAGTATGCCCTCAATTTCCTGCTTAGAACTAAGCAGTATGATGATGCCTGGAAACTATTTTACAGTTATGTCACAAGTGTAAGTGATTACAGTGCGAAACGGGATTTCTGGGAACAGTTTGTAGAAAAAGCCCGTGGGTATGAACTTTCATTTATTGAGTTTGGTGCCTGGTTTGCGGCCGACTTTAAGTTAATGGATGAAGCACTTCGCCTGCATGAATATTGTGTTTACGAAAGTGCCGGGCTTCTGGATGAAGGTTATCTTTCTCAAACTGCTTCTACAGCTGCCTGTATGAATCTTGGGAATATCTATGTCTCTATTGGCAAAAAAAGCAAAGCTCTTGATTTATATGGTAAAGCTGCTGGTCGTGAAAGCCGCAATGTTCAGCGTTCGGAAATATTTTACAGAATAGCTTGTATTTATGCAGGGGATGGAGATATAAAAAATGCCCTTCGTTCTGCAGAATACGCAGCTAGTTTGTATCCTGAAAACGCAAGGGCATCAATTTTGAAAGACAGATTAAAAATACAGTCTATTCAATAACTGCAATGATATCACTCATGCGGAGAATGAGGTGATCTTCACCATCAATCTTTACCTGAGTTCCGGCATATTTGTCATACATAATTCTGTCGCCTTTCTTTACTGTGATTTTATTCTCATCAGTTCCAGGTCCAACTTCAACTACAACAGCAGTCTGAGTCTTTTCCTGAGCGGCTTCCGGGATAATGAGTCCGCTTGCAGTTTTTGTCTCTGCCTTATCGTTCTTAACGAGAACGCGATCTGCTAATGGTTTGATTTTCATAATCTTTTGTACCTCTTATTTATAAAATAATAATATTATTGGTTCTTCGTCAATAAAATTCGTTTTGTAATCAGTTGATAAGCAATTAAAACAGCCATCATACTAAGGCCAATTATATCAGACCTTGTTTCTGGAATTACACAAAGAAGCCCTGCTACTGCGAACAATAAACGTTCTACAACATCCATTGTGGTAATCAGGGCAGGGGATTTATTTGTTCCGTGCAAAATACCAGTATAGTTGAAACCATAACCTTCGAGTGCAACACTTATTCCAAACATTCCAATCAAAGCCGTAACAATAATAAACAAAATGCGTCCTATCGATGCATCAATCATAAGCATCTGTGAATTATATACAAACATATAAGGAATAATAAATGCGCCAATGGCAAGTTTTGTTGCATTAAAGGCAGTTTTCATTGGGCGTGCTTTTGCTATGGCAGCTCCGGCAATTGCTGCAAGAGCAACAGGTGGAGTTACATCAGCAATAATACCAAAATAGAATGCAAACATATGTGCAGCTAGAGGCTGTACTCCAAGCTGAATAATTGCGCCTGCAGTAATTGTAGAAGTTATGAGGTAGTTTGCAGTTGTAGGGGCTCCCATACCAAGGATGATAGAAGCAAGCATTGTGAAAACCAAAGTGAGGAAGAGTTTTCCACCTGCAAGAGAAACAAGACCTGCACCAAGCTTAAGTCCGAGGCCTGTTAGGGTAACTACACCAATGATAATTCCAGCCATACCACAAGCAATTGCAACGCTGATAATATTGCGGGCTGCGGCACACATGACATCAATAAGGTCACGGGAACCGAAGGTTGGTTTACGGCCTTTTGCAAGGTCTACGATAGAAACGGCAAGGCCAATTAAAAGGCATGCAAGAATACCCATAAGAGCAGCAAATACGGCTGTTTTGCCAATACAAAGGAACCAGATGATTACAATCAAAGGAAGAATCATATATCCTCGACTCAAAAAGAGTGGAAGGAAGCGAGGCAACTGTTCGCGAGGCATTCCTTTAAGACCGAGTTTTTTTGCTTCGAGATGTACTGTAATAAAAATTCCTGTAAAATAAAGCAGGGCTGGTATTATGGCTGCTTTTACAATTGTAATGTAAGGCATACCAAGACTTTCTGCCATAAGGAAGGCAGCGGCACCCATAATAGGAGGCATAAGCTGCCCTCCGGTTGAAGCTGCTGCTTCTACGGCTCCGGCAAACTCGCCTTTATAGCCAAGTTTTTTCATCATAGGAATGGTAAAACTTCCAGAACCTACAGTGTTACTTACAGAAGAACCGGAAACTGTACCAAGCAATGCAGAAGAAAGAACAGCTACTTTTGCAGGTCCACCGCTTGCACCACCTGCAATTGCATTACAGACATCAATAAAGAATTGTCCAATTCCTGTTTTTTCGAGCAAAGCACCAAACAAAATAAAAAGGAAGATGAATGTTGAACAGGCTCCGATTGGAGTTCCCATAATTCCTTCTGTGTTATAGAAAAGATGGCATACTACACGCTGCAATGAATATCCTCTGTGGTGCAAGAAACCCGGAAGATATTTTCCGAAGAATGCATAAATCACAAAAATTGCGGCAATAGTCATAATAGGCACACCTACAATGCGGCGACAGCTTTCAAACAAAATCAGAATACCAATAATACCGATTATTACGTCGAGAGTAGTATTGTTTCCAGAGCGGCGAACCAGAGTCTGGAAATTAATTACTATATACATCCAGCAGCCTGCGCCGGTAAGACCTAACAGAACATCGTACCATGGAAGTGTGTTTCGTGGCATTTTTTTAGTTGCTGGAAAAAGAAGAAAAGCGAGCAGCTGAACAAAAGCCAGGTGTGTAGCACGGAGAATCTGTGCAGTAATTATTCCTGATAGGGTAGCATACAACTGAAAAGCAACAAAAATAATAGAAATGATAACCGTAATATATTGACGCCAGCATTTATGTTCGCGGTAAGCCTGTTCACGATCTAAATCTTTCATCAGATTCTTCATTTCTTCTTCGTTCGAAGTAGGAAGAATATTGTCAATCGTGCTGTTTGTGACTTCCGGCGTTGCAAGAGTTTCGTCAGTCTGTTCTGTGTCCATTGGGACCTCCTTTTTTTATATTGTCATTGCGAGCCCTGACTTTGTGGAGGACTAAGCAATATATTTTATAAACGGTGTAATATATATGTTATGAGGGATATCCTCTTGTATTCAAAAATTATACTTGTTTGTGGTTCAAAAAAATCTGTTAGAAAAAATTCTTTCGGGCCAACTTCAAAAGCTTCGTCAAAAGTAATGGAATGTTCTGCAATAAGGCCTACAGCCATAACAAGTCGTGGTACTACACGATTGATTCCGGTGATTACATAATGATCATCTGTAACTGAAAAAACGGCTCCAGGAGTCTCATCCGGTTCTGGAATGCCGGCCCCGTAAGATACAAAGGAAGTTTTATAGAGTTCAAGTTTTTTGTCCTGTGTATGTTTGTAATAATCATGAACCCGGCCTTTGTTTACTGAATGTGTATATGAAATTACAAAACCTTTTGTGTATCCGTCAATTGAATAAAAGCGATGTGATTCTAATTTTCTACTGCTTACAGAAAGGACATTGAGAATAGGGCAAAAGAGAGAAATTCCTGAAATAGCAAAAAAAAATATAATTATGATTAGCGGTATAAATTTCTTATTCATTAGTATATTTACATACTTAAGCGGATCGCTCGATAAATCTCGCTCTGAGACGTTTTTGTGATAATCCTAAAACGAGCCTTACGGCTCGTTTTTTAACGGATTTTCTATTTTAGTCTACATTTAAACCGATTTCTTTGTAGTATTTTTTTGCGCCTGGGTGGAATGGTACTGAAACTCCTGTAATTGCAGATGCTGCAGAAACTTCCTTTCCCTTTGCGTGACCGCGTGCAAGTTCATCTAGGTTTTCGAACAAAGCCTTTGTCATTTCATAAACAGTGTCTTCATCGAGCTTTGAACTTACTGCGAGTGTAGCTTTAATAGCGAGAGCTGGAGTGTCTACATCTGTTCCCTTGTATGTGCCACCAGGAATTGTTGTGTAAGTGTAGAATCCATATTTGCTGCAGATTGCATCAGCTGCATCTTTTTCAATAGGAATAAGAATCAAACCTGCAGTGAATGCAAGTTCCTGAAGAGCAGAGTTTGGAACGCCAGCAGTAATGAAACAACCATCAAGAGTTCCGTTCTGAATACCTTCTGCAGATTCCTTGAATGAAAGGTTGCTCTTTTTGATATCATCAAATGTAAGACCATAACCTTCGAGAATCTGTTTTGCGTTGAATTCAACTCCTGAACCTGCATCACCAACAGAAATACGTTTTCCCTTGAAATCTGCTACAGATTTAATTCCGCTCTTTTCAGAAACGGCAATCTGTACAACTTCAGGGTACATAGTTCCAATTGTCATGATATTTGGAAGCTTTTCGCCGGCAAACATATCAGTTCCATTGTAAGCATAATCCATTACGTCATTCTGAACTGTTCCGAATTCAGCTTCACCTTTATTAATAAGTCTGAGGTTTTCAGCTGAAGCACCTGTTGCCTGAGCTGTAACGTTCATGTTAGCAATTTTTGTGTTCCAGATGTTTGCAATAGCGCCGCCAAATGGATAATAAGTTCCACTTGTTCCACCTGTTGCAAGAATATAATCTTTTTTAGCGTTTGATTTTGAACATCCGCTTAAAATGAGGGCAGCTGCGAACAGTGCCAATGAAGCATTAAATACTTTCTTCATAATCTTCCTCCATTATTTTGATATTTAATTCTACTATAAATATATAGTAGATTTCAAGGAGTTAATTGTCATGAATGCCTGAAGATTTTACGTGTTAGGAATCGCTTACAGGTTGTTGCCTACTTATGTTTTTTTAGGTAAATTGAATATATATGAATCCTGCTGGAAAATATAAACCCTTTGCTGCAATTCCTTTGAAAGACAGAAAGTGGCCTTCAAACTCAATTACTCATGCACCTGTCTGGTGTTCAGTTGATTTACGCGACGGAAATCAGGCTTTAGTAAACCCTATGGGTATAGAACAGAAAATCGAATTTTTTAAGCTTCTTGTAAAAATCGGTTTTAAAGAAATTGAAGTTGGTTTTCCTGCTGCTTCAGATACAGAATTTGATTTTGTACGCCGCCTTATCGAGGAAAAGCTGATACCTGATGATGTCTGGATTCAGGTTTTGTGTCAGGCTCGTGAACATCTTGTTGCAAGAACTTTTGAAGCAATTAGTGGTGCAAAAAATGTAATCTTCCATATATATAATGCAACTTCTCCATCACAGAGAAAATATAATTTTGGGAAATCAAAAGAAGAACTGATAGAACTTGCTGTGAATGGTGTAAAATGCGTTAAAAAATATATTTCAGCAGTTACAAAAGAAGCTGAAGCTGATGGCCGTGAGCCTGCAAAGTTCCGTTTTGAATATTCTCCGGAAAACTTTACACAAACAGAAATTGACTATGCAATGGAAATCTGCGGAAAAGTAGCCAGAGAATGGGGTGCAACTCCAGAAAACAAAATGATTATGAATCTTCCGGCTACAGTTGAATGCAGTTTACCGAATCAGTTTGCAGACCAGATTGAATATTTTTGCCGCAACTTTAAGGAACGCGAAAACTGTATAATTTCTCTTCATAATCATAACGACCGTGGTGAAAGCATTGCTCAGTGTGAACTTGGACTTTTAGCTGGAGCAGAACGTGTAGAAGGCTGTCTTTTTGGAAACGGCGAGCGTACCGGAAATCTGGATATTGTAACTGTTGCACTCAATATGTATACGCAGGGAATAGACCCTGAACTTGATTTTTCTAATCTGGATTTTATTTCAGAAGAATTTACAAGGTTTACAGGAATGCAATTACATCCGCGTTCTCCTTATGCAGGTGAGCTTGTATTTACAGCCTTTAGCGGCTCACATCAGGATGCAATTCGTAAGGCAATTAATGCACGGCTTGAAAATGAAGCTTTGGGGTATGGAGCTGATAAAACTACGGTGTGGGATGTTCCATATCTTTCGATTGACCCGCATGATATTGGCCGTGAATACAACGACATTATCCGCATTAACAGCCAGAGCGGAAAGGGTGGTGCAGTTTATATTCTCGAAACAAAGTTTGGCATTATTGCTCCAAAGGCAATGCATCCGGTTATTGGTGCTGTTGTAAAGGCTTATGCAGACGAATTGCAGCGGGAGCTTAGTCCTGCAGAAGTTTATGATATTTTTGCACAGAAGTGGATTCATACAAAATATCCACTCAATGTTCTTGAAATTACAGAACGTCATATAGAAGGGGAACGTGGTTCTGATAGACCTGAACAGGTAGCTGGCATGGCAACCGTAGAATGGGAAGGCAAGCGTTATGCAATTGCTGCAAATGGAAACGGACCTCTGGATGCCTTTGTTAGTGCTATGAAGCAGACACCAGCTCCTCTCTTTAACATTACAAGTTTCCATGAACACTCGGTGGGCTCTGGTTCTGATACGCAGGCTATGGCTTATGTTCAAATCACAAAAGATAATGGCGAACAGGTCTGGGGTGTAGGTAAGAGTTCCAACGTTGGTCGTGCCGGTATTGCAGCTGTAGTTTCTGCGTTGAATTTTAAGAAATAAAAAATAACATAATATTCAAAATAATTGCTTTTCTGTCAAAATGTGAGATAATAAAAATATTATCTAAGGAGTTTGTGTATGGCTAAAGAGTTAGACAGATTTGATCCTAATCCCAAAAAGAATGTTTCATTAAAAACTAAGCTTATTGCAATGATTGTTGGTGCCAGTATTATAGGCGTTTCTGTATCTGGTGCTGTTGCTATGGCAGTTTTTTCACGGGGAGTAAATGAGCAGACTGTTGTAGAACTTCAGCATACAACCGAAGGTGTTAACTGGATTCTTGAAGACTGGCTTGATACACTTGGTGGCTATGGTGATATGCTGGCTTCGACTGACCATATAAAAGGATATCTTGATGGTTCATATACAGATGATGCTAATGCTTATTTAAAAGAAAAGGCAAAAATCTGTGCTGTAGATTTACTAGCCATTACCGATACTACTGGTACTATTACTGCAGGATATGAAATTAATCCGGGTACAAAAATTAATTCACAAATCATACAAACTGCTCTTTCTGGAAAAAAGATTTTTACATATGACCCGATGGGAAGTTTGAACTATGCTTTAATAGTTGCAACTCCTGTTGTAAAAAAAGGAGTAACGCTTGGAACTCTCGTAATTGCTTATGATATTGGTACTATGGGGGATGATGGCTATGTAGGAATCGTACATGAGCATCACTCGGTTGAATGTACTATTTTTGATGGGAATAAGCGTGTAGCAACCTCACTTGGTTATTTTATGGTAGGAAGTGAACTTGAAAATCAGGGAATAGCAGATCAGGTTCTTAAAGATGGTGAACAGTATATTGGTAGAAACACGATTGCAGGAAAAGAATACCTTTCAATTTATACACCACTTGAAGACGGATATGGAAAAATCAAGGGAATGGTATTTGTTGCTAAGTCTATGCAGGTAATTGATGCTGTAAAAAACAATACTATAAAAATGGTTGTTCCGGTTGCAGTTTTGCTGTTCCTGGTTCTGGCAACTATAGGTTATTTCTTTGTTCGCTGGATTATGAAGCGAATTAATAATGTTACTGTCTTCCTTGCAGGACTTAAGTCTGGTGATGCAGATTTAACAAAGCGATGTGCCCTTTATGTTCGTGATGAAATTGGTGCCATGATTATCAATTTTGATGAGTTTATGGATAAACTTCATGATATTGTAAAGAACCTCAAAAAATCTAAGGCAGTGCTTGGAACAAGTGGTGAAAATCTTGATGCGGGTACAGAAGATACCTCAAGTTCCATTACAGAAATTATTGCAAATATCGACAGTATTCATGCTCAGATTCTTAATCAGGATAAGAGTGTAAAAGAAACCAGTGAGTCTGTTCAGCATATCTCCAATGCAATTACAGATCTGGATGCGCTTATAGAAGATCAGTCTTCAAGTGTAACACAGGCTTCTGCGGCAGTAGAAGAAATGATTGGAAATATTAATTCAGTAAATAAGTCTGTAGAAAAGATGTCAGCATCGTTCAAATCTCTTGAAGATAATGCAGAAATTGGTTTCTCTAAACAGGAAGATGTAAATGAGCGTATTCGTCAGATTGAAGGTCAGTCGGAAATGCTGCAGGAAGCAAATACGGCAATTTCTGCAATTGCGGAACAGACTAACCTTCTTGCTATGAATGCGGCAATTGAAGCGGCTCATGCCGGGGAAGCAGGTAAAGGTTTTGCGGTTGTTGCTGACGAAATACGTAAGCTTTCAGAAACTTCTTCTGAACAATCAAAGAAAATTGGGGAACAGCTTGGTAAGATTATGACTTCCATTTCAGATGTTGTAGGATCTTCAAATGAAGCCAGCACTGCCCTTACAGAGGTGTCTAACCGAATCAAAGAAACTGATGAACTTGTTATTCAGATTCAGTCTGCTATGGAAGAACAGAATGAAGGTTCTAAGCAGATTATGGATGCCCTGCGTCATTTGAATTCTTCTACCAGTGAGGTTCGTAATTCTTCACAGGAGATGTCCGGACGTAATAAGCAGATTGTTAAAGATATGGCACTTCTTAAAGATTCAACTGATATGATGAACACCAGTATGGAAGAGATGGCTGTTGGTGCCCGTAAGATTAATGAAACAGGTACAACTCTTAGCGAGATTTCTGCTCAGGTTAAGGGGGCCATTGAAACTATTGGGGCTCAGGTAGATTTGTTTAAGGTTTAAGGTTGATTGCTTCGTCGCAAGCTCCTCGCAATGACGAAAGATTGTCATTGCGAGCACGAAGTGCGAAGCAATCTATTGAAAAATCTTTCTAACTTCAAGCATATACTTATTACCGCGGTCGAACTCGTTACTAAACATCCCAAATGAAGTGGCGCCTGGAGAGAAAACAAAAATCTCTTCGGCGCTTTTTTCATTTTCCAGACATTCCTTTGCTTCTTTTAAAAGCGCTTCAAGTCCGGCAAATGGTCCGTGATATTTTATTCCGGCTTTATCCAGTTCTGGCAGTAATTTTTCTGTTGCGGTTCCTGCAAGCAGGTAGAGGTCTTTTACACAAATTGTTGTGCTGTCTGGTTTTGTAAGTGTGTTGATAAGTGGTGTAAGTTCCAGCCCCTTATCAGTTCCGCCGGTCATAAGAATAACTGGCTTCTCAAAGGCCTGGCTTGCAGCAGCCGCTGCTTCTGGTACTGTTGCACATGAGTCATTGTAAAATTTTACAGTTGTACCGGCAGCGTTTTTCCAACTATGGAAATATTGAAGGCGGT
Organism: uncultured Treponema sp.; assembly: GCA_946540605.1. Taxonomy (GTDB): domain Bacteria; phylum Spirochaetota; class Spirochaetia; order Treponematales; family Treponemataceae; genus Treponema_D. The sequence continues at coordinate 11,048 of CAMNIU010000144.1, forward strand.
GATCAATTCCCGGCCAGCTCTGGAGAATTTCTTTAATGCGGTCATCAGAAACATGCATCAGATGCATTACGAGAGCTGCATTCTGCGCATTGGTCTTCATGTGAAGGCCTGGAACAAGAAGATTTCCTAAGTCAATTTTCCAGCTTGCTTTTTCACCGTATCTCAAAACTGTAGCTTTAGATTCGCTTGCAAAAGAATCGCCCCAGTCATCAGAATCAAAAATTGAATAATCGCCTTTTGTCTGATCTGCGTAAATCAGGCGTTTGTCTGCAACATAATCTTCCATATTTCCATACCAGTTCTGATGGTCAGGTACAATTTTTGTGATTACAGAAATATGAGGACGTAAAACTCCGCGTCCACGGAGGTCTGCCAGCTGCCAGCTTGAGAATTCAATTACAACCGGTGTGTCTCCGTTTACTTCATCAAAAAATGTCAGAGGGCTTACTGTGATATTTCCACCAAGAAAAGCTGTATAGCCGGCCTGAGTAAGTCCGTAATAAATGGCACTTACGGTAGAAGACTTACCTTTACTTCCGGTTACTGCAATAATAGGGCAATTTGTAAAACGTAGGAAAATACTGAGGTCGCTTTCAATTGCGCGGGCTGCAGCAAGGTATTTATTGCCTTCGAACTTTACTCCTGGATTTTTGATTACACAATCTGCCTGTTCAAAATCTTCTATGCGGTGTTCTCCGAGACGGTAGGTGAGGCGGCTGTGATCAAGGCTGGTGTCGGAGTTCAGTTTATCAACAGTAGCCTTTAACTGTTCCTCGGTTTTCATATCAGTTACAGTAACGTATGCACCTTTGTTCAGAAAAAAACGTACAGCCGCTTCTCCGCCGCCGTTAAGGCCAAGTCCCATAATGGTAACCTTTTTTCCTTTAATGTCTTCAATTGATTTGAATGCGCACTGGCGCGGATAAACGTGTGGTGTCATTTTTTTTCTCCAAAAAAAAAGCCTCCCTGTTTCCAGAGAGGCTTTCCTGCCGGGAACCGGGGTCGAACCGGCACGCTGATTGCTCAGCACAGGATTTTAAGTCC
>CAMNIU010000145.1 GCA_946540605.1 uncultured Treponema sp.
AGGGGGCGGAGCCCCGCCCCTCGCTCCCAAGCAAGTCGCTCCACGAAGCGCCCCTGCAAGCAGGGCCGCTTCTCTCCGCTTTGTTGCTTGTCCGCTACCCCACCCAGCGGGGCTCAAACGCCGCCCCGCAACGCCCGGCTATTACTAACCTTACAATAAATCCTCATCGAGATTGCCGGTATACTTTGTGTTTGCCGCTGCACCTGCAGGAGCAGCATCAACTACCTCTTCAGCTTCGTCAAGTTCCGTAACAGGAATTAATTCATCATAATTCCTGTCTTGTATCGCAATCAGTTTTGAATATTCGTCAGGCTGTGAATAAGAAGCCGGATCTTTTTCTGCGTTTTCCATAATACTTTCCATCTGCCGGCCATACTTTTCAAAAATAAAATTCCTTATATAGATTTTTGTTTCTTCCGGATTTTCATTTGTCAGCATAAGAACAGACATTGCCGTTCCATCCGGATTAGACTGCGTATTAAAAACAATGCATGAACATATCATCGTCTTTCTTCCCACAGTGAGGCTAAGATTTCGAATTAAAGTGTTTTTCTGAAAAAGAGACATAAGTTCCTGTCTGTAGATAATGGCAAAGCCCGCACTGGAAAGATCCTTAATATTTACTGCATACAGCTTCCCTTCAGAATTCATATAACCGCTAACATCATTCAAACCGCGGGTATCAAGACGAAGAAATTTCCGGCGCCCCTTGGCTCCATTCAAATCCAGAATTTTCATAAAGTTATTAAGAAAAGTTTCTGTCTTATCAAACTGATTAAACCCGCCCGGCAGCTTTATATTCATCAAAAATTTATCTTTATCTTCCCAGGTAGCAGAATTACTAAGTATCCCAAGATAAATGCCGCTTAGATCCTGAGACAGCTGAAAGCTTTTCATGAAATTAAACCAGGCAGAATAAGAAAAGCCCCCATCAATATTAATAAAGCACATGGATTCAGGAAATTTTGCAAGAACACTTTTTACTTTTTTTATATCCCTGAGAATATAAGCCTCATATTCATTCTGCCGAAGCTTTTCTATGAGATACTTATCAATTACATACGAAGGACTTATAAAAAAGACCTTACGCCCAAACAAGGGGTTTTCACGGGATTCCATAATGCTAAGTTAATATTATAGCCTTGCCTTCAAAAATCCGTCAAATAAAAAAAACTCCGGCTTTTAACCGGAGTCTTAAATCATTTGTCATTCCCAGGCAAGATTTTAGAGTTTAGGATACTTATCGAAATATGCCTTAGTTTCCTTAGCAACAAGTCCACTAAGAACAATCAGAGAAATACAGTTTGGAATAGCCATCAAACCGTTAGTAATATCAGCAATTGTCCAAACAGCAGAAATTGTCATATAAGGACCAATAGCAACAGCAAGAATATAAAGCCAGCGGTAAACCTTAACTACAGCCATGTTTCCACCAGTCAAATATTCAAGACATTTTTCTGAGTAATAGTCCCAGCCAAGAATTGTTGTAAATGCAAAGAAAACAAGACAAAGCATAAGAAGGAACTGAACAGAAATATTGTCACCACCAAGAATTGCTGAGAAAGCCTGAGAAGTAAGGGCAGCACCAGTAGCACCGCTGTTCCATACATCACCACCAGCAAGAACGATAGAAAGACCAGTCATAGTACAGATGATAAGAGTATCAATTACAGTACCAGTCATATTTACGAGTCCTTGCTCAACAGGTTCATCAGTCTGAACGGCAGCAGCAGCGATTGGAGCAGAACCAAGCCCAGCCTCGTTAGAGAAGATACCACGGGCAATACCCTTCTGCATAGCAAGACGAATAATTGTTCCGGCAGCAGCACCAGCAATAGCCTTAACCCCAGTATCAACACCAAAAGCACCCTTGAAAATAAGAGCAAAGGCAGCTGGAACTTTAGTAGCGTTCATAATGATTACAGAAACACCAAGGAATACATAAATAATAGCCATTACAGGAACAACCTTTTCTGCAACCTTAGAAATACGCTTAAGACCACCAATTACAACAAGAGCAGTAGCAATTGTAATGATTGCACCACCAATTACAGTAGCCCAGGTATAATCATTTCCAAAAAGAGAGAAAGCAATGTGAGCTTTATCAGCATCAAAAGCATTCTGAATAGCACCACAAATACCGTTTACCTGTGTGAAGGTACCAATACCAAAAAGACCTACAAGAGTTCCAAAAATAGCAAAGAGAATAGCAAGCCATTTCCAGTTCTTACCCATACCCTTTTCAATTACATAGAAAGGACCACCAAGAACGTGACCATCTTCTTTTACTTCACGATACTTAATAGAAAGCATACATTCAGCATACTTTGTAGCAGTACCAAGAAGAGCTGCAATCCACATCCAGAAGAGGGCACCAGGACCACCGGCAAGAATGGCAGTAGCAACACCTACAATGTTACCAGTACCAATTGTTGCAGAAAGAGCTGTACAAAGTGCAGAAAAGCCGGAAAGCTCACCTTTTCCTTCGTTTTCCTTAAATATGCTCTTAAAAGCACGACCAAGTTTTGTAAACTGAATACCGCGAGTCGCAATAGTCATTACGATACCGGTTACCAGGATAAGGGCAATTGTAGGGACTCCCCATACAATGTCATCGATTTTGTTAAGGATTTCTTCAAACATGATTTTGTTTATCCTTTAAAAAAAATTAAGAGCAGATTTGCTATAAGCAAAACCTGCTCTCCAAAGAGTAAACAGAACGTCTATAAATGACTCCGTCCTTGGTGCCTGAGATATCAGAACCCCGTTGCAAAAATATGCACACTGTTTTCCTAACCCTTCGGCGTCCTGCGGGAATGCAGGAACTCTCCAGAGAATCAACGCCGGCAAAACACGTTGTCGGGCTGACATATAATAGTTTATTATATTTTGATTTTTCTTTCAATTACCAAACTTAGGTGTAAAACAGTAAATATGACAAAAAAAAAGAACTTCACGAGGAAGTTCTTTTAGGAGGTGTGGATAGGAGTCGAACCTACCAATGATGGTTTTGCAGACCAGTCCCTTACCGCTTGGGTACCACACCGAAAAAAATGTATGTTTAATATATAGAAGATAGAAAGCTTTGTCAATATGATTAGTGAAAATACCTGGGCTCCCGTTGAAAAGTTTCTTGGCCTGCGGGCGAGCTGGTTTTTGTGAACCTCGATGCAGTCCAATAAACTTTTCCACTCCGCCCAGGTTAATTTATCTAACATCTCGTAACAAAACGTAGCCGGCTTCTATATATTAAACATCCAGCTTTTTCTTTAACGCGGAGAGGACTTCGGTGACTTCGTTGGAATTGTCGAAGGTTAGAGTTCTGGGGCCGTGGGTGGTTTGGATTTTCAGGGTGTTTTGGGTAATACTGGTGTCTGGGGTTTCAACTCCTGTCAAATCTTCCATTTTGATTATGTCGGTGCCGCTGATTATCAGTTTTTCGTAGACGCCGTTTACTGGAAGAAGAGTGCTTTCTTTTATTGTGATAAAAAGCCCCAGCACTGCACAGTATGGAATCACAAAACTCATTTTTCCAAAATCAAAAAGCATAGAAAGAATCAGAAGAACATAAGCAGTGGGAATTGCTATCATCTGAAGCTTTGATTTTCTTTTTGCGAGTGGAACAATTATTTCGCCGGTTTTTGTCATCAGCTTGTTTTTCCAGAATGGCATTATGACCGAAATTGCAAGCATCAATAATCCTGGAATTACTGCGAAGAAAATAAATTTTAATTGCATTTTTTACCTGCCAGTTGTTTTAGTGTATATTTTGCGCTTTCGAATGCAAGCGGAATTTTTTCTATATCTTCTAAAGTCTCTACTTTGCAAGACTTAAAAGCGAGTACTTCACTTTCTTCTGCCTTGAGGCTTTTTATAAAATCATCAATTGTATCAAACTGCGAAGGAAGCTCTGCAACAAAAAAGATGTCGCAGGTTTTGTATTCGATGTTCTTATATTCATAGGTATTTGGAGCTGTACATAAAAACTCAGCACCTTCTACAGGAACTCCAATTTCTTCCCGGCACTCGCGCACAACGGCTTCTTCGGCACTCTCGCCAAAATCTACAAAGCCACCCGGAAGAGCAAGAAAACCTTTGCGAGGGTCTTTAGCGCGGACTTCAAAAAGAACGTTATTTTGTCGGTCACGGATTACAACTCCAACAGCAGCGGCCACATTGCAATAAAGATCAAAACCACACTCAGGACAAAGCCACTTGCGGTTTCCATGATTTTCGATTTTCTTACTGCCACACATCGGGCACATCTTAAAATCATTTTTGAGACCATTTATCTGTTTTGTCATTTAAAACACCTCATTGTAATTGCATCAGCAAGAGCCTCGGACCGTTTGATTGACTGAATTATCAGCGGAATAATTAATGGAATCACTGCCTTTATTTTTGCAAGCTTTCCTTTTACAGAACCAAGACCGCCACGGATTGTCTGAGTTTTTAAGATTGATACCGCCTCTTCTACCAGCAGCGGAATGAATCTGAAGATGATTTCGATTATTAAAATGAAGTAGCGTACTGGAACATGGCACAGGCGGAGCGGAGTTAAAAGAATATTTAAGCCATCCATAAGATCATATTCAGGAGTTGAAACAAAAAAAGCGGAAATACAGGCAAGTGCCGCATCGGTTCGTAAAATTGTTGCAAGACAGAATAATAATTTTGATGGCGTTACTGTAAACCATTTCCATGTAGTAAATCGAACTTCATCAGGCAGAGCCGGATGAAATATCAGCTGGAAAATACTAAAGAATAAAAGGAACGGCAGAATTTTCAACCAGGCTGATAAGAGACGGCGCAACGGAAAACCTGAAACTTTACAATAAATACCGGCAATCACAATAGCTGCAGCACATAACCAGACTTGTCGGACTGCAAGTGAAAAGCTGAACAGTGCAAAGAACAAAAGGATTCTAAGCGCGGGCGAAAGTTTTTCTACTGGGGATTTTTTTGAATGGCGCGAACGTGACAATCCAAGGGAAAGATTTTTTAAGCCTGCAATTAAGCCCGCAGATGGAGAAGCTTCCATAACAGCATCTTCATCAGCTTCTGTCTTTTCCTGTAAAGCAGAAGTATTCAGAGAATCTCCTACAACACGTCCATCTTTTATTACAACTTCACGGTCTGCAAAGTCAGCTTCATCGCGCTTATGAGTGCTGAAAATTACTGTCTTTCCTTCGTCTGCAAGTCTTCTAAGCAGATTCATAACTTCTGTTCGAGAAGGACTATCCAAGCCTGCTGTTGGTTCATCAAACATAACAACATCAGCATCCAATGCAAGAATTCCCGCAATTGCAAGCCTGCGCTGTTCACCACCAGAAAGCTCAAATGTACGCCTCTCTCCAAATTTTTCAAAAGGTAAAGCAGCTTCATCCATACAGAACTTCACCCTTTCAACAAGAGCTTTTCCGGCTAAGCCTCTGTTTCTTGCTCCAAAGGCAACATCATCAGAAGCAAAAGGTTCAAACAATGCAGTCTGTGCATTCTGCTGAGCAAGAACAGGCCATGGTTTTGCATAAAGCTTACCACTCTCCGGCTTCTGAAGCCCCGCACATACTTCAAGCAAGGTAGACTTACCTGCCCCGGAAGCCCCGGTAAGAGCAGTCAATGTTCCCTTATAAAAATCAAGATTTATATCAAAGATACCGTGACGATCCTGTTTGTTATGAACATAGTTCACATTACGAAGGCTTAGCGAAATATCTCGGCCAGTAAAAGGCTCACGAGCACATTTTGGCAAATCCTCTCCACAGATACGTTTGACATTTGTCTCATCAGACAAAAACGCCCGCTGTGTTCCATAAAAGAACACCTTGCCGTCTTCTATTCCAAGAACTGTATCTGCATCAGAAAGAGTTTCTAAATCGTGAGTAATCTGAATAATTGTATTTCCGCATTTATGCCAGTAACGAATAAAATCCAGTATCTCAGTTCGGGAAACAGGATCCAGCATGGAAAAAGCTTCATCAAGAATCAAGATTTCCGGACGCAGGGCAATTACGCCACTCAAGGCAACCTTTTGTGTCTGGCCAAGAGAAATGGCAGAAGTTGAAGAGCCCGCCCTGTCGAGCATATCGACTATATTTAAGGATTCAATAACGCGAAGTTCAACCTCGCCCGCCGGTAACCCGAGATTTTGAGGTCCAAAGCCAACATCACGGGAAATAATACTACTTACCAGCTGATCCTTAGGAGACTGAAAAATAATTCCAATTCTGTTATTTGGCTGAATTTCAACAGAGCCCGAATCAGGCTGTTCAAGCCCACAAATAAGCCGTGCAAGAGTACTCTTGCCACAGCCGTTATAACCGACAATAGCAACATAAGAGCCCTTTTCGATGCAAAAAGAAACATCGGAAAGGGCCGCCTTATTATTCTGCGGATATTTAAAGTTTAGATTTTTAACTGTTATTACGCTCAATTATCTAGTCACATTATTCATCAAATTCAATATTTACAACTACTGTTCCAGTAGTAACCTGAGGCTTTGAATCCTCAGAAGCAACTACAGCTGGAGCTTCGTTTGTTTCAACTGTAGCAACAGCCTCTTTTTCTGAAGCTGTCTTTACTGCAGAAGTAACATTGCTTACAGTTGTAACAACTGTATTTACAGGTACAGAAACCTCGCTTGTAACGGAAACCGTAACAGACTGATTAGCCTTTACAAGAATTCCATCATTTGTAGTTGGAGTTTCTGTAACAAGTGTTGTTGATTCTGTTGTTTCAGCAGGTGTTTCTGTTTCAGTTCCTGCATCAGCAACAGCAGCAGGAGTTTCTTCTGCAGTTTCTTCAGAACCTTCGCCCTCACCTTCTGCCTCTTCCTTTTTAGCAGAGCCAGATTTATTATCAATATAATTCTCAGGAGGAACATAAGCTGCTACGGCAACTGTTCCTTCAAAACAAATGATATTATTTGAATCATCAATAATCCAGTCAGTACCACGGCAAGACGCAACGGCAACTGCTGTATGAACCTGATAGTTTACACGCTTACTGTCAACGTGTTTTACCTGAGAACGGGCAGAACCTGTTTTAAGGTAAACGTTTACATTGTCCTGCTTACCAGTAGTAGAAAGTTCTTCAAGAGTAATACGGGTAACAGGACCAAGATACATTACAGAATCCATCATCTTGATTTTTGCTTCAGACTGGAATCCTGTACTAATTGTTTCTGACTTAGCAACTGTATCACCTTTCTGGAGGGCAACCCATTTTCCGTTACGCTGAACTTCTACCTTTCCACTTACAAAAGTAACTGTTGCATCAGCAGCAAACAAACTTGCACTAAAAACTGTCAGAACGGCTGCAACTAAAAGTCCCTTAAATCTTCTCATTTTCATCCTCCAAATAAATTAGAATGCCAGAGATGCCTTTAATGTTGCGTAATAGACATTGCTCTTATTTTCTTTGATAGTATCTTTTACAACTTTATCAACTGCAATAAATGCTCCTAAATCACATCCAATCTGCAAATCACTAAATACATTGCAAATCATACTTGCAGTTACATCAACACCATGGAACTTCATTTCATCACTTGACTGAGGAATTACTCCAAGCACACCTTTACCAGTAACAGATGCCAGAACATTACTCTTAGCATAAATGAATGATACTTTTGGAAGCACTCCACCTGCAAAAAGTGGATCTGTTGTTATGGTACGTGCTGTAATTGGAGTAAAATAATGCAGGGAATCTTTTTCAAAAGAAATGAATTCACCACCAACAACCATAATTGCGGTATTAGCAAGATAGAAGTTAAAATCAAGGCTGCCATCAATCATCAGATTCTTAAAATCTGAAAGACCTGCTGTTCCCTTTAAAGTATAGGCACCAATAACTCCAATTGGACCATTCAACATAAGGGTACAATATGCATAATTTGTTTTATCTTCTGTGTTAACAGGAATAAAAGCTTCGCCCTGAATACCAAGTGTCTGAGTTTCAAAAAGTGTCTTATAAGTAAGATTTACCATTACAGGAACATAACCTGCAGTAAGTGCGTAGAAATTTGCATCATTCTGAGGATTATTAAGCATTGTAACATTAAGTCTGTTCTGCAATCCTGTATAACCAGCATATGCACCAACTCTGAATTTAAGAGCATCATAAGAAAGACTCAAACCGTCACTCTTCTGGGCAAATACATTTCCGGAAATATCAGAAATCATAAAACGTCCCAGGTCAAGGGCAATAATTCCTTTACCAACAGTCCATTTTCCGGCAAACTTAAAGAGGTCAAGATCGGCTATCATCTTTAAGTCACTTTGCTTTGCTTCAAAATTGCTTGTAAGCTTATATTTAAAAGAACCTTCTGCAACAAACTTCAAAGTACCTGTTGAATTAAACGGAGCATTTACAGAAAGATGTACTCCATTTGACTGCTCTAAAGTCAAAGCAGAAAAATCATCATTTGAACTTAATTTAGAAGTATTATCAACAACACCATTCCAGGTAAGTGCAAATACAGGAGCAAGAAGGCAGGCTATAATGCCGCTAAGAATCAGTTTTTTCATTATTCTGCCTCCATTGAAACATTTTTCATATCAAAATCGCTGTATTTGTTTATGCAAGATGTATAGATACTCAGAGCCTTTTCTCCAGAAATATAATTAGAAGGATCAACATCTACACCAATAATTCCATCTGACTGAAACTGTCTGAATGCATATCTTGGAGAACCTTTTGTAAGACGATACATTAAACCGCCCTTTATATTCCAAAGCTTTGAATAGAGATAAGCCAAATCTACAGCCGGAACCGCAGCCTGAGAGTCTTCCAAAGACGGGATATATCCCTTTTCATACAAGGCAGTAACTGCATCCTCATACGAAGCAGAATCCTCAACGATATTCATCTGAACAGCTGTCAGATAACAAACCTGTCCGAAGGTTATCTCTTCGGTCTCCAGAATGTCCGTAATTACGTCTGCGGACTGCGCATAAGCTGATAAAACCAGAAAAAGCGCGAACAATAATGATACAATCTTTTTCATGGTAATCATTTTACAGCACATTTTGACAGTTGTCTAGTTTTAACGCTATAATGGAAATTAATGATTACTTTAAAAGAAATAGCAGAAAAATGTTCTGTCTCAATTACAACAGTATCTAATATCCTCAACGGTAAGTCGAATGTTTCTGAAAAAACAAAACAGCGGGTTCTCGAAGTAGTCAAAGAAACTGGCTACCGTCCTAATTACATGGCAAGAGGCCTGCGTGCCGCAAAAACAAATTCCGTAGGCATTATAATTGATGACCTTACAGAATTCAGTTCTACCGGAATCATAGACGGTATTATGTCTTATTTTGATGAGCACAAATATAAGGCAATCCTCGAAAATCTGCGCTTTTATTCAAAATGGGGAACAAAGTGGTACCACAACAAGGGTTATGAAGATTCTGTTCAGCAGGCTATTGACGAGTTTGTTTCCATCAAGGTGGACGGAATTATTTACGTTGCCGGCCATGCAAGATGCATTTCGTGCATTCCTGAAAATCTTGATATTCCGCTTGTAATTTCCTATGCCTTTACAGAACAGCCGGGCTTTTCTTCTGTAGAATTTGATGATATTCAGGCTGCCTGTGACATGACAAATAACCTGATTAAAAATGGTCACAAAAAGATTGCCGTTATTGCAGGTTCTGAAAAAAATATTCATACTACACGCCGTCTCGAAGGCTACCATAAGGCTTTGAGCGAAAATAATCTGGAAGATCCAGAACTTTTAAAATATGCAAACTGGGACAGACAGTCAGGCTATGAAGCTGCAAAAGAGTTGCTTTCCAATTCAGACTGCACAGCCGTTTTCTGTTTTAATGATTTGATGGCGGCTGGTGTATACGACTATCTTGATGAAAAAGGCCTTATTCCCGGAAAAGACATTTCTGTAGCAGGTTTTGATAACCGTACAATGTCACAATTCTTAAAACCAGCCCTTACAACTGTAGAAATTCCGCTTTTTGAAATTGGCAGAAAATCTGCAGAGTTGATTCTGAATCAAATTGCATCACCTGATGATTTTGAAACTCAACGGAGTTTTGTTGAATGCAAAATTATCGAGCGTGATTCTGTAAAAGCAAAATAATATCGAAAAATATAAAGGAGTCTCTTATGAATGAACAACTTATAGTTGATTACAAAAACTTTTTAAACAACGGAAAAACTGAGCGTGAATGTGTTGAACAGATTGTAAAGATGGCTCAGAAACACGGTTATAAAGATATTTCTAAGGTTAAAAATTTAAAACCTGGAGACAAGGTTTACATCACAAAAATGGATAAGGCCATTGCTCTTTTTGAAATTGGTTTTGAGCCTATTGAAAAAGGAATGAACATTTTGTGTGCGCACATCGACTCTCCCCGCCTCGATGCAAAACAGAATCCGCTTTATGAAAAAGACTGCATTACTTATATGAACACACACTATTACGGCGGAATCAAAAAATATCAGTGGACAACCATTCCGCTTGCAATTCACGGTGTTGTGGTAAAAAAAGACGGCAAGACTGTAAAGGTTGTAATTGGTGAAAATCAGGATGAGCCTGTTTTCTGCATTTCTGATATTCTTCCTCACCTTGCACAGGAACAGATGAAGGAAAAGGCCAGCGACTTTATTAAAGGCGAAGACCTGGATGTAATTCTTGGCTCAGTATCACCTGCTTCAAAGGACGAAAATCTTAGTAAGGAAGAAAAGAAGGATCTTAAAGAAAAGAGTAAAAAAACTGTTCTGGCACTTTTAAAAGAGATGTATGGTATCGAAGAAAAAGATTTTGAATCTGCTGAGCTCGAAATTGTTCCTGCAGGAAAAGCCCGCGATATGGGACTTGACCGTTCAATGATTCTTGGCTACGGACAGGATGACCGTTCCTGCGCTTATTCATCTGTTGCTGCTATGCTCGAAATGAGAGCCGGAAAACGCACAACCTGCTGTCTTTGTGTAGACAAAGAAGAAATTGGAAGCGTAGGTGCAACTGGTATGGCTTCTAATCTTTTTGAAAATATGACTGCTGAAATTATTGCATTAACTGATACTCAGTACAGCGACCTTGTTTTGAGACGATGTCTTGCAAACAGCAACATGCTTTCAAGCGATGTAAATGCTGCATACGACCCAATGAATGCCGGACTTTACGACAAAGAAAATGCAAGTATGCTCGGAGGTGGAGTTACATTCCAGAAATATACAGGAAGCCGCGGAAAATCTGGTGCAAGCGATGCAAATCCTGAATTTATAGCAAAGGTTCGTGCCGCAATGTACGATGCAAATGTTACTTACCAGATGGCTGAGCTTGGAAAAGTTGATCAGGGCGGTGGTGGAACAATTGCCTACCACGCTGCAAAATATGGAATGAATGTATTGGATGGCGGCGTTGCAGTTTTGAGTATGCATGCGCCTTGGGAAATTACTAGCAAGGAAGATATCAGCCAGATGTATGAATGTTGTAAGGCGTTCCTGGGGTTAAATTAAAAGACCCCGAAACAAGTTCGGGGTGACGGATTGCCACGTCGCTGGCGCTCCTCGCAATGACGAAACAAACAGAGTCATTGCGAGACAGAAGTTTCGTCATTACGAACAAAAAGACTCGTCATTGCGAGCGCAGCGAAGCAATCTATTATTTCTTAGACATCAAGACTTCGTAGATTCTATCGAAGTCTTTCTTGTTATCAAATCCAATGATGATTGAACCTTTGTTGATGTCTCCTTTAAGGCTTACATCGCGGGTTCCAAAAATATTGCGGAGTTCCTGTTCAAAGGCAAGAACATCTGCGTCTTTTTTAACGGCTTTCTTTTCTTCTTTTTTAGATGCGGCGCGGCCACCACCATTGTATGTGTCAGCAAGAGCTTCTGCTTCGCGAACAGAAAGGCCGCTGCCTAAAATCTTACCAAACATAACGCGCATGTCGGCATCATTTTTTACCATAAGAAGGGCACGTGCATGACCGGAAGTAATCTGTCCGCTTACAAGAGCATGCTGAATATCTTCCGGCAGCTTCAAAAGGCGGATTGCATTTGCAACAGTAGCACGAGCTTTACCAACACGCTTTGCAACTTCTTCCTGATTAAGGTCGCCCATCTGAATAAGATTATAATAAGCAGTTGCTTCTTCTATCGGGTTTAAGTCGGCACGCTGAATATTTTCAATGAGTGCCATTTCAAGCTTCTGCTGTTCATCGAACTTACGAAGTTGAACAGGAACCTTTGCAAGCCCTGCCATTTTTGCAGCACGGGTACGGCGTTCACCGGCAATGATGTAAAATTCACCATCACCAGCATCTTCTATAATAATTGGCTGAAGGATTCCGTTTACTTTAATGGAATCACAAAGTTCATCAAGTTGTTTCTGATTAAACTCAATACGTGGCTGTTTTGGATTCGGCTTAAGAAGTACCGGGTCAATCCACATACTGCCATCTTCTTTCATTTCAATGGCAGCTGGAATTTTTGTCTTTTTGATTGTAGTAGTATGAAGACCACTACCTGTCGAAACTGCAACTTCTTCTTGTGCTGCCGGATTTTCATTCAGCAGGGCACCAAGGCCTTTTCCCAATGCATTCTTAGCCACGGCGAATCACCTCTTCTGCAAGTTTAGCATAGCTGCGGGCACCCACACATTCAGGGTCATATTTACAAATTGGAAGTCCATGAGAAGGAGCTTCTGAAAGACGTACGTTACGTGGAATAATTGTATTGAAAACTACATCCTTAAAATATGACTTAACCTGCATTACAACGTCCTGTGCAAGACGGGTGCGGGAATCGTACATTGTAAAGAAAATACCGCCAATCTTAAGGTCTGGATTAATGCTCTTCTGTACTTTCTGAATTGTCTGCAAAAGAAGAGTAATACCTTCAAGAGCAAAATATTCACACTGCATTGGAACAAGAACTGAATCTGCTGCAGCAAGTCCGTTCAAAGTAAGAATACCAAGGGAAGGTGGACAGTCAATCAAAATATAATCATAAATAGCCTTAAGCGGTTCAATTGCATTCTTAAGATAGAATTCGCGATCTTCCTGATCTGCAAGCTCAATTGCAACACCTGAAAGGTCAAGAGAAGCACTGATTGCATCAAGATTTTCTACAGGAGTTTTTTTAACAGCTTTTGTTGCTTCAACCTGTTCAGCAAGCAATTCATAAACAGTAGGCTTGTCTTTAGAAACTCCTACACCGCTGGACATGTTTCCCTGTGAATCAAAATCAATAAGAAGGACTTTTTTACCGGCAAGAGCTATATATGCGCCGATATTGATTGCTGAGGTGGTTTTACCTACACCTCCTTTCTGATTAACAAAAACAATACACTTTCCCATATAATTAAATGTATCATTTTTTATTAAAATAGTATACAGTAAAAATGTATCGAAAATTGAATAAAGAACGACATCTTGAAAATCTGTCTGGCTTCCGCTGTAAAAACCTGCAGACTGCGGGTGAGCCTCGGCGCTTCGCTCTGTATTTTATAGCCGAACTAGCTTTTTCGTATCGGCTCAATGCAGTCTGCAGTTTTTTCCCGCTCCGCCAGACAGATTTTCATATGACGTATGTGATACATTTTATTTAATTAATATAACCGGAGGATGGAGCGTGACTCTGTGTCATTGTCAGTGGAACAAAGTTCTACGTCATTGCAAGCGCAGCGAAGCAATCCATTTTTATTAGAATGATTTTAAGCGTAACCTTATCAAAACCTGTTAATAATATTGAAGAATCTCTTGGGAAGCCTTACACAAAAATTAAAATTCGTGCAGTGAATTCAGCTGGTGGAGCCTCGTATGCAGCGGAGATGTTTACAAAGACCCAGGTTTTTCATAAGAAGTTTTCGGATAGTGAGCTGGATGATTTTTTAAAGCAGAACTCGGGAATCACTTTTAAAAACGTTGTTACGCGAACAGATTCTGAAGAAATCACACTGCTTACAAATAAAAAGGGAAAGACAACTGAACTAAGAAAAAAACTGAACACCACTACAGGAAAAACAGCTCCGCTTAAAATTTTACCAGAGGCCAAAAAGAAACAATATCTTCTTCCCGAAGGCACACCTGTTCCATTCCTTGTTTTGCTTGGAATTATGAATGATGAAGGCAAAGTGATTTCTTCCCGCTACGACAAGTTCCGTCAGATAAACCGTTTTCTGGAATTCATTGATGATATTCTGCCGGAGTTTTCTGATAAAACCTCTGACGGTGAGCCAATCCGCATAGCTGATTTTGGTTGTGGCAAATCTTACCTTACTTTTGCTGTTCATTATTTTCTCACCGAAATCCGTCATATAAAATGCGAAATTGAAGGCCTTGATTTAAAAGAAGAAGTAATCAATTACTGCAATGACATGGTAAAAAAGCTCAGTCTTCAGAATCTTATTTTCCACACTGGAAATATAGCTGATTATTCCGGCACCCATAGCCCTGATATAGTAATCACCCTGCACGCCTGCGATACTGCAACAGACTTTGCCTTAAAATACGCAGTAGAACACGGAGCCCGGGCAATTTTAAGCGTACCTTGCTGTCAGCATCAGATAAATACCCAGCTGCAGATGCGGGGAAAGGCAGGAGGCGCAACAGGTGATGTTCCACCAGAATTCGAACCTCTTCTAAAATGGGGAATCATCCGCGAAAAATTCAGCTCCCTGGTAACTGATGCACTTCGCGGCGAGTGGTTGGAAGCTCAGGGCTTCAAGGTTCAGATGCTGGAATTTATTGATATGGAACACACTCCAAAGAATATTCTGATAAGAGCTATAAAAAAAGAAAATAATAGAAACTGTAAAACTAATGGATTGGAGTTAATAGACAAGCTCGGAATTAACCCGGAACTCTTCAAATAGATTGCTTCGCTGCGCTCGCAATGACGATTATCTGTCATTGCGAGGAGTTTCAGAAACGAAGCAATCCATATATTTTACAACACGTATTTTTTTATAAACTCGCCTACCCCATCATGGTTGTTATCAAAATCTGTAACGTGGTTTGCAATCTTTTTGATTTCTTCAAGTCCGTTGCACATCGCAACTCCATGCCCTGCCATGCGAATCAAACTTTCATCATTCATGCTATCGCCAAAGCCCATTACTTTGTCCATACCAAAGCCAAGTTCAGTTGCAAGCCAGCTTACAGCCTCACCCTTTCCGCAATTTGGTGGAAGAATTTCGAGGAAGTAAGGTTTACTTGTAAAGATTACGGCACGTTCACCAAACTCAGCTCTTAACTCCTTTTGCAAATCTAAAAGTTCTGAAGGCTCACCAGGTACTAACATTTTTGTAAAACCAGTTTTTAGGAACTCATCATAATCTTCAACTGCAGCGCCTTTAAGTCCGCACAAATCAACATCGAGTTTTGTCCATTTGGTTTCTTCACGGTAATAAATTGTATCAGGGGTATAAACTTCACTGCGAAGTCCACGGGCTTCTGCAATTTCATTTGTACGAATCAAAATATCAGCTTCAACTTTGCGGCAGAAAATCTGCTGACGTTTATGTAAATCAAAAATTGAACAACCGTTTATTGCGATCAAAAAGCGACCTGCTTCCATGCCTGCAATCTCTAGTCTCCTAACGAACGGTAGTATGGCATCTTCTGCACGGCCAGAACACAAAACAATATAAATTCCACGGCGCGCACATTCTCTCAAAGCATCAACAGTTCCGTCTGTAATCTGGCGTTCATCATTCAAAAGGGTATCATCCAGATCAAGGGCAATCAGTTTTATATCAAATTTACTCATAAGGCCAAAGTATATAGAAGAATTCAGGGAAAAACAATAAATACAAAAAAATTTTCCATATTTTAAATTCCATGTTAAAATATAAATTCACGATACTAAGGAGAGGTAACAGAAATATGACAACCCCTAATGAGCTCCATTTACGAGCTGTAATTAATGTTGACAAAGATAAGTGCTGCAACTGCCATCGCTGCATTGCTGTATGTCCGGTTAAACTTTGTAATGACGGTTCCGGAGACTTTGTTACTCTTAATCCGGATTTATGTATTGGTTGTGGTTCATGTATTGAGGCCTGCACACACGGAGCAAGAACTGGAATAGATGACACAAAACAATTCTTTGCAGAATTAAAGAAAGGCACTCCTATAGTTGCAATTGTTGCTCCAGCTGTTGCCGTTAACTTTAGAGGAAAAGACCTTGAACTAAACGGATGGCTTAAATCAATTGGTGTAAAAGCTGTATTTGACGTTTCTTTTGGTGCCGAATTAACTACAAAATCCTATGTTGAACAACTGACTAAAGAAAATCCAAAACTGATGATTTCTCAACCTTGTCCTGCTCTTGTTTCTTATATTGAAACTTATCGGCCAAATCTCATTCAGTATCTTGCCAAAGGTGACAGTCCAATGGCTCACACTGTTCAGTATATCCGCAATTATCATCCGGAATATGCAAAACACCTTATTGCCGTAATTTCACCTTGCTTTGCAAAACGTCGTGAATTTGACGAAACTGACCGTGGAGATTTTAATGTTACGATGAGATCTCTGGATGCATATTTCGCTGAGAATCATATTAATCTGTCAAAATATCCAAAGACAGAATACGACAATCCTATGGCAGAAAGAGGAACTCTGTATTCTATACCGGGTGGACTTATGCGTACCGCAGCGCGCTTTGTTCCTGAAATAACCTCTATGACCCGTAAGATTGAAGGACATCCTCAAATTTTTGAATATCTTGAAAAACTGGATGAATCCTTGCAAAAAGGCCAGGAACCTTTCTACAAACTCATAGACTGCTTAAACTGCGAAAAAGGCTGTAACTGTGGCGGTGGTACAACTAATCAGGGAATGCCACTTGATGAACTTGAAAGTTATGTTGAAAAACGTTCAAAAGAACGCTGTGAAAAATGGAACACCCTTAGTGATTTCAAGCGCAAAAAAGCTCTGAAAAAACTCAATGCCACAATTAATGCATACTGGAAACCGGGAATATACGACCGTGCATATCTGGACCGAAGCAGTGTATACAATTCACTTATAAAACAACCAAATACAGATGAACTTAATGAGATTCTTTCAGAAATGGGTAAACACAGTCCACAGGATATGTATGACTGTGGTGCATGTGGTTATAAATCGTGCAAACAGATGGCGACAGCAATCTTCAATGGTAAAAATAAACCGCAGAACTGTCACCATTATGTTCTTAAAACTGCAAATGAAAACCATGCAGAAGAATTGAACAAAAAAGCTCGTGAAATCACGCTTGAAAGCGTTGCCATGCTTGAACAGACTCGCGGAAATGTAACTTCTCTTACAAACGTTACAAACAGAATGATTCAGAATGTTTCTGATTCTTCTTCATCTATTGAACAGATGCTTAAGAACATTTCTTCAATCAACAAGATTATTGACAATAACTTTGTTATTGTAAACGAACTCGAAGATGCCACAAGCATTGGCCGTACAAACCTTCAGGAAGTTACTGCGCTGGTTGGTGATATCGAAAAAGAATCTAAACAGCTGGTTGAAATGAGTAAGGTAATCGGACAGATTTCAAGTCAGACAAACTTACTTGCTATGAATGCCGCAATCGAAGCTGCACATGCAGGTGACTTTGGAGCCGGATTCAGTGTTGTTGCTGATGAAATCCGTAAGCTTGCAGAAGATTCTGGCCGTCAGGCAAAACAGATTGGAGAAGTTCTTAAGTCAATTAAGCAGATGGTTGATACAGCCTACTCTAAAGCAGGAACAGTTCAGACAGAATTTGATTCTGTAGTTTCTCTTGCAGGTCAAGTAAAAGATCAGGAACTTCAGGTAAAGAATTCCATGTCCGAACAAAACGAAGGAAACTCTATGCTTCTTTCCTGTATCTCTCAGATGCGGGATGGAACTCACGCTGTTGAAGATGCAGCCAAAAACCTGCAGCGAGACACCGAAGAAATTATGGGCCGAATCTCAAAGATTGGTCAGCAATACTAAAGCAAAAATCCCGAGTGTATCTCGGGATTTTTTTTTACTCTGCCTTTTCCCAGGCATTAATAAACTCTATCATAAACTGCTGAACATCAGAAAACCACTTTTTCTGGAATTGACAGGCTTCTACACCAATGTAACGAAAGTGCCAGCATTCCCAGCGATACCCAGTTACATCTTCATATCCTTTTGGAAAACTTAATGACCAGCCGTATTTTGCAGCGTTCGCATAAACCCATTTTCCGCCAGGAGTCTGATCAAAAGCATCATCTACCGGTGCAAAATCCAGTGCCATACCAAGCTGATGCTGGCTTGTTCCAGGTCTTGCACTTTCACGCTCTGCTTCTTCAAGTCCGTCTACCCTCACCCAGTAATCAAAAAGATTTTTCTGATAGTCATACGAACGATAGGTTGAACTAACAGTAAGTGTTACACCATCAGCTTTTGCAGCCGCTGCCAGAACTTTTAAAGCTTCAAAGGCTTCCGGACGAAGGCTCAGATTATTTTTATTGATTGCAAATAAATTATTTTTTTCAAGATGAATAAGACCTTTTGGTTCATAATCAGCACTTACTTTGTGAGTTTTATCAATGAGATAAAATGGACTTAAATCTTCGGAAGAAAAATTACTGCGGGTTGCTAGAACGTTTTTCAAATCCTCCAGAAATTCTTCAGGATCACCATTTGGAATTGCTTCCTTACATCGCGGACTCATTGAAAGAAGAACGCGATTCAGTTTTTCTATTTCTGGATTAACAACCGGCTGCACCTTAGCTTCTGGTGTTTTATCTGCAGTCACGTTTTTTGATTTAGCACATGCACTAAAGTTTACTAAAACTAACACAGCAAGAATAATAAAAGATTTACCAAAATTACGTTTCATAATTAACTCCATGCTTTTTGTTCAAACTCTGCAACCGGAAGCGGCTTTGAAAAATAGAAACCCTGAATCAAATCGCAATCCTGCTTTGCAAGAAAGTCAACCTGTTCACGAGTTTCAATTCCTTCTGCTACAATTTCCATTCCAAGTTTCTTGGCAAGCGAAATTGTTTCACCAACAATCAGGTTCGAACGTTTTATATCATCTACACTACGGAAGAATTCTGCATCAAGCTTAATGATATCCAACGGCAGTTCCTTCAAGGAATTAAGCGAAGAATAACCAGCACCAAAATCATCCATAGAAACTTTAAAACCAAAATCTTTTAACTTACGAACGGTAGTTAGCAAAACTGACTTATCATCGAAGAAGGCACTTTCTGTCAGTTCAAGTTCGATATATTTATGAGGAACCTTAAACTTATCAACAATCGAACATATATGTTCTGCAAGGTTATCCTCAGCAAAATGTGCACGCGAAACATTTACAGATATCGGAACCAGTTCTTTTCCTTGCTCAGCCCAGGCTGCCTGCAAATGAGCGACACTCTCCAGCATATAATCATCAAGCTGCAAAATAAATCCATTCTTTTCAAAGAGAGGAATAAACTTTCCCGGAGAGATAAATCCCAATACAGGATGAATCCAGCGCACAAGAGCTTCTGCAGCCGAAAGTTTTTCTTCCTTTGTTGAATATTTTGGCTGCAGAAAAACCTGAAACTCATGATTTTCCAGAGCCTTTTCCATATCATCTTCTATACGTCGTTCCCATACCTGCTCTTCCTTCATTGAATCATCAAACCAGACAATTTCATCCTGCATTTTTAAGGTCTTAGGAACTGAGATTCCGGCACAGGTAAGAACAAGAGAAACATCTTCTGCTTTTCTTCGTACAGGACATATTCCTGCAGAAAAAGTAAGATGCTGCCCACCCTGACGTTCACGCAAAATATTCATTATATTTCTTACCCGAATATTCAGGGTATCTTCATTCTGATAATTCAAAAGAAGTGCGAAATCAGATTTTTCAACATGTGCCACAAGTTCTTTTTTTCCAAGCAGCTGCACCATATTACAATTTAATTCTTCAAGAAGATTTTCACCCTGCTTAATTCCGTATGCAGTACAATAATTACGGTATTTTTCTAAACGAAGCTGCACTACAGCATAATTATTTTTTGAACGTGAAATTTCTTTATTCGCTTTCTGAATAAAATAGTCCTTGTTATATCCACCTGTGACCGTATCAGTTGTAACAAGTTTATTTACCCGCATACGCTCATGCACAAGGTTTATTACCTTTGAGATTTCATAAATTCCGGAGAAAACAAAAACAACTACAAGGAAGATTAATACAGTCAAAAGAAGATTCATCTGAAAAGTATTAATTCTATAAACATTTTTAAAACAGAGGTTTATTCCCGGAATATCAGTGCGATAAATTGAAATTGTATGCAGTTGCAGACTTTCTTTATTAGACCATTCAATATATTTTCTGTCAGTCAGAAGACGTTTTACATCGAGCGAACGATACATATTCCTTGGGTTAAACAAAATCCCTCGCAGTTCCATTCCAACCTGATGTCCAAAAAATTCAGAATCCAACACCTTATAAGAATTGTCTATAAAGTGTATCATTCCAATTGATTCAAACTGTCGTTTAGCTTCTTCATCAAAATAAAATTCTAAAGATGGAAAATAAGAAACAAAATTATTTTTATCATCTATAACAATTTCGTTTATATCGCTGAAGGAATCTGCAAAAGCGGAAATCCTGCTTTCTATTTGTTCTCTGCTTTCCCGGCTCCAGTTTTTATTTACTGATTCAATTACTGTATTACAATCTTTGGACATATTAAGTACAAGCGTATTAATGATTCCAAAGATTGAAAGAACGCAGATGAATATTGTAAGTATAAAAATCACAAGCTCAGTTATAATCATTTCAAGCACAGCAGGCCAAATAGGAAGCTTCTGCAGGCGCTTTATTCTACGTTCCTTTTTCTTACTCATAACAAGGCCCCATCCTGTAAGATTGTTCGTGTAGTACCATCTCCGTAAGTAAGCACAATTGTTGGTTCCCTAACTACTCCATCAAGATGAATCAATGAAGGTGCATCATTATCATAATTTTCACCGATTGCAAAATGACAGGTATGGAAGGCCTTTTCATCTTCAAGCATATTACCTGTAATTGTTGCTGCAGGATTCAAACCGATTCCAAGTTCACCGATATTACGTGCATTCTTTTTATAAATTGCAGCCTGTCCCTGAGGAAGCTTACCCTCCTTTTCAAGAACAAATGGTCTAAGCTCTGCTTCCATAATTGTTTTTAAGAGACGACGAGCTTCAGCTCCGCCAGTAATGTCAGTAACATAACCCTTTTCCACCTTACAGGTAATTGGAGTTTCTATAATTGAATCTCCATCAGAAAATGTCATTGAACCGTCATAAACAATTACACCTTCGCAACCATCACACTGCTGTTCCAAAATAGAACCATCAGCTGATTTTAACTGGCTTCCTCCAACCACTGGACTTATAAAAACTTCTCCTGCAGGAATATTTCCACCAGTTCCAGGTTTTGAAAAATCTCCATCATCAGAAAGAAGATTACGACCATTAACTGGAACTATGAGATTTGTACCACCAGGTGCAGTTACATGAACACTTACAGCATTCTTAAAAAGTTCTCCAAGTTTTACACAACGCTCCTGGAGTTCTTTGTAATCTATAGCAGCAGTGCGGTTCATCATATCTGGAGTAATTCCAGGAGTCCAGGCACCTCGCATTGTTTTTTTACCATCCATAAGATAATCAAATATATGTGTATATTTTTGACCATCTTCTGTTACATAAGGATTCGCAGTTGCTTTAGGATCCTTTCCGAGTTTTATATTTGAAATAGAAAAACAAACCTCCGGTTCTGCAGCAATTGCAGCCAATACTTCAGGATTTGCATTATCAAAACTGGTTTTATCTGGCTGATAAATAAGTGTTGTTACAGCACCACTCTCACAACTTGCTGAATATATATCCTGTGCAATTTCTGCAGTTGCAGGATTAGCAATGATAAGAACCCGTTCATTCTTTTTTACCTTTACCACATCCTGTACTACTACCTGTGCAGGAGTTCTATTTTTATCTTTTCTGGATAATTTAAATTCCATAATTTACTTCCTTATAACAACAAGATTTCGTTCCGAATACTCAAGCCCCGGAACTTTAAGAGGCTGAACATCATAAGCTGGAACTAATGATGAAATTGCAGCCATCTCTTCTTTTATATTCTCCTGCTTTGCTTTGTAAGCACAAAGGTATCCTTTATCTTTAACAATTCTCAGCAGAGTTTTTGTCATTTTTTTATCAAGAGGACGGAATGCACGGAATGTTATGAGATCATAGACTTTTTCCGGAACCCGTTCTGCCTCGCTATTTACTACAGTTATGTTTTTTAAGCCAAGTATTGCAGCACAGTTTTCGAGGAAGGAACAGCGCTTTTCCATGCGCTCAACAAGTTCAAAACGTATATTTTCAAGTTTCTTATTGTCCTTTGCGCATACAAAAAAAGCAGCCGCAAGAGGAATACCTGGAAGACCGCCACCGCTACCAATATCGGCAATTACAACCTTTTGTGCAACTTCCGAACGTTCGTTAGTTATAACTTCGCATAAATTTTCAATTTCTACAAAAGCAGCAAGCGAATCGAGAATATGCCTTACAACCAGTTCATCTCTGTCGCTCGTATTTGTCAGGTTATATGCAGAATTAAAAAGAATAATTTCTTTGATATAAACTTCCATTTTTTCTGCAAGTTCAGCGCAGTATGCTTCTGGAATTCCACACTCTGCGAGCCCCTTTATCATATCTACCATAACTTCATTTACCCTTATTTGCTGTCTATATCCAGAAGAAGATCTGCATTTACAGAATCTCCTGAATAATGAATTACAACAAGATTACCTGTTTTTTCCGCTGTAAGATTTTTTACTCCGGAAAGTTTATATACATAGGAGTTTTCATTTTTGTGGTCCTGCACCAGCGATGGCTGCACGCGATATGTTAAAGTAGAACCATTGGATCCAATCGTCTTAAAAAGCATATAAAAAGTTTCAGTACGAACCTGCTGATTTACAAAATATCTTCTGTCACCGGTAAGTAAAAAACTTCCATCCGGTTCTGTATCGCTGAAGAAAACTTTTGTGAGAGAATCAGCAATATTATAACCATTGATTTTGAAACGAAGAATAGAAGGCTCACGCTTCTTAAAATTTTCAGAATCGGCTTTTACAGCATTTAATTCATTTTTCTCTTTTGCACTTGCATTCTGCTGTTGTTTTTTCAAATCATTAAGCCCATTCAAAACCTGCTGCAAAAGAACGTTTGTCGAAGAAGTTGTATTATAATTCGACATATTTGACGTTGTATCTAGAGAAGACAGATTACTGAAAAGTCCCGAATCATAAAGTGATGAAATGTCATATGCCGTCAGAATATTTCCTTTTGTCAGATTTGAAGCAAGTACACTTTCCGGGGTAATTGATTCTGTGAGTATAGTTTCTGTCTTTTCTTTCCCCGGCTCTGTAGTTGCTGTCTTGTTATTTTTATTATTCAGTCTTGTTGGAAAACTCGGTGTATAAAAATCTCCGCCGACAGTTGGCATAGACGGCATTTCCGGCATGTCAGGCATATCAAGAGACTGTGCAAAAACAAAAGCATTAAAGCTGCTCCACATCAAAACAATTGATGCAAGAACAGTCTTTTTTGATTTACATATTTGCAAGACTTTCCTCCACGTATTCAAGACGTTGTGTAAGCTGAGCAATTGTTTTTTCAAGTCGAGACTTTTCTTTTTCAAGTTTTGTTTTAGGATCCGTACCTGCTGCCTGAGCAGATTTCTGCTTCATCATCTCGCGTACAGAAGAAGGACTCTTTCCACCAGCAAGGAATTCCTGTTCTACTTGAGCACGGTCATCCTTCTTTTTTACACTGGCAACTACTTTCATATTTTCAAAACCAATTGCCGGATTTACTTCTACAGCACCTACCTTGCGGATATCTTTTGCGGCATTGCGAGGCATGCAAAGTACACGGTCAATATAATCTTCATAGCGGATATCAGCTTCTTTACAAAGGTCAAAAGCACGTGCAAGTTTTTTGCCGAACTCCTGCATAAGCTGTCCGTTTTTAGCAAGATAGTTCTCTTTGATATCCAGAGTGAGAGCCTTAAGCTCCTCGTTATTTTCCCATCCAATTGAGTAATAACCTTTTTCCTCGGCAATTTTCAAAAGCTCGCCAAACTTAGCCCAAAACTCCTGAGTGTGAACCTTGCAGGCTTTTCCGTAACTAGGGTCATTTTCCTGCTTTTCTATAGTACAAAGATGATGGGTATATTCGTGAACTGCTGTATAAATCAGCATGTTATCAGATTTAAAATTCAGATTATGAAGATAGATTTCATGTGTATCCGGCTGATAAAATCCGTTTACACGCTTGCTTTCTTTACCTGTCTGGATTACTGTAAAGTCTATTTCGCTTGGAGCTATGTCCAGCAGGATTTCTTTAATTCTTTCGTTATTCAATTCAAAAACCTCTTCTCCATTTTAACCGTATTTGAAGTATTGGGGAAGAGGTTTTTATATGGATTGCTTCGCTACGCTCGCAATGACGTCATTGCGAGGAGCGCAGCGACGTGGCAATCCATTTAGAACTGATAGCTTGCACCAAGACTTACGAAACTGTTCTTGTGCCATGCGTAGAATTCGCTGTCTTCGTCTGCACAGTGAATGTACATTCCGCTAGCTGTAAGTGTAAGGTTCTGATCCGGCTTAAATGCAAGCTTTGGCAGAACGACGAGGTCGCCGCGTTCAATTCCGTACATTACAGTTACTTCCGGAGCAATTTTGTCATTTAAGAATGATGTAGTTACATTAGCAACAACTTTGTTATTTGAATAACCTTTTTTGTTGTAATCTACATCCATTGTATTTTTATCGCATTCATCACCATGCAGAACAAAAGTACCGGTTTCCTGAACGTTCAGGTTTGCATTCCAGAACGGAAGGTCAATATCAAAACCGCCAAGCCATGCGATGGAATTATTGTGTACCCAAGGATTGCTTCCGTCTGTATCATCTGTAAGATTATAAGCAAACTCACCGCGTACATTGAAGTGCCAGATGATTGAAGACATCTCAAGCCCAAAGGTCTGCTTTCTGTCGTATGCAAGGAACTTGTCAGATTCAGAAACTTCACCATTAGCAAGATATGTCTCAAGGAAGTTGTTCAATTTGCTTGCATTGAAAGATGGCTGCTTGTACCAGCCATAGTAATAACTCAAGCCCATATCAACCTGACCAAGTGTCCAGGTAGCGCGGCTACCAAACTGACTGTATTTAAGAGTCCAGAGGTCCGGGTAGATATTATCTGAAACTGATGTAACATTGTTTAATGCCAGCGTATATGCTGTATCAGCCGCAGTAAGTTTGTTCTGATAATCAGCCGCCTGTGCAGCTGCATTTTTGGCTGCTGCAGTATATTCAGCCGCAGCTTTTTCCTGAGCAGTTTTTTCTGCAGTACAGTGAACGATGGCCATTGTTGCCTGCTGAATCTGAGCCTCAAGCGCACTTGTGTCCTGACCGGCTTTTTTTGCAGCAATAATTCCTGCTTTTAGCTGTGCAATCGCATTTGTATATTCAGTTATCTTATTACCATATTCAGTAGCCGCAGCTGATGCAGCAGCAGCCTGCAACTGAGAACTCTTTTCTATAGTTGTAGCTGCAGCAAGCCCTGTTCTTGCAGTTTCACAATCTGTAACAAGTTTCTTTACATACATTTCAGCAGAAGTTGTCGCAGCCCCAGTCAAAGCTGCAACCTGCGCAGGAGTCCAGCGGCCATCTGTTGCAAAACGGTCAACTGGCAAAAGCGGTGTATAAACGCCTTCAATATTCATGTTAGCAAATGGAAGACTATATACAGCACGAATCATTGGAGTGCTTATGCGACGGTCCAGATAATCTGGAATGATAAAATCTGAATAATCGTCTGCATTGAAATTGTCGAGAACGTGAAGTTTATCTCCCTTGCCCCAGACAACTTTCATTTTTCCAGCTTCAAGAGTCAAGTTTCCAAAATAACCACGAAGCACTGCTTCATCAATTACATCGGCCGGATGATTTTTAATTGTGTCTTCATCAATCTTGAAATTGAGTTCTACATCAGATTTTGTTCCACTGTATTTTAAGTCGAGAGCAGCAGATGGAGTTGCTTCGATTTCTACTTTATCAGCCTTAGCCTCATCAACATCTACATAAGCGCGGATTTCTGTATCCACACTTCCGTTTACTTCGAGTGCAGAAACAGCACCAGATGAAGACTCTCCACCAAAATCACCGAAATCTCCAAAGCTGTCGAAGTCATCGGCATAAGCAGCAGCTCCCATCAAAAGAGCCGATGTCATAAGAATGTATTTATTAAGTTTCATATTAACCTCGAATTTTTGTCATGCTGAACTTGTTTCAGCATCTCTATTAAATAGATTCCGAAACAAGTTCGGAATGACGTACTGTTGGATTGCTTCGCACTACGTGCTCGCAATGACGTTTTTTTGTCATTGCGAGGAGCGTAGCGACGTGGCAATCTACATTATTTTCCTGTAGTCAAAAAGTTCTGTGTGAATACTCTGTCTGGAAGAGGCTTATCAACCTCAACCTTAAGAATCTTAAGAGTTGTGCTATGGCCTGTCTGAACGTTCTTGAGTTTGTTTTCCATTGGCATGTCGTAACCGTCAATTTTCTGAATGTTCAAAACTTCGAGAACCTTTACAAGCTTGTCGTTCTTGTCGTACATCTCTGTGTGAATAGGATACATTGTCTCTTTATCAACCCAAACCATGCGGTAGTTGTACTGAGTGCCTTTTTTGTCGAGAGGAACTTCTTTGATTACATAGCAGTCGTAAGACTTGCCACTCTCTACGGTAATTGATTCCTCGCGAAGGTACTGGTGGTCGTCCTCTGAAACGTTGCGGGTTGAAAGATCATCATAAGTTGCATCTGAACCCATGAAAGATTTTGAACCTTCGCTAGAGTTTACACGGCGAACTGATTTCAAAGATGGCAGATAGATGAACTTGTCATCCGGCCCATTGTCATTTGTAATCTGAAGGAAGCGGGTATCCTTTACGTTAGCAGGTCCCTTAAAGTCCATTACAACGTAAGTCTTACCGTCGGCTTCTTTTCCGTACTCAATAATCTGGCGGTCTTCTTTTGAACCACTCTTGTCCTGCAGGCTCATAATTACCTGGCTGCGGGAAAATGCAGGTTTTTTGAAGTCTGCTACAGTTGTCATAATTTCAGTTCCCTTTGCATCGGCGAAAGCTGATCCAGCGAAAATTGTAAGTGCAGTCAAAACTGCGAATGTTTTAGTTAATTTCTTCATAATTGATTCTCCTTGTATATTTTGTTTCTCACAGAGCTCACAGAGAGCACAGAGGAAAAACTATATAATTTCTCTGTGTACTCCGTGTCCTCTGTGAGGAATTTTATTTTGCTTTTTTAGAAATGAATTTTGGTTCGAACACATTCAAAATTCCAGGAATGATTGTCATTGCGAGGTAGCTTGATGTGAACATTACGATTGCAACCAGTACACCGATGTAACGGAGTACGACGAACTTAGAGAAGCAGAGAACGAGGAAGCCAAGTCCTACTGCCAGTGCGTTTGTTACAATTCCGTGGCCACTCTTGCGGAAGGTCTCGCGGGTAACAATTTCCAGGTTGTCTGTTTTTGCACGCTCTTCCTTGTAGGTTGTAAGGAAGTGGATTGTGTAGTCTATGCCGACACCTACTGCAACAGATGCTATGATGCTTGTTACAAGATCAAGATTGATTCCGGCAAAGCCCATTACCATGTAGTTCAAAAGAATTGCAAGGGCAAGAGGAACCGCACCAACAAGTCCGGCCCAGGCAGAACTAAAGGCAATTGTGATGATGATGAATACAGAGATGAGTGAAATCAAAAGGCTCTGAACCTGGCTTGATACAATCATCTTTGTCATTGTGTATTCCATTTCGCCGGCACCTGTTGCTTCGATTGTGTAGCCTTCAGGGAAGTGCTCTGCAGCAAAGTTCTTTGCAGCGGCGATGATGTCTCCTGTTTCTTCAGTTGAGTGATTGCGAAGCTGACAGGTAACACGCATTACACGAGGGCTCATATCATCATCAACAAAGCGGTCGAGTGAGCCGCTGAGCAAGGTAAGATAACCGTTTACAACACCTGCAAGTTCTTCGCGGGTAGGAACAGGATACTTTGCAGGATCGTATGGAATCTCGTAGTAAGCCATTCCATTGTAATTGCACTCTTTTTCAAGTTCGGTAAGCATTTTTTCCGGTGTAGCATTTTTTGCTCCGGCGGCAACATAAGCGCGGTTGAGCATTGCAAGAACTTCTTCTGTTGTCATAGGCTGAGAAAGTTTCTGAGCGTATTCAATGTTAGGATCAACCCAGTCTGTATCTGCAACGGCTGAAGTTGATGCTGTTTCTTCTGCAGAACCGAAATCTCCAAAATCATCGAATCCATCATCAGCAGCAAAGTCATCTCCAAAGTCACCAAAATCGCCGAAATCATCAAAACTGTCAAAATCATCAAAACCATCAGTGTTGGCAGTCTGTGGCAAAAGCATAGAGTCATCACCGGCAGCTGCGTCAGTACCTGCGACATCCGCATTCTCAGTACTTGGCACATGCCATACCTGATTTATTCGTTTTATGAAAGTTGTGAAAGAAACAATCTTACCAATTCCATCATAATTTTCTGCAAGGTAAGTCTGCATATCATCAACAGCCTTCAAAATCTCAGGCTTTGTAAGGTCGCCCTTTTCCTGACCGGAAATTGTAAAGTAAAGGCTGTTAGTTCCGGCAAAGTTTTTATCAATAGATTTTATATCCTGACGAAGTTCACAATTCTCCGGGAAGTAATTTACGATTGCTGTATCAATCTTAAGCATGCGAAGGCCGGCATAAGAGATGCCCAGAATAACCAGAGTAAAAAGAACAAGACGAACACGGCTGCCACAGAAGAAGTGATAGATGTTATAAAGTGTATTACCACTTGCATCTTTCATCTCCTTTCCACCAGCAAGCTGACGGGCACGTTCAAGACGACGCTCAACTTTTTCAGTAATGTGCTTCATCTTTTCGCGGCCAGCCTGAACCTTTTTAAAATCCTTAGTCAAAAGCAAAGCTGGAATAAAAGTGATAGAAAGAAGGAGAGCAATTCCAACGCCAATTGCAGTAAAAATTGCAAAACTGTGAAGTGGTTCAATTGGACTTGAAACAAGTGAAATAAAACCTACTATTGTAGTAATTCCGGCAAGGAGGACAGCCTTCATTACTTCTTTAAGTCCTGCAAAAATTGCTTCAACATATTTTTCACGGGTAAGCTCTCCTTCTACCCCATCAAGTGCAACATAATAATGTGTAAGAACATGAATACCATAAGCAGAACCAACGGCAATCAAAGCAACAGGAATAACACTGGAAACCAGTGTAAAGGTAATTCCAAGTAATGCCATAAGCCCCATTGTCCAGGCTGCGGACATAACAACTGTAATCAAAGGAAGTAAGGTTCCATCCACAGTCTTAAAGCTGAAGAACAATGAAAGAAGAACTACAACAATTACAAGTGGAATCAAGGCAGCCAGGTCAGAAATCATAAAGCTTCGTGCACTTTCTGCAACTACAGGATCACCATAAATCTTATAAACCAATGGCTGTCCCTCGCACTCCTCTACAACTACCTGACGAACCTGTTCAAGAATCTTCTGCTGACGTTCAGCATCTGTAATTTTTGAAGTGGCCTTTTCTTCCGGTGTCATTGAATGAATTGTAATCTGCATCTGAGTAGCAGTATTATCGTCGTTTACAATAACACGGTTATACATGTCACTCCATTCAGCAAGTCGAGCCTGCAGCTGTTCAATATCCGCTTCGGAACCAGTGTAAGAATCCGGGATAAGCTGGTTTGCAGAAATCGAGCCATCAGATTCACATACATAATCAATATGAGTAAGTGAATCTACACCTTCAACTTCATTGAGGTCCAGACAACGGTCTGTAATTTTTCTTACAACTTCAATGTTTTCCGGTGTGAGAATAGTACCTTTTTTTGATTCAAGGCTTACGCCAATAACAATCATGCTTCCAAATTCATCTTCAGTTTGAGTCAGTCGAGTATAAGAAGCATCTTTTTGTGGCAGGAATTGACGGATTGAATTATCAATTCCAAGTCCTGTAATAAAAAATCCGAAAACGCCAGTGAGAATCACGCAAATTGCAATGATTATCCACGGACGTTTGAAAAAAGCCCTAGCTGCTTTCATATAAAATCTCCTTGTACCTGTTCTGCAATAACTGTATCAGCAGGACAGTTTGCTACTGTTCATTTGTTTAATTTCTTAAACGCTTAAACATTATAACCAAGAATATAATAACAGATTGTTTTAAAGTCAATATTTTTTTTGATTAAATGTTTAATTTTTTAATCATTTAATTATATTGACAACTAAGATTTTTCATTTTATTCTTATAATATGGTTG
Organism: uncultured Treponema sp.; assembly: GCA_946540605.1. GTDB lineage: Bacteria > Spirochaetota > Spirochaetia > Treponematales > Treponemataceae > Treponema_D. The sequence continues at coordinate 30,413 of CAMNIU010000145.1, forward strand.
TTGATAAGAGTGAAATAAAAAAAACACTGAAGACATTTAACTCATGTGTTCCATTTTTCATTGCAATGAGCGATGAATATCGTCAGCAATTAATTATGGATATTGCCGAAGCTGGCCGCGAGGGAATAAATGTTTCAAACCTCTCTGCAAAATCAAAGCTTTCTCGCCCTGCAATTTCGCATCACTTAAAAGTTCTTAAGGATTCAGGTTTAATTAAACCAAAGAAAATTGGAACCCAAATATTCTATCAGTTGAACCTTAGCGAAAATTTTAAGATAGTTTCTGAGTTGATTAATTCAATGGAAAATATTCTTTCGAAAATCAATGAAATTGAACCGGAAAAATAGATTGCTTCGCTACGCTCGCAATGACAAATCGACATATCGTCATTGCGAGGAGCCCGCTAGGGCGACGTGGCAATCTATATTATTTTTAACCCGGAAAGTATTATCGCACCCGCCACGGTAGCAGCAGTTTCTGTACGCATAATGCGTTCGCCCATTCCACAGCGGATATACCCCTTTGATTCAAGAAGCTGACGTTCTCTTTCTGTCCAACCGCGTTCACTACCAATAGCTGCAACCACACGAGCGGAAGGCTTTAAAGCATCTGCAAGCCGCTCAGAAGGATTCACGTTATCCAAAGCAAGCTTAAGATATTCTTCTTCTGCACTCCCCTCAATTGAACTTAAACATTCATCAAGAGTTTTATACAGACACAATTCCGGTACATGAGTACTACCAGCCTGCACTGTTCCATCCAGAAGCATCTGATACGCCGTGCCGCGCTCCACAAGATTCGACTGCATATAAGATTTTTCGCCGAGGTCAGTTCCCGTTAAATGAACGCGGCAAACTCCCAAAGCAGCGATATCCCGCAAAAGGCGCTTAAGCTGAATAGGGCGTGGAAAACCAATAATCATTTCAAACGGAACAAGAGGTTTACCATCGCCAGCTGGAGCGAAGTCAAAGCTTATACCGGCCGTGTCGCCAGAGGTTGAAATCTCAACAATTGTAGCTACCCCACTCTGCCCGCCGATAATACCAGCAGCAAAAGTGTCTCCAGCTTTTTTATGCAGCACCTTGATAATGTGCTGAGCACGTTCATCGCGTAATGGCAGAGGCTTTGAGATTTCATCTTGTGAAAATAAACAGATATTCATAATAAAAAATGTCATGCTGAACTTGTTTCAGCATCTTTATAATTTGGATCCCGAAACAAGTTCGGGATGACGGTTAACTAAACATATTGATTCGTTTGAGGATCTTTACCAGATCATCTTTTTCAATCAAATCAATTGGACGGCCGTCTATAAACTTATGGGCACTTTCCGAAAAGTTTCCCATAGTAATACATACACCATTATCACACTTAGTATCACGCAGCTTACCATGAAACTCGCGGATGTTGATATCACCAATAACATTCTGAGTTCTGTAAAAACGGAACATCTGCTTGGCTTCCCACTTTGGAGTTTCTACCTCGCAGACAATCTCGACACTTTCAGAAGCAACCTGAACATCTTCTACCTTTACAAACGAATCTTTGTAATAGGTAGAAATAAACTTACGGCATAGCGCAACAAAATCGCTGGTTCCCGAAAGAAGATATGTCTGCAGGTTCTTATTCTGATTAAGTTCAGAATAACGGGCAACAAGAGCATCAACATCCTTATACTGAGGCTTAGCAGCCTGAATCTGACGCAGATATATAAGTCCCTTGGAAATATCATTCATTGCAATGCAGGTATTTGCAAGGCGATACTTAATCTGCAGCATAATCTGTTCTGGAATCACCGGCAGCCTTAAGGCAATTTCATAATCCTTTACAGCACTCGTATAATCTTTTACACGCTCATGCATCTTTCCAGCTTCAAGACAAGACTGTGCACCAAAATTTGGATCTGGACGCAGATGCATGAATACTTTAAGCGCTTTATCACCCATGCCACACTCAGTCATGGCAATAGCCATATCAAAAAGGATTTCCTTATTACCAGGATTCTCATCCAGCACACGCTTCAAAAATGGAAGACAGTCGCGGTATTTCTGAGACTTAAAAAGAGCCTGACCAAGAAGCCCGTTTACTTCATTGTTTTCAGGCTGCAAAACCTTAGCCTTCTTGAAACAGTAGATTGCCTTATCAAAAGTGTTAGCCTTCATAAGAGCACGGCCAAGATACATATTGCAGTCAAAATTATCAGGCACTTTTTTTACAGAAAGCAAAAGTGAACTGATTGCATCCTCATTTTTGTCCATATTGTAAGCTGCAATACCCATTTTGAGCGCACATTTTGCAATATCAACTTCAGGATGCGCAGCAGAAATATCATACAAAGTTTTATAGATATTCCATACTTTCTCCCAATCCTTTTCGTCGTAATAAATGTTACCAACCATTTCCAGAGCTTGAACATTATGCGGGTCATGAGCAAGCTTTCGTTCAGCTTCTTTCAAGACAGCAGATTTACCTTTCTTCTGAATTTTCTGAGTAACATCTTTTTTGTCTTCTCTCCGCTTAATATTTCTTAAACCAACAATAAGCGAAACAAGAAGAAGTGCAACTATAACAGCGATTAAGATTGAAATAATCATTCACTCTTTCCTTTATGTTTATTTGCCAATTTTTTCCTTTACAAGCAAAGCAAGACGTTCCATAGCAATCTTAATTTTATTGATATCAGTAGCGTAACAGCAGCGGATAAAACCTTCACCACCGTCGCCAAAACAGGTTCCTGGTACTACAGCTACATTATACTTTGAAATAGCCTCTGTCGCAAATTCTTCGGAAGTCATTCCTGTCGGGCGGATATCCGGGAACATATAAAAAGCTCCTTCCGGCTCAACACAAGGAAGCCCCATATCAATAAAGGCTTTATGCATGATGTTGCGGCGCTGCTGATAGCTTACGCGCATTTTTTCAACCTCATCCCAGCCGTGACGCAAACCTTCCGCAGCTGCATACTGACTGAAAATCGGCGGACAAATAGAAGAGTAAGCGTGAAGCTTACAGCACTGTACAAGCAGGTCGTGAGGAGCTGCAATATAACCGATACGCCAGCCAGTCATGGCAAAGGCCTTAGAAAAACCGTTGAAAATGATTGCGTAGTCTTTCATGCCCGGGAACTCGCCGATTGATACATGCTTGTGTCCATCATAAATAAGCTCACAGTAAATCTCATCGCTCAAACACCAGATCTGATGCTTCTTTACAACCTCGGCAATTTTTGCAAGCTCTTCAGCCGGAATAATGCGGCCGGTAGGGTTACTTGGTGAACAGAACATTACAGCCTTAGTCTTTTCAGTGCAGGCAGCTTCAATCTGTTCTGCAGTAGGATAAAAGCCGTTCACACTTGTATCCAGATGAACAACCTTAGCATTACAGAGAGTAGCCAGAGGCTGGTAAGAAACATAACAAGGCTCGCAGACAATAATCTCATCGCCCGGATTCAAAATTGAACGGAGCACAAGGTCCAGACCCTCGCTCGCCCCTATAGTCGGCAGAATCTCAGTTTTAGGATCGTAGTAAAGCTTATAGCGTTCAAGGTACTTAGCAATTTCCTCGCGAAGCTCAATCAAGCCCCAGTTTGAAGTATAAGAAGTGTGGCCTTTTTCCAGATGGTAAAAAGCCTCTTCCCTCATAATCCATGGAGTCGGAAAGTCAGGCTCACCGACACCCAGTGAAATAATATCATCATGTCCAATGCAAAGCTCAAAAAACTTACGGATTCCAGATGGAGGAATTTCCATCATCTTTGAGCTGAATTTATCTTCTCGTGTATTCAAATTAAAACTCCATAATAAAGTCCGTCATTGCGAGGAGCGGAGCGACGTGGCAATCCTCAAGTCATGGATTGCTTCGCTGCGCTCGCAATGACATTCTTGTCACGCGCGCTGTGACGCTTACTGCTTAAGCCTGTACACCCTCGCGGCGGTCTCTCTCATCCTCAACATAAACAATGTCGTTTTCTTTATAAGTCTTCAAAACAAAGTTTGTCTTAGTTGAGCGAACACCTTCGAGAGTAGAAAGCTTCTCGCTTACAAAAAGGGCAACATCTTTAAGGTTGTCCCCTTCAATCAAAACCTTAAGGTCATAACCGCCGCTCATAAGGTAAAGCGATTTAACCTGTGGAAAGCGGTAAATTCTATCCGCAATGGCATCAAAACCGTGCTCACGCTG
>CAMNIU010000146.1 GCA_946540605.1 uncultured Treponema sp.
CCAAAGCCAACATCTTTTTCTTTTTCAAATGGGTCATAATTACAGATAAATACAACATAACTATCCAGAAGTTCAGAATAGTCTTGGCCTTTCATAAGACTGTCAATGTCTATCATGCTCTGATAATAACGTGTACGTTTACCGATTGCATCTTGTTTATAAGTTTGCAGTTCTACATAAATGATTTTATCTTCATCTTTGAGATAAACATCAAGTCTTACGCCTTTTGTTGAATAGAAAGGTTTTATAGGTTTTTCAAGTTCAGGATAGATAATCTTTTCAACCTTTATATGCAAAAGATTTTCAATCACTTTTTCACTGATTCCAGGTTCATGCATCACGGCCTGAAACATTCCATCATCAATAAAAGTCAGATCTTCAATTCTTTTAGACATCTTTTTTTCCCTCTTATTATTTAGAAAATTCTCTATATATAATATGGAGTGACTTTTACGATTTTATGAAGTAATCCGGTAAAAAAAAGAGAAAAAATCTTTAAATTCAAATCCCAGTGTCGTTAAATGACACTCTCTTGTGTTATAATAAAATCAGAGGAATAAAAAAATGAAAATCATTCACTGTGCAGATATTCATGCTGATTCCAAGTTTGGAACTCATTTTTCCAAGGAGCAGGCCGACGAGCGTCGTAAAGAGATTGTTGATACATTTGCAAACATGGTGCGTTTTGCGCGTGACAACGAGGTAAAGGCGATTATTATTGCGGGTGACCTTTTTGATACTAAGGCCTCGCAGCAAAAAACAATTAAAAAGCGTTTTTCATATATCATTTCGCAGAATCCAGATATTGATTTTCTCTACCTTCGTGGAAATCATGATGAGGACGTTGAATTTGCTTATGATGATAATCTTCCAAATCTTAAGCGTTTTTCAAAAGACAGCTGGACCTGTTATTCCTATGGCAATGTAAATATTTATGGCCGCGAGTTTGGCAGTAAGATTCCTTTGAGCACCTACAGTGAGCTCGCTCTGGATTCTACGAAAAAAAATATCGTAGTTCTTCACGGGCAGATTGCAGATTATAAATCCAAAGATGGTGCTCCCGTTATTTCTCTTCCTCATCTCACTAACAAGAATATCGACTATATTGCGCTTGGTCACATTCACGATTACAAGCTTTCAAAGCTTGATAGCCGCGGCCAGTGGTGTTATTCAGGCTGTCTTGAAGGGCGTGGTTTTGATGAGTGCGGTGAAAAAGGTTTTGTTCTTCTTGATGTTGATGAGGCGGGCGGCGCTTCGGGGGCAGTGGAAGTAAAATTCATTCCTCTTGCTCAGCGCAGCATTCACGAAGTTGAAGTGTCATTGACTGGCACTGTGGATTATTCAGAAATCATGAAATCAATTTCATCAGCCATCAGTAAACTTCCTTCAAAAGATATTGTTCAGGTAGACCTCACAGGTGAGATTTCCGAAGATACAGAAATTGAAACTGAATCTTATGAAGCAGCCTTAAAATCTGATTTTAATTTTTACTATATTCGTGTAAAAGACAAAACCGAAACTAAAATTGATTATCAAAAATATGAAAATGATGTTTCGCTCAAGGGCGAGTTTATTCGTCTGGTAAAAGAAACTTCAAACTTATCCGACGAAGAAAAATCAAAAATCATTATGACCGGAATTAAAGCTCTGGCAGGGAGACTCAACTAATGAAACTTATTAAAGCACACGTAATTAATTTTGGTAAACTTCACGATTATGATATTGATTTTACAGACGGTGTAAATTCTTTTATGCAGGAAAACGGCTGGGGTAAAACAACTCTCTCGGTTTTCATAAAAGCTATGTTTTATGGAATGGAACATACAACTAAAAAGAATCTCGAAGAAAATGAACTGAAAAAATATGCACCGTGGCAGGGCGGGGTATACGGCGGCAGTCTTACTTTTTCTTTTAAAGAAAAAGAATATTGTGTTAGTCGTACCTTCAGTCTCAAAAAAAATGAAGACACTGTAGAAATCCGTGATTTAAAAACCAACAAGGTAATTGAAAATCCTGAAAATAATCTTGGTGTTTTCCTCTTTGGTGTAAACCGCGATACTTACGAGCGCAGTGTTCACGTTACTCTTGATGAGTCTCCTGCCGGCTCTCCTGATATTTCTGCCAAGCTCAATAATCTTGTAGAAGCCGCTGACGTTACAAGTTTTGATGAAGCAAGCAAAGCTCTGGATGCAAAGGCAACTTCCCTTAAAGCAAAGCGCGGTAATGGCGGTGAGATTTCTGACCTTCAAAATAAAATTGATTTTGACCGTACAAGGCTTACAGAAATTGATGCAAAGCTTTTTCAGAATGAGGAATACGAAAAAAAGATTTCTAAAGTGGATGCGGAAATTTCCAGTCTCAAAGAAAAACAGGATTTCCTTGGCGAACAGCTTTCTGTAAGCGCAAAATACGAAAGCAAGCTTCGTTATGAACAGCTCAAGGAAGATGTAAAATCAGCAGAAGCAGCCCGCGATTCTCTTTTGGATTTTTTCAATGGACAGCTGCCGGATTCAGATATCATCAAAACCATTGATTCAATTTCCAGCGAATACACAACAGTCCAGTCTAACCTCAAAAACAATTCTGCAACTCAGGCCGAAAAAGATCAGTACAATGCTCTGCAGGAATATTTTGGCGGGGACATTCCATCTAAAGAACAGATTGAATCCTGCATCAAAACTGATGATGAATATAAAAACTTCCGCCGCCAGGAAAGTGAGAAAAAACTTACTGAAAATGAACAGCAGAACTTTCAAACTCTTAAACAGAAATTCGAAGGCAAAGATATTTCCAGCGAAAAAATAGAAGAGTGCATGGGGTCTTTCTCACATATTCAAAGCCTTAAAATGGAAGAAGGAAAGGTTTCAGAAAAGCTCCACACAAAGCAACTAGAACTTCAGGTTCAGCAGCAGACAAAACAGAAAAATACAAAAAGAATTATTTTCTTCTCTATTGCCGCAGTTTGTCTGGTTTCGGCAGTGGCTCTCTTTTTGATTCTGAAAAATGTGATTGTAGCAGCAGGGCCTTTGGGCGCATTTATTCTTTTTGCCTTGCTCGGATTGTTTTCCAAAGTTCCGGCTCCAGATTGTTCTGCTCTGCTAACAGAAATCAAAAAACTGCAGGATGAGATTTCTTATATAGAAAAAATGTGTTTAGATATTTCGAATCAAAGTACAGCTTTTGCTTCTCAGTTTGGAATTGAAAGTGGTTCAGATCTGGTTTCATTAAATAGACTTAGCAGTGATTATAACTGGTATGTAAATCTTGAAAGAAAGCAAAGAGATTTTGAAGCCTGGCTCAACTCTCAATCTAAAACTTCGGCAGATTATGAACAGTCTCTTAAAGCCTTTGTTAAGCGTTTCTGTAAAACAGAAGACATTTCATCAGTGACATCAGAAATCCAGACTCTTAATGAAAAGTTGAAAAGACTTTCTGAACTTGAGAATAAAATCAATTCTGATTCAAAAAATTCAGACCTTCAGAAAGAAGCAAAAGAAAAACTCGAAAAGATACTTTCTCAGTACAAAACACAAAAGGCGCTTTCTTTTGCAGAGCAGGTTCAGGAGCTTCACGATAAAATCAACGACATAAAAAATGCCTCAGACAATATTCAGACAGCTCTGCAGAAACTAAAAGAATTTGAAGAAGATCCTCAGAATGACATAGAGTCCTTTGCTTCTCTCGTAAAGCCGGAAAAATCAGCTGATGATCTCCGCAGTGAGCTTTCTGAAGTTGCAGATAAAATCACAGAAAAAAATACTGAAATTGCAAGCTACAGAAAAATCATTTCGGACAATCTTGCCGACACTGAACGTAAAGAAGATATTGAAACTGAAATAGAAGCTCTCGCTCAGGAAAAGGAAGAAAAAACTGCCGAACACAAAATACTGACTAAAACTCTTGAATTGCTTTCTCAGGCAAAAGAACGACTGGATGCAAATTACAGCGACCCGATGAAAGAAGGCTTTGCAAAATATGTAAAAATGCTTGGTGGAAACGTAAATCTTGTAATTGATACAGACCTAAAAGTTTCAGTTGATGAAGCAGGCATGCTCCATGAAAGCGATTTTTTGAGTGCAGGTTATAAAGACATTGTAAACTTCTGTTCAAGAATGGCACTTATTGATGCCCTCTTTACAGATGAGGTGCCGCCTGTAATTCTGGACGACCCGTTTGTAAATCTTGATGATGATAAGATTCCTCGTGCGCTCAGTCTTGTAAAAGATATGTCAAAAGAAAAACAGATTTTGTATTTTGCGTGCCATAAGAGCCGCGAAGTGTAAGGTGCATTGTCATTCCGAACTTGTTTCGGAATCTTGTTAAAAAAAACAAGGTTCCCAGACAGTAACACTAGAAGGGAACCTTGCCGTCCAGCGTTGCTGGACATCGGAGAGAGTTTATCAGCTTATTTACAAGCTGACTTTAATATAGCAGATTGATATTAGAATGTCAAATTTTTCAAAGAAAATTTAGCTCAAATTAAACGTTTAACTTTGAATTTTTGTGAAAAAATCACAATAAATTTCATTTTTCTGCATTTTTTAGCCAGGTAAGGAACTGTAATTTTGTTACTTCTTCATCAGGATAAAAATATCTGCCATCTGGTAGTTCCATAAATTCCTTTTCAACAACGCCTAGTATGGCATCAAAATCTTCATCTTCAACAGGAACATCAGCTACAGGACTTTTTGTACGGCCTGAATTCTTATATTTTTCTGAATAACGGGTCAGCATTTTGAGGTTTCCATTTTTGCGAACCCAGGCATTCCAGATAAAGCGGGCACAGAAACGGCGGGTGAGTGGATCTGGAAGTTCAATTCCATCAAGCAGTTTTGAATCAGAAAGACCGGAAGTTTGATTCAATTCCCAGGCAGAATTCTTAAGCGGAGTATAAACTTCACGGTAATCAGAAAGACCTTCGGCATCAAAAAGAATAAATGCATTATCAAAAGCTGCTACAGCCTGCTCATATCTTTTCAGCTGATAAAAGAGCTTGCCTTTTTCCAGTTGGAGAACAGCATTCTTTGAATCAAACGTAAGTATTTTTTCAATCTGAAGTAAAGCCTCTTCTTTATTTTTCACAAGCCGGCTTGAAAGTAGCTGAACATAGCTGTCGCCCTTCTGGAGTGAATAGGCTTCCTGCAGGCTGTTCTGAGCTTCACGGTTTTTGCCAATCATTTTATATAAAAGACCTTCAAAAGCACGCAGGCGGGCAATAAGGAATGGTTCTGTAACTTTTGTAGAATTTATGTAAGAAGTAATTTCTTTCAGCAGATTGTTAATAGCCAGTATTGGTGCTTCAGGTGAAAGACAGTATTCCGCATCAAGCTTTATAAATTGAAACTCATATACTTCAATTGAACTATAAATATAGTTGTTGTCTTCGGTATAAGTATAAACATCCTGCTGTAAGGTTGCGCAGGAAACTGCACATAAACAAAGAGCAGAAATTATAAGGCGCTGAAATATCTTCTTCATTTTAACTCCATCTACTTTTTTATAGTTACTTTATTGTAATACATTTACCGCAGAAAGTGTATTGTCAAAAGTTATTGCAAGACAATCTTTCTTTAAGTCTCCGTTTAAATCTACAAAGACCGGGTTACCATAACCTGCAACCGGAAATTCCGGTAAGAGCTCAAGTTTTGAATTAAAGCCGTAGATAGAATTTCCTTCGCCAGAAACAAAGATTTCCTCGGCGCCGTCACTGTCATAATTATGCACGGTAAGGTTTCCGGATTTTGCAGTGAAATACGGAATTTTTACCCGTGTAGTTTCTCCGTTAATAGAAACCCGCCATAACTCACCGTCCGAAGAAAGTGCAAATATGTATCCGCCGGCTGATTTTACATTCAAATAGAAAATTCCAGGTAGGGTAACAGGGAAGTCTGGTAAAAGATTTCCATTCAAATCATAAACATATAAAGTTCCAGCCTGAGTTATCATTGCTACATATTGCTTACTACCGTTAGTTAGTATGCAAGGCGAACCGTACGCAATGCCATCTAGCTCTAATGGGCCTTCAGTTGTAAGTGGTGCGAAGTTTTTATAAATATGGATTCCACCGAAAAATCCTTTTTCATAAAAAGCAAAAAAATCTCCGCTTACTGCAGGAACTGATTTTATGCCGCCTTCTGTTTCTGTTGTAATGCTCGAAAAATTTCCATCTGCTGAAACAAAGGTAATGATTCCTTCGTCATCACAAAGTGAAAGTGACTCTTTATAAATGAATGGGGCACATGAAGGAGTCATTCCTGTAAGAACAGGGAACGGAGCGATACTTTCAAGTTTGGAATCTAATAGATAAACCAGGCCGCTTTTAGTAACAGCCCATAATACCCCTTCTGTAGTTTTTGTTGTATTTTCATCTGCTGCTGTAATGTATAAAATCTCGGAAAACTCTTTTTTCTGTTTTTCGAAGTTTCCATAATCCAGAGAGTTTATTGTAGAATCTTTTTCTATCCAGAAAAGCAGCTTATTCTTTTTTGTATTTGACTTTACAAGAACTGCATCTGTTTTATTTTCGAGTGCAATAGGGAATCCGGGAATGCTTCGGGCAGACTCAAGTTCAAGTGCCGATGCCTGAAGCTGCAGCATAATGTTGTTTTCTTTAATTCTAAAATCAAAACGTCCGGAATTATACAGCGAAAGAATTTTCGACATTGCCGAATTTCCCTTGATAAAAAATGGAACACTGCGTTCCAGATTATAATAAAGAGAAACTGAAGAATAGGCAGACTGCTTGCTTGAAACCCGCATCCAGTTTTCACTGCCGGAAAGTTTTTTAGTTTTGCTTGACTTTGCATTTATTGAAACAAGATTTTCCGGAGACTGAGAAAAATAAATGAAATCCTCTTTTACAAGATAGTAAGGCCGCGGAACATTAACATCAAGACTCTGAAGAATAGAAAGCAGGAAGCCCGGCAACTGAATACACGGAAGGCGAATCCCGTCAATTAAAAGACTGTCGTTAGATTGAACAATATAAGAAGAGAAAATTCTTTCAAAGATTTCCTGACGTTTTTCTTCATCAGCAATTTTGATTGCAAAGACAGGCTCTGATTTTCCTTCTATTCCAAAAACAGCAAATTCATCACCTGTCCAGGAAAGAAGAATATCGTCGAGCGAGCGGTTAAAAACAATTCTGCAGATAGAGTCAGATTTACTCCAGGTGCCGTTAAAGTTTTTTTCTGGCGGAAGAATTTTTTCTGCAGCATTTTTCAGATCGCGTAAACCACCTGCAGAGAACAGGGTATAATATTGAACGTCTTCTGTAAATTTAGGGAGCAGCGAAGGAACTTTAGATTCTCTTTTAAGCAGCTCAATAACCGGGTGCGGCTGAGAATCTTCCGACATCTCCAGACTCTCCGCCTCCATAGGAATAGTCAAGTTCAAATTAAGTTCCGTGTTAGTTATGCCAAAGTTTAACACAGTGTATTCTTCATCAGAAAGATAAGGAGAAACTGCCGAAAGGTAGTTTTGTGCAATACCTTCTTTAGACATCGCTGCAATTTTCCTGCCATTAACAAGAATCCGCAGCGGCTCCATCAACCGCGCATTCACCGAGGCAAGTTCGCTAGAATTGTAAAGAGCACTGTTAGAAAAAGACATAGCCTCTTCCATAAGCTCGCGGCTATTTGAAAATACAACAAGATTCTTTTTTATAACAAAGAAAGCTGCATCAGAAAGTATGTAGTAATTGCCGTGCCGGTTATTACACAGTTCTATCTTTCCCTGCAGCGCATTAAGACGTGGCAATATATAAGGTGTGAGGCGCAGCGCCCCGGCAAGAACACCGGAATCAAGAACAGCTACAAAATTTGCCGGGGCGGTCTGTTTTTGAGAACTCGCTATGTCTGCCGGGGCACCCTGTTTGTGAGAACTCGCCTGGTTTGCAGGTGTCACTGCATTATTAGAACTCTCTAAATCAGAATTTTCATCAACATAAACAGCCGCATCAAATCGTCGTTTAAGCGCAAATTTCACAAAGGCATTTTTACGAAGTTTAGAACTTTTAAGGTTCAAATAAGTTTCGCGGTACTTCTGCAGTTCCGGGCTTGTCATGGCAACCAGCGTTGCATTCAAATCTAAAAGCGGTTCAGCAGTATCCCAAATCTTATCTGTGCGCAGGTAAACTGCAAAATCCGGGGGAAGTGCATCAATTGGTTTAATTCTGTCAAAGCGGCAGAAAGCAAACCACAAAAGTAAAAGTACAAAAATCACAAGTATAATTTTAAACGGAAGCAGCAAAAGTCTTACACCAAGCGGCACCCTTCTTTTTTTCTCTTTTTCCATAACTTTTATTATACAACTATACTCAACTTTTTTCATTCGCAGCCCCTCAAACACCAAAAAAATTTGCTTTTCTTCTATTTATGCAAGATAATATTTGTATGAGAAAGTTTTTGGCATTAGTTTTAGTTTGTTTAACTACTTCATTTTGTTTTTCACAGGCTAATTTTTTTGATAATTATGTTTATCAGTCTTGGAGCGCATTCAACGGACTTTCGGGAACAACAGCCAACGATATTTACCAGACAAGAGACGGTTATATAAATATTGGAACTTATGAAGGCCTTATTAAATTTGATGGCGTTGAGTTTATTACCTTAAATCGTGTTATAAATAAAGATTTTGGATTTGTTTCTGTAAGAACTATTTTGCAGGATTCCCGTGGAGATATCTGGCTTGGTTCAAATGATGAAGGCTTACAAAAAGTTTCTGATGCCGGAAATAAAATCTACACAACAGAAAACGGTTTGCCAAATAATTCCATAAGAACTTTATGTGAAGATAAGCGCGGTAACATCTGGATTGGAACAGCAAGCGGTGTTGTGTATCTTACTCCTGATGGAAAAATCATAAATCCGCAGTTTGGCGCAGGAACTACTGCAAACGGTGTTATTACTTCGCATCTTTATTGTGATGAAGCCGGAAGAATCTGGCTTACCACTTCAAATGAAAACGGACTTTTTTTATGTCAGGACGGACTTTTTAAGCCGCTTGATGAATTCGAAAAATACACAACTTATTTTGCAACCTCAATTTTTCAGGATAAGCAGGGAACTTTCTGGATAGGTCTTGGTGACAGAGGTATGGCCACACTGAGTGGTGGAAAAGTTACGATTCTAAAAACAGGAACTCTGCTCGATACAATTCCTACCTGTACAATTCTTCAGGATAAAAGCGGAAACATCTGGTTTGGAACAGAGCATGGCCTTGTAGTTTATGCTAACGGAAAATTCTATGAATACTCTGGAGCTCAGGAGCTTGCCACTTCAAATATCAACCGCATCATTCAGGACCGTGAAGGAAATATCTGGTTTGCAACCGACCGTAACGGTATTGGAAAAATGACTCAGGGCAAGTTTAAGCTTTTTAGGCTTGGCCTTACAGTAAACAGTATTGCGCAGGATAAAAATGGACAAGTCTGGGCTGGAACAGATAATGGAGTTCTCTGTTTTGTTGATGATGAACCTGTAGAAAATAAACTTACAAAATATACCGAAGGAATTCGTATTCGCCATGTTGAAGCAACTCCGGATGGTAAAATTCTTGTAAGCTGTTATACAAAACCTGGTCAGTTGCTTTATGATGGTAAGACTATAAAAAGCTGGTCAACAGATGATGGCCTTGCCGGAAATAAAGTTCGTGTCGCAATTCAAACCGGCCCGGATGAATATTATGTTGGAACTACAACAGGTTTAAGCATAATTCACAAAGATGGAACAATCCGCTCATATAAACAGAATACCGGTGATCTTGATACTGAGTATGTAATGGCCGTGTATAAAGACACGCACGGAGTTGTCTGGATTGGAACAGATGGCGGCGGAATCTTTTTGATGAAGGATGAAAGAATCTTTTCTCATCTGACATCTGCAGAAGGAATTGCCGGAAACGTAATCTTCAAAATCTCTCAGGATAAAGAGGGTAATTACTGGATTTGTACCGGAAGCGGAATTACCTGTATAAAAGATTTTGATTCAACAAAAAAATCTTATCTGCAGTGTAATACAATCAATTCTGAAACAGGAATAGGAACAAACTCAGTTTTCCAGATTCTTTTTGATGATGCCAATAATGCATGGATTACAAATAATCACGGAATAGCTTCACTCTCGCTGGATGAAGTTCACGACTTGTTCAATGATAAGCGCGATGTAATTAATGCAAAATATTACAATAAAAATGATGGGCTTGATTCAGACGGAGCAACTTCAACTGCCTGTGGAATTATAGATAAAACAGGTCAGCTCTGGATTCCGCTTGTCGATGGAATTGCAGTTTATGATCCGCTTAAAACTCAAAAAAGTTCAGTTGCCCCTCTGGTTCAAATTGAGACAATTACAGTTGATTCAGTTGTATATAAAGATTTTCATGATTTAATTGTTCTTAAGCCCGGTACAAAACGAATAGACATCAAATATACCGGAATTTCTTTTGAAGCCCCAGAACGGCTTTTGTTCTCTTATATGCTTACTGGCTTTGACAAAGATTATACAGCACCTTGCAAGGAACGAGTTGTTTCTTATACAAACCTTGCTCCTGGAAGACATTCCTTCCTTGTTTATGCAATAAACGGAAACGGCCTTGTCTCAAATAATGACGAGATGATGTTCCTTTATCAAAAGCCTTATTTGTGGCAGCGTCCGGATTTCTGGATTGTAGTTGGTTCCATTTTGATAGGTGCAGGTGTTGCCTTCTTTATGATTCGTGAGCATAGAATTAAAAAGGAAAACTTACGACTCGAAGCTCTTGTACAGAAACGTACGGCAGATCTTGCAAACGAGAAAAATAAATCAGACAGACTCTTGCGTTCAATCCTTCCGGATAAGGTTGCAGATAATCTTAAAAAGTCCATAAATGAGAATTTTGAAATAGATGAAAATTTTGAACGTGCTGAAAATTTTGATAATGTTACGCTTTTGTTCTCAGATATAGTTGGCTTTACAAGTGTTTCAAGCGGACGTTCGGCACAGGAAATTGTAAATGCGCTTAATGATTTGTTCAGCCGTTTTGATAAGCGTGCAATAAAAATGCATGTAGAACGCATTAAAACAATCGGCGATTCATATATGGCAGCCTGCGGAATCCCGGAAGCAAATCCGGATCATGCTTACATTATGATTAATTTTGCAAAAGGAATGTATCAGGATTTAGCGGACTATAACAAGACCGCCCACATTAAGTTTCAGATTCGAGTTGGCTTAAACTGTGGTCCGGTAACTGCCGGCGTTATTGGTCATACAAAGTTTCATTATGACGTATGGGGTAATACGGTAAATGTTGCGAGCCGCATGGAAACTGCAGCAACTCCTGGTGGAATCAGAATTACAGAAGAATTAAAAAAGGAACTTTCCGGACATAAAGATATCCATTTCACAAAAGCAATTGAATGTGAAATTAAAGGAAAAGGTCTTATGAAGACCTACGAAGTAAAGCATCAGGAGTCATAAGACCCGGACTATCGGAGCAGTAATATGAAAAAGGCATATAAGAAGGTTCTAACCGGATTAATTATATCAATAGCATTCACAGCACTTTCAGTTTCACTTGTTTCCTGTAAAGAGCCAAAAAAGAAGGTTGTAAAAGTTGGATTGCTTCATTCTCTAACGGGTACAATGTCTATAAGTGAAGTTGCCGTAAGAGATGCAGAACTTCTTGCAATAAAAGAAATAAACGAAGCAGGCGGTATTCTTGGCTGTCAGATAAAGGCAGTTGAAGAAGATGGAAAAAGTAATCCGCGAATGTTTGCAGAAAAGGCACGCAAGCTTATTGATCAGGATGGAGTTGCGACAATTTTTGGCTGCTGGACTTCTGATTCCCGTAAGGCAGTAAAAAGTGTTGTTGAAGAAAAATACAATCTTTTGTGGTATCCGGTTCAGTATGAAGGTTTTGAAGCCAGTCCAAATATTATGTACATGGGAGCTTCCCCAAATCAGCAGGTAGTTCCTGCTGTAGATTTTTGTGCGAAAAATTTTGGCAAACGCTTTTATTTGATTGGAAGCGACTATATTTTTCCACGAACAGCAAATGCCGTTATTAAAGCTCAGTTAAAAAATCTGGGGTGTACTTGTGTTGGCGAAACTTATGTTCCTATGCATGAATCTGATTTTGTTTCGATTGTAAAGGAAATCAGCAAAATTAAGCCGGATGTAATTATTAATACTTTGAATGGTAGTTCAAATCAGTCTTTCTTCTCACAGTTAAAATATTCAGGACCTTCTGCAGAAGAAGTTCCTGTTATGAGTTTTTCAATTTCAGAAAGTGAAATAAAAAGCATTGGAGTAGATAAGCTGAAAGGGCATTACCTTGCCTGGAATTATTTTGAATCAACTGAAACAGCAAAAAACAGAAAATTTGTTCAGTCATATAAAGCTGAATTTGGTGAAAACAAATCTGTAGGAGATCCGGTAGAAGCTGCTTACATTGCAGTTTATCTCTGGGCTTCTGCCTGTGCCAGAGCCGGAACCTTTGATGTTGAACCTGTAAGAATTGCAGCAAAAGGCCTCAGTTATATTGCGCCTGAAGGAATCGTTACTATTGAAGGCTCAAATCAGCATTTGTATAAAATAATTCGAATTGGTCAGATAAATGAAAAAGGACAGGTAAACGAACTGTATGCAAGCTCTGCTCCTGTTCGCCCAGACCCTTATTTAAGTACGTATGCCTGGGCAAGAGGATTATAAACTATAAATCACCGCGCTTATAAAGCATGCTTGGACGGCCACCAGTTTCGTAATTGATTTCTCCATGAATCTTTTTGATTTCCATCAGGTAAGCCATATAGTGGCGGACAGTTACACTCGAAAGTCCTACATCTTCTGCAATCTGGTCGCCGTTTACCCAGCCTGTTTTTTCTTTCATGTAATCTGTAATAAGTTCAAGAGTTTTCTGCTGAATTCCCTTTGGAAGATTAGTCTCATTATTTGTGTGTGTATTTCCGGTATTTGAAATCAAACTGTCTACGTAGCTCTGGTCTATTGTCTGAGTTGCACCGCGGAAAGCCTCTGCGTTATTCATAAATTTTTCGAGCGCGACCTGGAACCTCTCATACGCAAATGGCTTAATCAAAAAGTCCAGGACACCAAGGTGCATGGTTTCTTCGAGGGTAGAAGGATCATTTGCGGCAGTTACCATAATGACTTCGCATTTAATTTTTTCTTCACGGATTTTTTTGAGAGTTTCTATGCCGCTAAGGTAAGGCATGAAAACATCCATAATCACAAGGTCAACATCCTTGCCTTCTGAGCTCATAAGAAAATCCAGAGCTTCCTGTCCGTTACGGCAGGTTCTGACAACTATGAAATTCTTGTTCTTTGAGACGTACTGCTCGTTAATCATTGCGACCATAGGGTCGTCTTCAACAATCAAAGCCTTATACATAATTACCCTTTAATTGTACCATAAAAGATGTTCCTACGTCTTGTTCTGAAACGAACGATATTGTACCACCAAGACTTTCAACTAACTGCTTTGTGTGATACATACCAACACCACGTCCGGTGCCCTTAGTAGAAAAGCCTTTTTCAAAAATGCGGTCTTTTATATCATCCGGAATGCCGCAGCCTGTATCTCGTACTGTCAGCAGAAGTTCTCCGTTACCGGCATCGGCTTCTGTGCCTGGTTTTGTGAATACGCCAAATTCAAGTTCCCGCGGCCGGTCATTGTTCAGGTTCATGTTCATTGCATCAAGCGCGTTATCAATCAGGTTGCCAACGATTGTAACGAGTGCTTCGGAAGGAACTGCAACTTCGGAAGACTTAAAACGAATGCCTTCTTTTAGAATGAATTTCACATTACATTCAGAAGCGCGTGCAATCTTACCAATCAAAAGAGCCGCAAATGAAGCATTGTCTACGGCGTGCATAACAGTACTTAAAGTTTCGCGCTGAATAATGGAAATGTTTTCGATATACGAAACAGCCTTGTCATATTCTCCAATTTGAATGAGGCCAAGAATCACGTGCAGTTTATTTGTAAAGTCGTGGTTGTTTGCACGCATGGAATCTACCAGATATTTTGTGCCGGAAAGCTCTTCCATAAGTTTTGTGTATTCCGTGCGGTCGTGCAGAATTGCTACTGCTCCGCTGATAATTCCGTCTTCTTTTACAGGCACGCAGTCTACCATAAGGGCGGTGCCGTTTTCTGTTTCGTGCTGAATACCAAAAGCGGCATTTCCTGTTTTAATGACCTCGGAAAGAAAGCGGTCTGCAAATACATTCTGCTGAATTAAGCTCACCTTTTCATCGCAGCTTTCTTCGTCGCATCCAAGGAGTTTTTTTGCAGCCTTATTGGCAAACTGAATGTTTAAATTGCTGTCGGCGGCCATTATTCCGTCGTAGGTAGATTCCAGAATATTATCGCGGATACGGAACATAGAAGAGAAGGTGTCGGGTTCGTAACCCAGGAGACGCCGCTTTAATTTGCGGGAGAAGGCGCGGCATATTGCGATTTCTATGAGTATGGCAGCAACTGTAACGCTCAAAAACAAGAGCACAATTTTATAAGTAAACGAGCGGATGGAAGTTTTGAGCATAATGGCCATTATAAAGCCGATGTAATTTCCTCTGTTATCATAAATAGCTGAATAAGTACGACGTTGTGGTCCGGAAGGACCTATATCACTTTCTGTGTAAAATCCTTTTTTGTGTGTAGAAAAATCAGGGTGGGTTCCATCATATTCAGTTCCAATTAAATTATGATTGGTATGATATATTCGCATATTATCAGTATTTACAATAGAAATAACGTCTACATCCGCCAGATCATCCGCAATGGAATCCATACATATACATAAGTCGCGGCGGGGTGCGTCCTTCATAAATCCGTAAATTCGCGTAATAAGGGCAGCCGTTTCCTCAAGGTTCTGGTCGAATGCTTTATCACTGGCATTTACGTTTACTACTGCTCCGCCCACACTCATTAAGATTGTGGTTACAATAATCAAAATCAGCTGTACGCGCTGAATCTCATGGCGAATATCGGTAAGACTGTTTTTTCGTTTCTTTTTCATCTTCTATAATAATAACGCAAAATCCAAAATTTTAAATCCTTTCTTAAGTAAAAAAAACTCCCATCAACTTTGTCATTTCCAAGCTTTCTATTTGTCATTCTCGGGCTTGACCCGTGAATCCCCTTGAAGAAATTAACAAATCTGTTATAATCTACTTATCTATAAGGAAGGTAGGATTATGCTGATTTCAACAAAAGGTAGATACGCTCTTCGCGTTTTAATAGACATTGCAGAACATCATACTCAGGAACGTACTCCTCTTAAGGAAATTGCAGAACGCCAGAATATATCACAAAAATATATAGAAGCTATAATGACAATGCTTTCGAAAAACGGCTATGTAGATGCAAGCCATGGAAAAGGCGGCGGATATAAGCTTAATCGTAAGCCTGAAGAATATAAGGTTGGCGATATTTTGCGCCTCACAGAGGGAACACTTGCACCTGTTGCCTGCCTCGAAAAAAATGCTGAAGAATGCCCTCGAAAGAATGTTTGTCGTACTATTTCGCTTTGGACAAAACTTGATGATTTGGTAGAAAATTATCTGGATAGCGTAACTCTTGCAGATTTGATGAAATAATTTGAGTCGATGAAGAATTTAAAATAAACGAATAAACTAGATTTCTTCCATTGAGTCTTTTGGAATCTCAATGGTTGCTACGGTTTCTGTTTCTGATGTATCAAAATGAAGATGGTCAGAATTAAGTCCGAGTTTTTTAAGCATTACAAGAACTGTAATAATACCAAGTCCAGAACCTTCTGTCTGATCAATATCTGCCATTGCATCTGCCATTGTCTGATAAATCTTAGTTCGCTCAATCTTATCCAGAATGCGGGCATATTCAGAATCAGTAATCTTGGTGTTATTTGAAACTGTAACAGAAATAATATCGTTTGCAGTAAGCAGAAGATGTACTCTAAGTTCACCTTCTTCAAGCTTTTCCTGATAATGAAGGGTATTTTCTATCAGAGTATCACGGAAAGATTTCATTCCGTTTTTATAGTCAGTTTCGTTATTTATATCGAGATTATTTTCCTTGAAGTAAATTCTCTTTGCATTTGCCTTGCTTGCGTTATCAAGAAGTTCAAATAAACAGTAAGTAAGATAGTTATAGAGATGCATTTGATTACATTCTTGAAGAAAAACTGTGAGAACCTTCTGGAATCGTGTCTTTTGATCTGGCGTTAGAGTATAACAAAAGAAGTCAACAGGCTTTCTTTCATGTACACACTGCTTGATATAAGTGATATCCTCTTCTGTCAAATCTGATTTTTCTACTTTCATATAATATACAGTAATTATACTCCCTATATCTTAATATTATCAAGAAAAAAAGAAGAAATAATAGTGAAAAACTCTACGATTTTGTGAAAAAATCACAAAATTATTATACTAACATACTAGAATTTTAGTCAAGCCTTATGTTCTGGCGGCTCCTTATGTCTTGTTGTTTTATGATTATCACAATATAATTATACAAACTGTATATAAAGGAAGTATTATATGGATTTAATGAAATTACAGAACGGAAGTGATATCCGTGGTGTAGCTATAGAGGGTGTAGAAGGTGAAAATGTAAACCTTACTCCACAGATTGCAAAGCAGATTGGTTGTGCTTATGTAAGCTGGCTTGCAAAAAAGCTTGATGTAGATTCCACAGCTTTACGTCTTGGAGTTGGCCGCGATTCTCGTGTTACAGGACCAGCTCTTGCAGATGCTTTGATTGAAGGTATGATTAGTGCCGGTGCAACTGTTGTTGACTGTGGTATGGCAACTACTCCTGCAATGTTCATGTCTATTGTTTTCCCGGAAACAAACTTCAATGGTTCGGCTATGATTACGGCCAGTCACCTTCCTTTTAATCGTAATGGCATTAAGTTTTTTGATGATGATGGTGGTCTTGAGCATGAAGACATTACAGAAATCCTTGGACTTGCGGGACTTTTGAATCCTGCTAAAGTAAATGTTTTTGTAGATAAAATAGACCTTCTTTCAATCTATGCAGAATATCTGAAAAATAAAATTGCTGATGGCCTTAAGGATCTTGGAAAAGGCGACAAACCTTTGAGCGGACTTCACATTGTTGTTGACAGTGGAAACGGTGCCAGCGGATTTTTTGTTGATAAGATTTTGCAGCCTCTTGGTGCAGATACTACAGGCAGCCAGTTCCTTGAGCCGGATGGAATGTTCCCAAATCATATTCCAAACCCTGAAAATAAAGCCGCAATGGAAGCAATTCGCAGTGCAGTATTAAACAGCAAGGCCGATTTAGGTTTGATTTTTGATACCGACGTAGACCGTATGTCTGCAGTTTTGAGCGACGGAAGCGAAATCAACCGCGACTCTATTATCGCTATGATTGCTGCAATTCTTGCTCCAGAATATCCTGGTTCTACTATTATTACAGACAGTGTTACTTCAGACCGTCTTACATACTTCCTGCAGGATGTTCTTGGTCTTAAGCATCTTTGCTACATGCGCGGTTACAAGAACGTAATCAACAAGCAGAAGGAATTGAATGCAAAGGGTATTGTTGCACCGCTTGCAATGGAAACTTCTGGACACGGAGCCCTTAAAGATAACTACTTCCTCGATGATGGTGCTTTCCTTGCTGTTAAACTTGTTATTGCACTTGCACAGGCTGCAGCTAAGGGTAAAAAACTCGACAGCTTAATTGAAAAGCTTCCTCCACTTGTAGAAGAAGGCGAATACCGCTTTAAGATTTCCGGAGATGATTTTAAGACTTACGGTCAGAACGTACTTGCAGAGTTCAAACGCCGTGCTATAGAAGCAGATTACGAAATGCCTGAATCTTTTGAAGGTGTCCGCATTTCTTTCAAGGGTGAAGATGTTCAGGGTTGGATGCTTCTGAGATTGTCACTTCATGACCCGGTTATGCCACTCAATATCGAAGGTGCCCGCAAAGGTGATCTGGCTAAGCTTGTTGAAATTGCCCGCCAGCTCACAGACGGCTTCGACCGTTTGGATAGAAGCTGCTTGAAATAGATTGTTCCGTTGTTACACTTCTTGCAATAACAATAAAAAGGCCTGCGCACACTTGCAGCAGGCCTTTTTTATAAAACTACATATATCAGAATTTTATTATTGTTTTGCCGGATAGAGCTGTTTGCCTTCCTGGAATACAATCTTAATGAAGTCACTGAATCCCTTGAACCATACAGGGAAGTCATGGCCTCCGTTAGGATATGTGTATTCTACAAAGTTTTCAACACGATCCCATGTTTTCATTGCTTCAACATAGTCAGGATAAGAACCGTAAACAAGATTATCAGCAGTTCCACAAGTCATATAAAGATTGTGAATCTTTAAGTCTTTAAAATCATTATTTCCATCTACACCTGCAACGAAGTTTTCTGCAGTACCGAACAAAGCACCTGAGAAACCTGCAAAATTGCTTATCAGGTCAAGGCTCTGGCCAATACCAATGTTGAAAGTTTGTCCACCACCCATTGAAAGACCAGCAATAGCAACATTGTCACGGCCGTCTGCGATGTTATAGTTTTCACGCATGAAAGGAATTAAATCATTTCTGAGTTCTCCACCAAATGCGTTAAAACCATCTATATCTGTTCCTGCACCGTTTGGACCCCAGTTCTTACTTGCAACACCTGTAACGCAAACAAGAATGAATTTTTTAACTTCTCCACTCTTCATACCACGATCCATGTAGCCTTTAATCTTTCCTCCATTTCCAGTGTTTGAAAGACCCCATGTGTTTTCATTCTGTCCGTGTCCGTGAAGAAGAATGAACAATGGATATTTGGTTGTTGTGTCTGCAGGATCATAACCTGCAGGCAGGTAAACCCATGCGTGCTTGTTATAATAATCATCTTTTGTCAAAGCTTTGTCTGCAACAGTGTAATCATGACTAGCATATTCAATAGATTTTACTGTTCCATAATCTGCTTCATCAAGGCCATCATCAAATTTCTTATCTTCAGCAGCATTTTCTTTTGGATTGAACTTAACATTCTTCAATTGGACTTTAAGCTGGTCGCCGTTTGTATTTCCGCGGTTGTAATCATTGAATTTGATTGCAAAGCCAAGTATAAAGTCAAAGTCTGAACTTGCAATTACTTTGTTTGCAAAGTCATCTGGAATCTCTATTGTTTTTGTGAGAGTTCCAAAGTCTTCTTCAGCATCAAAATATTCAAGATCTTCAAATCCACCGAACATACCAGTTGAATCCCAAGGAAGTATTCTCATACAGAATCCAGGCTTCTGAGCTTTTGGATTCCATTTTCCAGTAATTGGACTGTAAACAAGTTCAATATCGATAGATTTGTAGTTAGCAATGTTGATTTCTTCTTTATTTGCCTTTGCGTAGAAAGCAACTCCACCGCCACCACCACCAGCAGCTGTAGCAACCCAGGTTACTGAACCATCAGCTTCTGTTTTGATGCTTGAAGCTGCAGATCCATCTGTAAAGATTGTAAATGCTTCTTTTTTATCGCGAAGAGTAATACCGCAAGAATTAGCTTCACCTACAGTAAAGATGTCTGTTGGGTATTCTTTTGCTTCAGGTTCTGGTTCTTGATTTCCATCGCTCCCATAAGTAACTGTGTATTTGATGTTCTTTACAGTAATCTTAAGATTTGCTGTATCAAGCTGGTATGTAGAAAGGTATAAAAGTGCTCCACTTGCAACTGTGATTGGAGTTGTATTTTTGCCGGCAACAGTAACAAAGTCTGTTTCTGATGGTGTAAACTCACGAGCTACAACTTCAGGGTAATCTCCTCCATTGTTTACCTGCCACTGTAGCTTCTGAACTTTTGTTCCAGAGTTTTCTACTTTCATTTCGCAAGAGAAGTCGATAGTAACATCTTTTCCTTCGAATTCAGAAAGTGGATATGTAACGTAAGCCCACCCACCTTGAATCGAAGAACTGTCAAGTACTAGATCTGGCTGTGTGACTACTGCCGGTCCACTCGTTCCAGAATCATCTGGCCCGCCGCCGCAGCCTACGAATACGCTTGCAAGCATGGATAATGCCGCAAGTGCCGACACGATTTTTAGTTTTTTCATTTTTGTTCTCCTTACGTTTTTTATAAAACGTTTTACTAAAGTATAAAATCGTTTAACTAGGCTGTCAAAATTTATTTAGGTAAAAAAAATAAATTTAAGTAAAATATCCTATGGACTCGCCGTTTTCTGGATTTATACAGGCTGCTAAACAGTTTGCTAGAACACTTTATTTCTGATAAAATAATCATTATGGAAAGTTACAAAAAAGAATTTATTGATTTTATGGTAAAATGTGGCGTTCTTAAGTTTGGTTCATTTACACTTAAGAGTGGTCGTCAGTCTCCTTTCTTTATGAATGCCGGTGGTTATGTTACTGGTGGTCAGCTTGCTCAGCTTGGAAAATATTATGCAAAGGCAATTCATGACAATTTTGGTGATGACATTGACGTTTTCTTTGGCCCTGCATATAAGGGAATTCCTCTTGCTGTAGTTACTGCTGTTGCTTACAGCGAACTATATGGAAAAGAAATCAAATATTGCTGTGACCGTAAGGAAGAAAAAGATCACGGTGCAGATAAGGGTGCAATTCTTGGCTACAAGATTCAGGATGGCGACAAGGTTGTAATCATTGAAGACGTAACAACTTCCGGAAAATCTATTGAAGAAGTGTATCCAAAAATCAAGGCTCTTGAAACAAATCCTGGCAGCATCAAAATTGTGGGTGAAATTGTAAGTTTGAACCGCGAAGAGCGAGCACCTGATTCTGAAAAATCTGCCCTTGAAGTAATTACAGAAAAGTACGGCTTCCCTGCTCGTGCAATTGTTGCAATGTCAGAGGTTGTAGATGCGCTATACACAAATGGCGATAAATCTGTAATAACTGATGATATTAAAAAAGCTCTTGATGCATATTATGCAGAATGGGGTGTAAAATAAAAAACTGAAGCGGGAGTAGTGATGGGGGAATATAATGTCAAAGAGTAAAATGTTTTCTATCATTACAATTGCCTGCTTCTGTTCTATAGTTTTGATTCCGGTTGGTTTGTCGCTTATGTGGTTTATGACCAGCTGGAAGAAAAAACGAAAGATAATAATTAGTGTAGCAGGCGGGCTGTTTTATACTTCGCTTGTTGCACTGATTCTTCTGTTTGAGCCGTCTTATAATACGGGCGGTGTATCTCTTCCTTTCAAATATTCTGGTGGAGAGACAGCCTTTGAATCTTCTGTAAATCCGGGTAAGCCATCAAAAAAAGACAAAAAAACTTCCCCTGAATCAAATAAAAAGAAAAAAACTGATGAGAATAAAGAAAATACTGATGAAGAGCGATTACCACGTTCTGTAAAAAAACAGAGTGGCAGAACTCTTGGGCGCAGTTTTTATGTTTTCCTGTTTTTCCTGATTATTCTGATTTTGATTTTGTGGCGAAATTTTCGTGGGGCTGCAAAAAAAGACGTTTACGAAAATCCTTATGTAGATACGAATCTTTATAAGCTGCCTCTTGCTGAAGATGCAAAAATGCCGCTTGTTCATTTTTTACGCTTAAAGCTGAATCCAGAAGAAAAGATACTGTATGCAACAGAAACAGTTCAAAAAGATAGCGAAGGTGACTTTGTTGTAACGAATCAGAGGGTTGTGATTTTTTCGAAGACTGGTGCAAATGAGGTTTTACTGAGTTCTCTTAGTGCAGTTTTGTCAGTATCAAATAGTGTAATGCAGTTGACAAGTAATGGAGAAGAAGGCGAGCAGAAAGCTTATGTCTTTCTGCCCGAAAGTCAGATGAAATATGCCCTGGCTATTGTGCGCTGGGCATTCAATAACGCTAGTAAGTAATCTTTCTGTCTTCTTCCTCTTCTGCTTCGCGGAATAAAATTGCTGTAAAGCCGATGATGCGTACGAGTGTAGCATCTGTTTTTTCGCAGAGATCTGCAGTGAGTTCGCGGATTTCATCTTTGTATTCGTTGAACTTTACTTTGATAAGTTCATGTGCTGCAAGCGAATTTTCTACCATAGATACAACACCATCTGTTACGCCTGCGCCACCCACAATTACTACCGGCTGAAGGTCGTGGGCGATTTTTTCGAGATTCTTTCTCTGTTTACTGGTTAATTCAATCATGGCTCTATTTTAGTGATTAAACAAGCTTCACGCAACCATAGGCGGTATCCTGATAGGACTTAAAGTCGTCTATAATGCGGCGGGCCTTTTCAGAGACGTCGTAGAGGCGCTGTGATGCGGTGGTTGAGCTTGTCGAAACCACCAGCGGATTTATGTATCTCTGCTTTACCTTTAAGTTTGCGCAAAAGTATTCGTCTTCGGGCAATGCCTGGTCTGTATGTTCAATTGAGGTCATTGTGCGGAAGGTGTGGTAGTATCTATATAGAGTGTTAGTGGAGCATGTGGATTGCTTCGGTTCCGCCTCGCAATGACGTGTAAATGCGTCGTCATTGCGAGCGTAGCGAAGCAATCCATCCAGTCTTTCCATCACTTCCTTTTCACTCAAAGTCATAAAATCGTTTTCTGTCAGTAGCCCTTCTTTTTCTGCCAGATTCATAATCTGACCTAAAAGGTGTAATGTCAGTTTGTTTTCATTCAGCTGAAGAATGTGACCAATCATGCAAAAATGCTCGCAATAAAGTTCTGCAATTTCTAATGTACGGAAGCCCAGTTCATCCTGGCCATCTTCGTTTTTCAAAATTATTAGGTCATTATAGCAGCGGCGGATTTCTTCCATTGTCCAGCTGCCGTCCAGAGCCATTCCGGAAGGGAACATGTATTCCAGGCGATCTGCACTAAGCTGTGGAATCTCGTTATCTGCAATAGGGTAGATGTGATAATCTTCAACTTGAGTGGCTGTAAGACCATCTTCTGCAAGCAGACGGTTTAGTTCTGCATCTCCACGAATAATGGCTGCGGTGGGCGCTTCAGTTGCAGTCTGGGTCAGGGCATCACCCTTTCGAAAATCAGATACATGGCTGAAAACCGGTGTAGAAATATCATGTAAAAGACCAGCAATAGTCTGTGCTTTGTCATGTGTAAAATGCCATACAATCAGGGCAACGCCTTTGCTGTGGTCAAGACGGGAATAATAAAAGCGGTTCTTGTAAAGAGGAGTCCAGTCTGTGCCACAGAGCAGGCCAATACCTGCAAGTCTCTGCATTATGGGCAGGGCAATATAGCGGTCTAAAAAATCGGGATAGTCCGAACGCGGACACAGAATGTCAAAATATTCAGAAATATCATAATGACTGGCAGCATGCTGAGTAAGCATAGTCTGCCAGTCGTAAGGAGAGAAAAAGTTCATATCTTACTATTGTTTGATTTTTACATCCAGCTGGTTGAACGGAATAGAAATGTTTGCTTCATCCAGAACTTTCTTGATTGCAATGTAAAGGTCATTTTTTGTCTGAAGGAAATCTGCCGGCTTGAACCATACTGCAACAACAAGATTAATGCTGCTATCTGCAAAGCCGTCGAACCATACCGCAGGAGCCGGATCAGACAGAACAGTAGGGCAGAGGGCAGGAGCCTTTTTCAGGGTCTCCAGGGCAAGCTTCATATCAGTTGAATAGTCTACGCCAACGTTAAGGGTAAGGCGGCGCTTGTCGTGGTAAGAATTATTTGTAAGGTTGCTTCCGATAATCGTTGAGTTAGGAATTC
>CAMNIU010000147.1 GCA_946540605.1 uncultured Treponema sp.
AGCAGCGTCATGCTGAACTTGATTCAGCATCTGTAAAAAGACCCTGAAACAAGTTCAGGGTGACAATGAGGTTATTATGTTTAATTTTACTGATCCAATTAATATCGGAAAGTCATACAAGGACTTTGTTTTACTTTCAATTGATGATTTAAAAGATTACAAAGCAAAAGGCGTATACCTTCGCCATAAAATTACAGGCCTTGAGGTTTACCACATCATCAAAGATGACAAAGAAAATCTCTTTGCCTATGCATTCCGTACTGTAGATAAAACTTCACGCGGTGTGGCTCACATCATGGAGCACTCGGTTCTCTGCGGTAGCGAAAAGTATCCGCTCAAGGAGCCGTTCATTACACTTGCTTCAACAAGTCTCAATACATTTTTGAACGCACTTACTTATCCGGATAAAACCGTTTACCCTGGGGCATCTGTCGTACGCGCAGATTATTTTAATATGATGGATGTTTACGGTGATGCAGTTTTCTTTCCAAAACTCGACAAGTCAACCTTTATTCAGGAAGGCCACCGCGTAGAAATGGACGAAAACGGTAAGCTCAGTATTCAGGGCGTTGTTTACAACGAGATGAAAGGAAATTATTCTTCCTTCCAGCCTATTGCCTTCAGTGACCTTATAAGTGCAATGTTCCCAAACAGCTATCCGGCCTTTGATTCAGGTGGAGATCCTCTTCATATCCCGGAACTTACTTATCAGGAATTCCTGGATTTTCATCAGAAGTTCTATAGTCCTGATAACTGTCTTCTTTTCCTTTATGGTGATATTCCAACAGAACAGCAGCTCGATTTTATTGATGAGCGCTTTATCAGCCGTCTTGTAAAAAAATATGATTGTCGCGAAGGTGGAACAATCAGCAACATTGATACAAACTCTAAAGCTCCTCTTATCAAAAATGAAATTCGCGAACTTCAGAAACTTGAGTTCTTAAAAGAGTCAACTGAAATAAAAACTTATGCACCTGAAACTGGTTCAACCGGCAGTCTTGTTACCCTCAATTGGTATGCAGGTAAAGCTGATATGGAAAAATATTTCTTGAGTGAAGCTCTTTGTGGAAACGATAGTTCTCCTCTTGCGCGTGCACTTAAAGATTCAAAACTTGGTGATGATGTGCAGTTCCAGAGTTTTGGTCAGTTTAAGGAAGAGTTTTATACAGCGGGGCTCTGGGGAGTTCAAAAAGGCGATGAAGAAAAAGTTTTCAGCCTTGTAGAAAAAACTCTAAATGATATTTATGAAAATGGGGTTTCTCAGGAAGATATTGATTCTGCAGTTATGGGAATTGATTTTGCCCTTCGTGAGGTAAACCGCTACTGGGGGCCATTCTCGATTCAGCTTATGGAAAAGGCTTTGAAAGGCTGGTGCAATGGAGATTCCTGTGCAAGTCAGCTGAGTCCAATTACTTCTTTTGAAAAGGTAAAGCAGGCTCTCCGCGATGACCCTGATTATACTAAAAAGCTTATCAAAAAATACTTCCTTGAGCCAGATGCTGTTAAAGTTCGTTTTATTTCTGAACCTTCAGATAAATATTTCAAGGAACGCGAAGAAGCAGAAGCTGCGCTTATTGAAAAACTCGAAAAAGATATTGACCGCGATCAATTAAAAAAAGAACTCGATGAACTTCATGCTTATCAACAGCATATTGAAACTGCAGAAGAAACAGCCTGCATTCCTACAACAAAAATCAGCGAGCTCGACAGAAAAATAGACATTCCTCATACAAGTCTTGAGTTTGTAAAAGGGGCTGACAATTCTGATATCCCGCTTTTTGTAAGCAAGGAAGATACAAACGGCATTTTCTATATAGATGTCCTTTTCCCGTTTGATAATCTCGCACCTGAATATTTACAGCATGTTCCTTTCCTTGCAGATGTAATTACAAATCTTGGCTGGAACGGAAAAGGGTGGGATCGTTGTACTGCAGAATCTTCCTGCATAATGGGAGATATCTGGGGGCGAACTCTCTGCGGCTCAATTTCTGATGCACCGGAATGTCTTGCAGAAGCTGAAAAATATAAAGACTACAATTTCTGTGGCCGCAACTGGATTGGCCTGATTTGTAAAGCACTTAGCGAAAAGGCTGAAGAAGCTTTGAATATGCTTGCAGAAATCATAACAAAAATGGATTTTGAAGACTACAAGCATCTTGAAACTCTTATTGGCGAGCTTAAGGCAGAAAAGAAAAATAGTCTTATTTCTAACGGCCGCGAATATGCACAAAAACGCGCTCGTGCAGGCTGGAGTCCTAATCTTGCACTGAATGAAATCATGTGGGGTATCAGCCAGCTTCATACTGTTTCAAATTATAAAAAGCATGATGCAAAAAATCTTCTTAAGACTTTTGCATATATGTATAGCGAATGTATAAAAGCAGGTGGAATCATTCATATCACAGCAGATGAAGATTCTCTCAAAAAAATCCGGCCTCTGCTTCAAAACTTTGCTAAAAACGCTGGACTTACAAAACTTGTACCAATTCATAATTATACAATGGCAGAGCTTAAACCTTATATCTGGCAGGCTGATGATGCAGATTCTGATGAACTTCAGTTTATTAAGGTTTCCGGTCAGACAGGCTATGCCTCTGCAATTACCCCGGCTTCTCAATATCTTACAAAAGAGGCCGCTGCAGAAATTATTTTTTCTTCCTGGGTTTCAAGTCATACCTTGTGGGATAAAATTCGTACAACTGGTGGGGCTTATGGAGCAAGCTGCTGGGTAGATAATATTGAGCGACAGGTTATAATGACAACTTACCGCGATCCGACTCCATTCAAATCAATAAAGGTATATCTTAACTCTCTGAAAGAATTATGCAGCACTCCGATTCCTAAGGAAGAGGTTGAAAAAACAATTGTTTCTTCTTACGGAAATGCAATTGTTCCTGCTTGTCCTAAAGACCGTGGAGCCCGCAGTTTTGAAGGAATGCTCTATGCAAATCCACAGGATTTTAAGCAAAAAAGGGTAGATAATATTCTTGAAGTTACAGAAGAGGATGTAGAAAAGGCAGCAGACCGAATTTATGAAGCTTCTGTGAAAAAATGTTCAAAAGCGGTTTTCAGTAATAAAACAGATAAATCTGAGGAATTTGCTGGAAAAATAATAAAACTTCCATTATAATTAATTATATTCATTCCATAATATGAAAGGAGAAACAGTTTATGGATAAGAAAACAAAACAATGCATAAAGATGCTTCGAGATTTAGTTTCTGATGTTCAGGGAGCTCCTTTCCCAGGCGGAGAACTTAAAAGCGAACTTTATGAAATCTGGTATGAGCATGCTCAGCGTGCTGCGGTAGAGTGCTTTGAGTACTTGAACGATAATTTTCCGGAAGAGCAGAAAGAACTCGACAAAACTATCGACAAACTCTTTAAGTAATGCTGCTCGGTTTTACAAAACTTATAGATAAAAAGTATTTGAACTAATAAAAAAAGGCTGTCGTTGGAACTAAAATGGTTTCAGACGGCTTTTTTTATTAACTTTTAATATAAAATGTCGAAAATATAATATAGACACGTCGAAAGGTTTTTGAACATGAAGTCAAGTACAAAGATATCTAATGATTATAAGTTCGGAATGAACGGAGCCAGAAAAAAACTCGGCATAAACTGCTGGCGTTTTGTTTTTAACGCCATTAATACAGTTACCGGTTCCGAACAGATGTTTTATATCGAATTCGAAATGCTTAATCCCTGGAATTCACAGGAGGATGTGCTCCTTGGCTTTAAACCTCGTGTAAAAATATCTGCAGAAGATTTGCAGTATGCACTTGCAGGAACTGATTCAGCTAAAACCTTGAGCACAGAAGATATTGTTCAGCCTTCTTACTGTGCAATCAGAGTTGGGGCTTTTGGAACAGACGGAAAACAGCTTTGCTGTTACTATCCGGTAAAGGCTGTAAAATTTAATAATAAACCTTTTGAAATTATTGTAGACAATAAATATTTTAATGAAAATAAAATCGGTGGTTTTCTGAATGTTTCAGAAGAAGATCGTGCTGCTCATCCTGAATATCTTTGTGATTCAGGTTATGCAAAATGGGAACTTTCTTATACCATTAAAAAGGATTATAAAACAGGCTTTAAGTCAGACTTATTTCGATGGTTCCCGTTTGGTTTGCAGACTGTTTTTTCTGGAACAATTCATTTTGATGGAAACGATTATGCCGTTGATCCGCGCCGTTGCCGTGGTTATACAGACCGTTTCTGGGGAAAATCAATTCCAGAGCCTTATTTCCATGTTTCAGCAGGAACCTGTACGAGTGTAATTTCTGGAAAAACTCTACAGGATTCTTCTTTTGCAATTACAGGTATTTTTGATGACCGCGTTTCCTTTATAGGAAAATTTGAAGATATTGATATTGAACTTTGTGCAGACGGTTCAAAGCGTCAGTTCTCTGTAGTTTGGGATTGTTCTCAAATGCCGGAAGCAGAAAATCCGGAAGAAAACCTTTTGCACTGGTCGGTAAGTCTCAACAGCAAACTTTGGGTAATTGATATCGATATTTTCTGTAAAATCCGTGAATTGAATAACCGTACCCTCGAATTAGCAGAAGGTCAGCGAAAGGTTCTGAACCTCCTCGAAGGTGGAACCGGTACTGGTGAAATAAAATTATATCGTCACATAGGAAATACTCTCGAACAGATTGAACATGCAACTCTTGCCAAAGTATTGTGTGAATTTGGTCATATAGAAGAGGGTGAGTTCTAATTTAAAACTTGCCGAATCATCATTTTCATTATTATTTTTAAAATGAAGGTGATGATTATGAATTACGAAAATTTTACAATCAAAACTCAAGAGGCTTTACAGGAAGCTTCTTCAATCGCTAACAAAAACGATAACTCAGAGATAGGAACCGAACATGTCCTTGAAGCTCTCTTAGAGCAGCAGGACGGACTTGTGGCTCCAATTGTGGAACGTATTGGCGTTCCTTCTATAGAACTCATAAAGAAAGTGAAGGAACTCGTTTCGTCGAATCCGAAAGTATCGGGCGCGGCACAGGTTTATTTTTCCGGCCCGATGCAGAAGGTGCTTGCAAAAGCGGAAAACGAAATGAGTGCTTTGCACGACCAGTATCTTTCTACGGAGCACCTTCTGCTTGCTATGAGCGAGGCAGATGACCGCACGGGAGATTTGCTGCGACGTAGCGGAATTAATCATAAGGCGGTGGTTGAGGCGTTGAAGTCTGTACGTGGAAATCAGACTGTAGACTCGAACGACCCGGAAGCTAAAACTCGCAGCCTCGAAAAATACTGCCGTGACCTAACAGCTGCTGCACGTCAGGATAAGATTGACCCTGTTATTGGCCGTGATGAAGAAATCCGCCGGGTTATGCAGGTTCTTTGCCGCCGTACAAAAAATAACCCTGTAATTATTGGTGAACCGGGTGTTGGAAAAACTGCAATTGTAGAAGGTCTTGCCCGCCGTATTGCAAGTGGTGATGTGCCCGAAAGCCTTAAAAACAAGCGTCTTTTAGCTCTGGATTTAGGCTCTCTTGTCGCAGGTGCAAAATTTCGTGGTGAGTTTGAAGAGCGTCTTAAAGCTCTTATTACAGAAGTTACAAAGAGCGAAGGTCAGATTATTCTCTTTATTGATGAGCTTCATACACTGGTTGGAGCTGGTGCTTCTGAAGGCAGTATGGATGCTTCGAATCTTCTTAAGCCTGCTCTTGCCCGCGGTGAGCTCCGTGCAATTGGTGCTACAACTCTAGATGAATACCGCAAGTACATCGAAAAAGATGCAGCTCTTGAACGTCGTTTCCAGCAGGTTTATTGTGCCGAGCCTAGCGTAGAAGATACCATTGCTATCTTGCGCGGTCTTCGTGAAAAATATGAAATCCATCACGGTGTACGTATTGAAGATGAGGCTCTGGTTGCCGCTGCAACTTTGAGTAACCGCTACATAACTTCCCGCTTTATGCCGGATAAGGCAATCGACCTTGTTGATGAAGCAGCTAGCCGTCTAAAAATGGAAATCGAAAGCCAGCCTACTGAACTCGACCAGGTTGAACGAAAAATGCTGCAGCTTCAGATAGAAAAGCAGTCTTTGAGTAAGGAAGATGATGAAGCAAGTAAAGAGCGTCTTTCTAAACTCGAAAAAGAACTATCTGAAATAACAGCTCGTCGTGATGCAATGAAACTTCAGTGGCAGAACGAAAAGGAAAGTATTGATAAATCCCGCAAGGTAAAAGAACAGCTTGAGCAGGCCCGCTTTGAAGAAGAAAAATTTACCCGCGAGGGAAATCTAGAAAAGGCGGCAGAGTTAAAATATTCTACAATTCCAGCCTTGCAGAAAGAGCTCGATGCTGCTCTTGCCGCAGAAAAAGAACGTGCAGAAGGAGGCCGCGATTCATTGCTCCGTCAGTCTGTAACAGAAGAAGATATTGCAAAGGTAGTTTCTACTTGGACTGGTATTCCTGTTGCCAAGATGATGACCGGGGAAAAACAAAAATATCTTGAACTCGAAAATGTCTTGCATAAACGAGTCGTTGGTCAGGATGAGGCTGTTAATGTAGTAAGCGATGCAATCCGCCGTAATCGCAGTGGCCTTAATGACCCGAACCGACCGCTCGGTAGTTTTATGTTTATTGGTCCAACTGGTGTTGGTAAAACTGAACTTGCAAAAACACTTGCAGATTTCCTGTTCAATGATGAAAAGGCTCTTACCCGAATTGATATGTCGGAGTACATGGAAAAGTTCAGTGTAACCCGTCTTATTGGAGCACCACCGGGATACGTTGGTTATGATGAAGGTGGTCAGCTCACAGAGGCTGTTCGCCGTCGCCCATATAGCGTCATTCTTTTTGATGAAGTTGAAAAAGCTCATCCGGATGTTTTCAATGTGCTGCTTCAGGTACTTGATGACGGTCGTCTTACAGATGGTCAGGGCAGAGTTGTGGACTTTAAAAACACAATCATCATTATGACGAGCAACTTGGGAAGTGATTTGATTCTCGAAGCTGATACTCCGGAAAAACAGGCAGGCTTACGTGACCAGCTCAATGTAATGTTGCGCCAGACTTTCCGTCCTGAGTTCCTGAACCGTATAGACGAAATTGTTATGTTCCAGCAGCTTGGAAAAGAACACATTGCATCTATTATCAAGCTTCAGCTGGAACGTGTTCAAGCCCGTCTTGCAGACCGTAAGATTACACTGGACTTTGACCAGAGTGCAATGGATTTCCTTTGTGAAAAAGGCTACGACCCTACGATGGGTGCCCGCCCAGTAAAGCGAGCTATCCAGAACTATGTAGAAAATACACTTGCCCGCGAACTTTTAGCAGGCACTGTCTTAGACGGTGAGACAATAAAAGTTCGCTCAGAAGGTGGCAAACTGATTTTTACAAAATAAGTCTGGCTTAAAGGTTTAATCTACCCAGATATCCTGCTCGCAGCTGAATTCTTTTCCTGCGGGCAGGTCATTCATTCCAGCTTTGTTCTGCCATAAGTGATCTGTGTTTTCTGCATCAGGAAGTCCGTGCCATGGTTCAATACAAACAAACTGTGGTGCTCCTGCTGTATTCTGCCAGATCATTACATACGGGAAGCCCTTTGTCTGGATTTTAATAATTGAACCTGTCTTTTTATTTTTGAGTCCAACCCAGTCTGAATTATTATTCAAGAACAAATGTCCGTTTCCAAAACCTGCAGCGGTTACAGGAACAAAGCCGGTTTCTTTTTCACCATAAGCTTTTGTATATGGTGCAATTCCATTTGCATCTGCTGCAAGATAGCACTCTGGATTTGTAACTACTGCTGTTAATGGAGTTTTCTTTTCAAACTCAACAACAAAATCTTCTGCATTACCGCCGTTAAAATCAAAAGCAGCATGAGTTCCTGTTCCAAACCGGAATGCCTTATCTCCTGTATTTTTTACCGTAATCTTCCAGTTAATACCATTTTCTGTAAGCTTGTATTCTGTAATAAAACTGAACGAATATGGGAATCTGTAAATTGTTTCTTCGCTCTGAGTAAGTTCAAAAACTGCACTGTCTGCAGTCTGTTTTATTAGCTTATGCTCAAGGTCACGTGCAAAACCGTGATTTCTGGTATATTCACATTTGGTTCCTTCAATCATAAAATAGCCGCCAAGACAGCGTGCTACGTATGGAAATAGAAGAGGAGCGTGATTTCCCCATACAGATTTATCTCCGTGCCAGATAACATCCATTCCGTCATTTTTTCTTATAAGATTCTGGAGTTCTGCACCTTTTGTATTTATTTCTGCAGAAAATGAATTGTTTTCAATTTTGATGATCATTTTAATTTACCTTCCTGATTTGCAATTATAATTATTCTCTTCTTTTTTCTCAATATTTGTGGTATTATGCAGCATGCTTTCATATCAGCACATTTTTCACGCAGGCAATCATGCAGATATTCTCAAGCACTGTGTTTTAATTCACGTATTAAATTCGCTTAATAAAAAAGAAAAGCCTTACACCTTTTTTGATACTCATGCGGCAAGTGGACTTTATGATTTGACAGATGTCCGAAGTCTTAAAACCGGAGAAGCCGGAAGAGGAATTATGGCTTTGCAAGGGGAGTGTGGAAATATTGAAACTCCTGTTCCTTCACTTCTCAAATTTTATCTTGATTTTGTAAAAAACTATATTGATGATTCACGTTATCCGGGATCTCCTGAAATTGAACGTTCATTTATGCGCTCTCAAGACACCCTGATTCTTTCTGAGCTTCACCCTCAGGAAATTGAAAATCTTCGTACTAATATGAAAAGTCCTTGTGGGAATAAGTCTCTGCCTTCAATAAAAATTCATAATCGTAATGGGTGGGAAATGCTTTCAGCTCTTACTCCTCCGGTTACGAAACGTGGAGCTGTACTGATTGATCCAAGTTATGAAGAAGTATCTGATTATAGCGATGCTGCAGATACAATTTGTACCGTACATAAAAAATGGACTAACGGAATTATAATGTTGTGGTATCCTCTGCTTGTTCATCGCGAGGGCGAAATTCAATCGATGATAGAAAGAATTACTGAAAGTGCACGCATACTTAATTCAAATATAGAAATTGCAGATTTGCAGCTCGAAGTTTTTGATAAAGCCGAACACAAGGAAGTGAGTCTCGATGAATTCCGTGCAAGCGAAGGTAAAAATCCTCCACGACTTTATGGCAGTGGAATGCTGGTATTAAACGCTCCCTGGAAGCTTGAAGAAGAGTTAAATTCTGCTATTAATTTCATTAAAAGTGCATTCGCACACCAGTCTCAAGCGGTAAACAAAGTATAAAGTCATTGTTTAAATATGTCGGAACAACATTCTGCTGAACATATAATTCAAGGTATCCGTCATAAAAAAGCCAGTTCATTCCGGCAAAAAATCTGGCTCCGGCGGCAACGCTCCAGTCAGAAAAGTCTCTGGTCAAAAACTTTAAGCTTGCACCAAAGCCGGAATAAAAACTCCAGGTGTTTATCAACTGAACATCTATAGTTCTGTAATCTGCAAATAAAGAAAATCCATATTCAGAATCAGAGTAGATTTTTCCAAACTCAAGGCCGCTTCCAATTGTAAGTGGAACTCGTTCCATTTTAAAAGTACCGGTTATATTCGCTGTCATATTTTCAAGGCTGATATCATCCTGATTGATTAAAAGACCGGGTACACCTCCAATCTGTGCTCCCGCTCCTAATGCGAAAATTTTAGTTGAAAAACAAACTAGAAGAAATAATGCAATACTTAAGATTTTTATTATACGTTTCATTTTTTTGTAAAAAAATCTGCAATCTTCTGAAAAAGACGCTTAAAGAAAAGATATATTTTGTAAAAGAAATTTGGATTTCGAAGCCGTTGGAGTCTTTTATAGCCTTCAAGTAATTCAGCATCTGTAAATTCCTTTCGCTGATTATTTTCTTCAATTTCCATTTCAAGCTGTTCAACTTCTGAAAGATTATCTATGATATTTGCGTTTATGCTTGTCCAGCCAAGTTGAATTGCAGACTGAAGCCGTCGTTCACCGGCAATAAGTTCATAACGGCTGTTGAGGGTAATAGGATTCATAAGACCGTAGATTTTCATACTGTCTTTGAGGTTTTCAAGATTTCCAAGATCCTTTCGGACCCGTTTTTTAATTTTAATGTCCTTGATTTGTACTAACATAAAACCCTCCGATTGTTCGATTTTAGCGCAGCTCGCATAGTCTCGCTGCTTGAGCCCTTCTTTCGATAATCCTAAACTGACCCGCTGTCGCAGCTCAGTTTTTAACGGATTTTCGATTTTAGGCTTACTCCATCAAATAGCTGTAATCAAACTTAGATGTTGTATCTGTTGTTTCCTCTTCTGAATCTTCTTCCTCTTCATCAGTTTCATATTCTGAAGTAAGCGGTGCACTCAAATCAAAACTAAGTGGGGTAGTGTCAAAATCAAAACTCATTCTCTGACCTGACTTATACATCTCTTTTTCAAGACGGATAAGTGAAATTACAGAGTTAGAAGAACTTGAGTGAATAGGACAGATTTCTGTAGGCTGTGTTCCCTCAAGATACCATTGAGTTGTTGAATGCTCACAAGACTCTGTAAGAATCATACCACTGTCTGCACAAACTGTACACTCAATTACACCTTCAAGAGGTTTAATCCAGTTTTTATAAGGCAAATCAGCATGAATCTTATCAAAATATTCACCCCAAGCAAAACCTGCAAGAGTGGCACCTGTAATATTCAAACCGAGAGACTGACCTGGTTTATCAAATCCGAACCAGAAGGCTGCTGCATAATATGGAGTAATACCACAGGTCCAGGCATCGGCCCAGTTCTGTGTAGTACCGGTTTTACCACCGGCTGGCATTGTGTAACGTTTTCCGTTTGCATCGCGGTAATCAAAATGCCATTTTTGAGCGGCAAGAGTACCACCATTATTTACAGTCTGTTCAAGCAGCTTAATCATTACAAAAGAAGTCTGTGGAGAAATAACCTGAATCTTTTCGCCCTTTGCAGCCTGTGCTTTTCTGATATCTAATTCAGGATTCAAAATTACGTTTCCGTTTTTATCTTCTACAGTTCGAATAGCCATTGGAGTAATTTCTTTACCACCATTTGCAAAAATTGCATAGGCTCGGGCCATTTCAATAGGACGTACAGAACAAACTCCAAGACCAAGAGGATATACAGGCACAAGACTGCGAGATTCAAGTTCATCCTGAGGAATTCCAAGAAGCTTTGATGCGCGGTCAATTGCAGCTTCAAATCCTATGCCGTCAAGAATCTTAAGAGAAGGTACGTTCATAGAACGTGTAAGAGCATACCAGAGAGAAACGTTTCCTTCCCATTCTCCGCGGAAGTTCAAAGGAATGTATGGCTTTCCGTCTGCTGTGTGGAATACAACCATACTGTCAGAAATCTGAGTTGTAGGGGTAAATTTACGGGAGTCGATTGCAGCAGAGTAATACAAAGGCTTAAAGGTAGAACCCGGCTGAACTCGTCCCTGTGTTGCACGAATAACCTGGTTATCGGAATCAAACTTGCTTCCACCAACGAGAGCGTCAATGTAACCATTTGAATGGTCAAGAGCAACCATAGTACCTTCAATTGTAGTTTTTTCTTCATTCTGCTTAGCAAGGGCTGTTGCTCGGTTTACAATATTTACTTTGAGTTTTTCTGTTCCTGTCATTAAGGCAACTACATCAAGAACAGGATTTATCTGGTTTACATAAGTATTGTTTGCAACAATTTCTGTGCGCTGCTCGCTTACCTTCAATTCAGGAATATCAAAAAGCAGGGCAAGCATTTCTGTCATTGGAACGTAGATGTTTGTTGCAACGCCGGTCTTTGATGAATGCTCTTTCTTATAACGGCGGTTCGCATCATTAATATATTTTTCCATAACCTGCTGAGCAATCTGCTGATGAGCAAGGTTGAGAGTTGTGTTTACGGTAAAGCCCGAAGTATAAATATCATCAGAACCATAAATCATGCCTGAAAGTTCACGGCGAACATATTCTGAAAACCACGGAGCCTTATCATCGCGCATCATATATGCAGAAGTAGAAGTACGGGTATAATCAAAGTTTGCCCAGTAATTTTCAAAAGACTCATCAGCTTCTTCCTGAGAAAGAAAGCCTGCATCAACCATAGAACTCAAAACGTACTTCTGGCGATCCATGGCACGGTTAGGATGATCAAACGGATTATAGAAAGCCGGATTCGAAAGCTGAATTACAAGAATTGCTGCTTCTGCCGGAGTGATTTCTGTAGCACCATGGCCAAAATAATATTTTGAAGCGGCATTAACACCATAAGTACCGCCTCCAAAATATATTTTATTAAGATAGAGTTCAAGAATTTCGTTTTTAGAATAACGGCGTTCCATCTGAATGGCCCACCAGAGCTCTTTGAGTTTTCGTACGACAGATTTATCTGAACGGTCACAGTAAAGAGTTCCTGCAATCTGCTGAGTGAGGGTAGAACCACCACCAAGAGAACGCCCGGTAAGAATACCAACCACACCACGCATAATAGCTTTAAGATTAAAACCATTATGAGAGAAAAAAACATTATCCTCTCGGGTAATCAAAGCATCAATCATCTGCTGTGGTAAGTTATTGTAAGCAATTATTTCACGCTTTTCGTCAGAAGCGAATTCAGTAATTACTTCACCATTTATATCAAGCAGCTTAGTAGGCAGCGCAGTATCAAAATCAGTTATATATTCAGAATTAATAATGTTACGGGTTTCAGAAACAGACCATCCCAAAAACACACCCAGGACAATAGAACCCAGAAAAAACAACGAGATGATAACAATTCCAGATTTCTTAATTTTCATCATATTCTACTTATTATAGTAGAAAGTATCAAAAAAGTGAATAGTTACACATTTTCTCCCAAAGAGAGAGGTAGAGCCTTATTTTGTATTATAAAAATGTCGGTAAATATGATGTCTGGATACGGAGCAGAAAAAGAACTCGTCATCCCCGTTTGATAGACCAAGACTTTTTTATTAGTACACTTAATACCATCTCACGCCAAAACAGACACAGACAACATCATCCCGTTGGCTTGTGTCTGTTTTGGCGTGAGATGGTTTGAAAAGATTTAAAAATAAAAAAGGCTCGGAATAGATCCGAGCCATGCCCATCAGGCAATCGGGAACATGGGTGGGAGGGGAAAATGTTCCCGATATATTTATTATCGACCTCACCCCCCGAAATCTTTAATCGAAATAAAAAATATTTTTAGTTTTCTGAGATATCAAGGTCGAGCGAGAAGTTAGCGGTATAGGTTTTACCCTTAATTGCAGAAATAGAACGTACAATCTCATAATCACCAATGGTGAATTTGATTTTGTGTTCGCCCTCTGTAATTACAAATTCCTTACCGAAAGTTGTGCATTTTACATCATCAAAAAGAACTTCTGTACCTTCTGGAGCAGTAATTAAAAGGGTAGGTTCAAGACTCTTCATTACAACAGTAAGCTCAGTAGTCTTAGCCTTATCTACGCGAACAGTTCTAACTTCATTTCGGTAAAATTCTGAAATAATGGAAATGTTATGAACACCAGTATCCAGAAGAATCTTATCGTTAGCCGAAAGAGTTGTCATCTTGTCATCAATAAAAATAGTGCATGGCTCAAGTTTGTCTTCCGGTGGAACAAGATTAAATGCAATCTGACCTTTGTTTGTTAGAATTGGTT
Organism: uncultured Treponema sp.; assembly: GCA_946540605.1. Taxonomy (GTDB): domain Bacteria; phylum Spirochaetota; class Spirochaetia; order Treponematales; family Treponemataceae; genus Treponema_D. The sequence continues at coordinate 13,665 of CAMNIU010000147.1, forward strand.
TTACAGTAATTGGAACGATAGAATTTAAAGTTTCTTCGGGAACTCCCTTCATAACAGGTTGAAGCCGAATAAAGATTATGTTTTTTGAAGGCGTGATTACTGAATCAACCTTTGTAGTGTAATTATTTGATTTAATGGAATTTTCAGCTTTCAATGGAATCTGAAGTACCCACGAAAGCTTGCCAGGAAGCGTTCTTACATAAGCTCTGGTGCCATTGTAATCAATTTGTGAAGCTCGTGGAGTAGGTGTAATGTTTCCATAAACTGAGCAGGCTACAGAATCCATCCATGAGGCAACAGCTTCCGGAATATCAAATTTAAGTTCAAGACCTTCGATAAAAGTCTGGTCTGCAGGAAGTGCAATGGCAAGTGCTTCGTTTATTCCAAGCTTTGCAACTGCTTCAGATTCAGAGGATTGCGCTACAGAAACTTCGTGAACTTTACTTACTCTAAAGCTTTCAGCAGACAACAGAGTAAATCCGCTGATTCCGCAGAACATTAAAAGAGAAACTAAAGCTTTTTTTGCATTCAATGCACAATCTGTCTTTTTCATTCTATATTCAATCGGTTTCTCGGGTCTTCTGCCTTTCCGCCCTGACGTATTTCAAAGTGCAGGTGAGGTCCGGTTGCCATTCCCGTCTGGCCTACATAGCCTATTACTTCGCCTTTTTTTACATACTGATATCGTTCCGGTCTGATTTTTGAAAGGTGTGCATAAACGCTTGTCATCTTTCCCTGATCGTGACTAAGAATAATATAGTTGCCAAATTCGGCGTCGTTTTCTATTGCAGCATAAACAGCTCCGTCTTTGATTGCATAAACAGGAGTGCCTTCTGCTGCGGCAAGGTCTATTCCATTATGATTTTTCATTTCCCCGGAGAACGGATTTTTTCTCTTTCCAAATTCAGATGATACCCAGAAAGATTCGCTGTCCAGAGGAAGTCTAAGTGCAGAATCAAGGAAGTAGGCGCGCTCAGTAGGTGAAAAGCGTTTTCCGCACAAGAATAAATAGTCCCTTCCATTAATATTATAATATATAGTGTTTTTTGTTAAGGTTTGAGTACTGTAATTTTCCTGCAAAAGTACCTCAACAGAATTAATTCCTCGTTCAACTGGTATAAAAAGCCCGCTTACAACGGGCAGAATCAGTGTCTTTTCTTTTATGTCATCCTGCGCATTTTCTATCTGATTAAGAGTTGCAAGAGTTTCCTGAGTAATACAGCAGCGGGCTGCTAAGGCCTGAAATGTAAAGCGCTCTGTATTTTTATATTGAAAGAACATATATTCTGGTTCGCGGCCAGCGCTAATCAGTTTGCTGTTTGATTCAACAATGCTGTTGTAATCTTTTAATACTGTGTTTGCGCGGGAAGGAGAAAGGCTTTCTATAACCGGAAGTTTTTCTTTTTCAATGACAATTCTATTAAGGCCGTCGTTTTGAGCATAGGCGGCAAAAGTTAAAATAAGCGAAACTAAAAAAATGTTAAAAAAACGGGGCTGTCTGATAAAAGATAGCCCCGTTCCATTGTTTATAAAAAGCAAACTATTCTTCAACAATTGCTTCTGCTGGACATGAAGCTGCGCAAGATCCACAGCTGATACATTTTTCAGCGTCAATAGCGCGAGCACCATCTTTTTCTGCAATAGCTCCAACCGGACAATCAGGTTCACAAGCTCCACAGTTTACACACTGGTCAGTAATTTTAAATGCCATATTTGCTCCTATAAAATTTAAAATCTACATAAAATAATACAGCAATGGTGCAAATTTCGCAACTGCTATTTGATTAGTATTTGAATAATTCTATTTTCTTTCGTATAATGCAGGTATGACTAAAGAAGAAGTTGCAAAATATATTGATCACACATTACTGGCCCCTCAGGCCGGAATCAGAGAGATTGTTTTATTGTGTCAGGAAGCAAAACGTTATGGCTTTGCTTCTGTTTGCGTAAATCCTGTTTATGTTTCGGCAGCAGCAGATGAGCTTGAAGGTTCAGATGTTAAGGTTTGCACGGTTGTCGGATTTCCTCTTGGAGCAACTACATCAAAAGATAAGGCAGGAGAAGCTGTTCATGCCATTGAAAATGGTGCAGACGAAATTGATATGGTTATCAATATTGGTGCTGCAAAAGATGGCCGTTTTACAGAAGTTGAAACTGATATTCTTGATGTTGTAAAAGCCTGTCGTGAAGCTGGTGAAAAAGCAGGAAGAAAGATTATTGTAAAAACAATTCTTGAAACCTGTCTTCTTGATGATCACGCAATTGTAAATGCATGTCTTTGTGCTAAAAAGGCAGGTGCAGATTTTGTTAAGACTTCAACAGGATTTGCAAATCCAAAGGGAATCGATGGACAGCCACTTCCAAATGGAGCAAGCGAACTTCACGTAAAACTTATGCGTGAAACTGTAGGTCCAGATATGGGAGTAAAGGCTTCTGGCGGAATCAGAAGTGCAAGAACCCTTCTTGCAATGATTGAAGCCGGTGCAAACAGAATCGGCACATCAAGCGGTGTAAAAATCATCGAAGGATGGGATGCCTTAAATTAAAATAATGGCTTAAAGGCAGGCTATGCCTGCCGACCTTCTTTAAGTGAAAAATACAACCTGTTATTATCTACTTCCATCTTAATTTCACGGGCGTCGTGCATGATTGAAATGTACGACTTTACCGTAGAATGAATCAGTGCATATTGGCTCAATGACAATTGCATGTCATTTTTATCTGCAACATATTTTACTATCTCTTCTACAGTCAATCTTTTTTTTGTTTTCAAAGAATCAAGAATACAGGTACGTGTAGAAATAATTGCAATTTTGTCGAGTTCGGCAGCTTCGTTTATGTTTCGTTTTAAAAAGTCTCCGTGGCTTGGAATACACCAGTCAACCTTTTCAATGGCACAAAGCTTATCAAGAGAATTCATATATTCAACAGGGTTTTGAATCAGCGGAATCCAATGATTAATAATTTCGTTGCGAGGGAAAATATTGTCGCCCGGGAAAATAACTTTGTGGCCTTTTTTATCTGTAATGATTATGCAAAGTGCATCATAACTATGCCCGGTGAGCGGAATGAACGAAATCTTTCGTGAGCCTGAAAGTTCAATTACATCAGCTTCGGAAATAAAGCGGTTAACCTTAGTAGAAGCCGGCATAAAAAACAGAGTTCTAAGTTCATGAGGAGGGTAGCCGCCCCAGAGTGTGGCAGCCTGTACTATCGGAGTCTCCATATGTCCTGCTTCATTTTTTGAAGCCCAGAGTTCACAGCCGGTTTCGTCCTTCAAAAAGTTGTGAGCCCCGCAATGGTCGGCGTGTCCGTGAGTTGTAAGAATTGCTTTAAGGCTAAAGTTCTGTCCTTGCTGCTCAAAAAAAGCCTTGAGTACATCAAGAACATATTCACCATCTATTTCCGTACAGCCAGAATCAACAAGGTAAACTTCAATTGAAGGTGCGGCAGTTTCATTGTTTGAGGATGTTACTTCATTTGTTATTACACCAACATTAGTAGATCCGGGAATTACATAAACTCCCGAAGCAAGCTCTATAATTCTGGCACTAAGGTTATCCAATTGAACTCTCCTTCAAAAAAATCGGCCCGCCGAAGCGAGCCTTTTCAACTTAGAAGTTCTTAGCCTTGTCAATGGCCTTGATAGTATAGTCGTAGTTGTGCTCGTTGATTACAAACTTAGCAGTGTCTCCAACCTTCTTGTCGAGGATTGCATTTCCAAATGGCGACATGTAAGAAATGATGTTGTTATCTGGATCTGATTCCCAAGGACCGAGGATTGTGTATTCTTCATCCTTGTTTTCGATGTTGTCGTGGAGTGTAACAACTGTTGCAAAAGAAACAACTGCTGTTGTGCTTGTTGTTGGGTCAAAGATAACAGCACGGCTGAGCTCTTCCTGAAGTTTTGCGAGGCGCATTTCAAGTTGATGTTTAGCTTCCTTAGCAGCTTGATATTCAGCATTTTCTTTAAGGTCTCCCTTAGCCTTAGCGTCTGCAAGTTCAACCTTATTCTTTTCAAGTTCAACATTCTTGATATTGTCGATTTCAGCCTTCTTTTCTGCAAGCTTCTTAGAAGTTACAATCATGCCCTTAGGCTGAGTTGTCTTTTCTTCAGATACACGGAACTTGAAGTCTGGGTATTTTTCAAGAATCTTGTTGCGGGCTGTAGATTTGCGTGAAGAATCGATGTCTGCAATATCATCAATAAGAGTGTACATCTTCTTAACAGTGTCTTCGTCTTTAGAGAACATGTATTCAAAGATTGTATCATTTTCGAACAGAAGGTCTGTAGCCTTTTTGTTGATTTTCTTATTTTCAGTTGTATTAACGTGGTTGTTGATTTCACGGAATGTAAGCTCAATGATGTTAATGAGAGCAATAAGCTGCTTTTCGTAAGGAATATCTGCAAGTTTGAACCAGTCACACCCCTGACACTTTTCGAAGAAGAAGAGTGCTGTTTCGCGGTAGTCTTTGAATGATTCAAAGCTTGTTTTTGCGAGCTTCTGAACATCAGCTGTAAAGCCTGCTTTAATAAGTTCGTTCAAGAGCTTCATATCGAGAACTGTAGGGAACAAGCGGATATACTGAACATTCCAGTCTGGGAGCATCTTAATGCATTCAAGGAAGTCTGCCTTGAGGTGAGTATTCTTTGAATCTTTAAGTTCTTTGTAAATCTCGCGTGGATCTTCAATGCGGCTGTAAATTTCTGCAAATGTTTCTTTTACAGGGTAGAGGAATTGTGAGTCCTGACCGCTTACATAGCGAACTACGAGGTAAGAAGCAAGAACCTGTTCTGTAACCTTTGAAATGTTCTTAAGGAAGCCTGTAAAGTAAGCATACATTTCTGCAAAGTTGTCGTTTGTGCGGTCCATTGTCTCGTCATCAAAGAACTTCATAAAGATGTCTACACGAGCAAAGAACTGTTTCTGAGCCTTAAACTCGTTAGCGAGCTTTTCAACAGGAGTAATGTTTCCTTCGCGGATTGTATACATATTGATGTCGTTTGGATTTACACCGAAAACTGGATTTGTTTCAAGAATCTTCTTTGCAGCAGCATTCCAAGATGTCCATTCACCAGAGGTAAGGATACCGTATTCTTTCTTTGTTTTTCCGTCTTTTTCTGTAACAGTATGAACAAGTTCGTTTTTGATTGTCTTGAGGTCACAGTTGTTGTCGTAACTCTTGATGATTGTTTTGAGGGTCCATTCCTTGTCTTTCTTGATTTTTTCAGCAAGAGGAACTTTTTTGTCGCCTTCTTTTACATAATTAAGGGCTTTAAGAACCCAGATGTGGTCTTTTGCAAGTGGTTTAAGAGCTGTAACAGCCATTGAAAGTTTGATTTCATGGATTCCGGCAACCTTACCAAAGTTGATTGTAAGAGTATCGTTATCAAGACTCTTGATGATACCTACGCCCCAGTTTCTGTGGAATACGAATCCGCCCTTGTCAAAAGCAATGTGTTTTTCAAAGTCATTGATGGCTTCGAATACATTGCGGTAGCTCTGTGAAAGGTTAGAAGAACGGATATAGTCTTCGAGGTGGCTGTGTGCAGCATATTTACCGCGGAAACAGTCTGTGATTTCTTTGCGGGCCCATGTATCTTTAGGGTCAATTTCGAGATTCTGCTTGAGGATTGTAATTGCAGTATCCCATTTTTTGTTGTCTTTATAGTAGTTGTAAAGTTCCTGCATGAGGGTTGTTGTTTTGATTTCACCCATCTGCTTAGCAATCTTGCGGCGAAGGTTCTGGAAGAAGTCGATTTCTTCCGGCATAAGCTGAACAAGCTTTGACCAGATTTCTTTACAAGCATTGTAATTGTTTGCATTGATGTAGCGGAGAATTGCTTTTTTGTAGTAACTCTTTGCGCTTTCAATGTCACTTGCATTTTCATAGTGCTCACCAAGGAGCTTTGCAAGGTCGGCTTCTTCAAAGTCTATGCGAACAAGTTTTTCGTAAAGGTCCCAAACCTTGTCGCTGCCTTCTGCAAGGTAGCTGTCTGCAAGAGTACGGAGAGCAAACTTGTTGTTTTCATCATCATTAAGAATGCTTTCGCAAAGATATGTTACGATATTTTCCTTGTGGTTTTTCTGGAAAATATCAACCAGAGTTACAAGGTTAGAATTGTCAAGAGAGCCGTTCTGCAAATCGAGAATTCCGCAGATATAAAGTGCGATGATACTGTCTTTAGAGTGAGAGAGATGCTCCTGACATGCTTCGTGAACTTCTTTGATAATTCCTTCGCTCTTTGCTTTTTCTACGAGATCAGCAAGTTCTTTAAGGTTATTCTGCGTGTAGTTACTGATTGTCGCACGAGTCCAAGTCTCTTCCTTCAGCATGTCCTGAATTGACTGCATTAATTCTGCCATTGTAATCTCCTTATCTGGTTGCCATGTTATTTAACGATTTCGTACACGGCGGAATCCAGAAGTTTAATTCGTAATAAAACTTCATTAATTTTGGCCTGATTTTCCTTTGCCAAATAATAATGATCCATAAGCCAGAAATAACAGTTGAGCATACGCGGAACAAGAATCTCGCTGTTGCACGATGGATCCTTGATTTCATTTTCCATTGCGTAAAGGTCTTTCTTTAGTCTGGCAACTTCTTGTGATGTCAGCTCTCTCTTGATGTTAAAAACTCCACACAAAACTCCGTAAACCGGAATCCAGTACTGGAGTGCTTTTCCGGAATAACCTTTGCTCTTTGTCTTTTCGATAAGGCATTTAATGAGCTCAGAATCCAGAAAATCTAAGTCGATGCTATCCGGGTCTGCAAAAAATGCTTCGCGATACAGCACCTTACCGAATTTATCTTCACCGCAAAGAGAGTAGCAGTCTGCCAGCTCTGCAAGCACCGAAGAAAGATTCGGATATATATTGTTTGCTTCTGTAAGAAATGTCCGCGCATTTTCGAAATCACCAAGCTTCTTGTAACAGATGCCTGTTTTTTTGTAGATTTCTGCTTTCTGGAGCGGATCTTTTTCCTCCAGCATTTTTTTATATTCTTCTAATGCATTTTTGAAGAAACCTTCCTGAACTGCATATTTTGCTGGCTCGTAAGGCTTTGTCTCGCGCGAAATATAATTCTGAAAGTCTTTCCATTCCTGAAGAATACTTTCGCTGCGCTCGATATTATCTTCAATGCTCTTAAGACGCTTAATGGAATCTCCCCAGAAAATGCAGCACTTATTCGTATAAATAAGCTCTGTGCTTTCCAGATCCTGTTCGAAGAGAGAACTTATGATTTTCTGTGCCTCTAAAGGATTTCCCTGCTTTAGAAAGCCAAGGGCAACCTTAAGTTCAGCTTCTGTCTGAATGTCCATAGTGTCTAAATTCTATTTTATACAAGAAAAGATTTTTAATCAATAAAAATTATGTGATTTTATGAAAATTGGGACATCATTTATAAAGCGAAAGTGTTAATCTGTCAAGTAAAATTTTTTGTAAATTTAAGAAATCTTATGGGCTCCCGCAGAAAACCCCAGAAGGTTGCGGGTGAGCCTCGCGCTCCGCTTGTATTATGTGCGAGGCAGATACTGTCAGTATCGGCTCAATGCAACCTTCTGTGTTTTTCTGCTCCGCCCATAACTCTCCGTGTTTTATAAAATTTTACCTGGAGATTATTTTAAAGGGAGAGGGGAAGTGAATATTTAAGCGTGAGTTAAAAAAATCTGATAAGCGGAGCGGGAAACGGAGACGGACTGCCTATGAACGTCTTTGGCGTTTAGCCATGAAAAGAATCCGAGGATTTTCGGAACGAAAACCGCAGGATTCTTACAAAAAAACGTGAATCGAGCATGTCCGTCTCCGTTTCCAGCGGGAGCTTATCAGATTTTTTTTAGATCTCACAGATTACGCCCAACTGCAGTTTGAAGTCATCGCAGCGGAAGCATTCAATTTTATATGAGACGGTGTGTACAGCGGAAGCTTATCAGATTTTTTTTAGACCTCACTATTTAAACTATATTATTGTAAATTCCGCACTTTTTTGTTAAAATATTCTCCAAATGAAAACTCAAATTTTAGCGCCATCACTTCTTTCAGCTGATTTTTCGAATCTGGGAAGTGAAATAAAGAAAATAGAAGACAATCAGGGTGGGGCTGTTCATATTGATGTAATGGACGGTTCTTTTGTTCCTGAAATTACTTACGGCGAGCCTGTAATACGCTCAATCAGAAAATTAACAAAGCTTCCTTTTGATGTACACCTTATGGTAGACAAGCCTGAACTCCACGTAAAGGCTTTTTCAGATGCTGGTGCAGACTGGATTACTTTCCACTATGAAGCAACAAATCATGCACACCGCATTATCCAGATGATTCATGAAATGGGAAAAAAAGCGGGCATTGCTGTATGTCCGGGTACTTCTATATCTGTACTGTCGGAAATCCTGCCTTGTGCCGATATTATATTAGTGATGACTGTCAATCCCGGCTGGGGCGGACAGAAGATTATTCCTTCCTGCGTGGAGAAAGTTGCACAGTTGAAAAGGTACAGGGAAGAGCATGGTTTGAACTTTAAGATTTCTGTAGACGGTGGTGTAAACAACGAGACTTTACAGTCTGTTATTGATGCCGGTACCGATATAGTTGTTTCTGGTTCCTGCTTTTTCAACGGCAGCCTTAAATGGAGTTAAGAAGATTGTTGAAAGATTTTAAGAAAGGTATGGCCGCAGCCATAATCTGTGCTTCGGTTTTGACTGGTGCTGTTGCATCTGAATCGGCTTCCTCTGCTTTTGTAGAAGCATGTAAATTCTATTCACGTGGTGAATGGTCAGATGCTAAATTCCTTCTCAAAAAGGCTGTGTCTTATAAAGAAAACCTTAATCCTGACACTTACTATATGCTCATTACATCAGAAGTTTATGATGGTGATAATAAGAATGCTCTGGATGACTGCAATTTCTTCCTTGAAAATTTTGCAGATTCAATGTATGCAGGCAGGGTTTACTATCAGAAGGGGAAACTGCTTTATAATCTTGGCGAATATGAAAAAGCTATCGTAGTTTTGAGTGATTTCTGCCATCGTTATGAGGGAGACGAACTTTATTCCTTTGCACTTTTTTACATCGGTGAATCTCTTTTTGCCGGATATAAATATGATGAGGCAGGTGCAGTTTACGAGCGCATTGTAACTGAATTTCCTGAATCAGCAAAAACTCCTGCAGCTCAATACCGTCTGGAAACTATCTTGCAAAGGGGACGGGAAGAAAAACTTTTATATCTTCTCAAACAGACCGGCGAAGAATATCTTTCTGCTAAAGAAGAATATGAGCGTCAGCTCCGTCTTTATAATTCAGAAGCAATTGATTCAACAAGGCAAAAACTTGCAGCTGCTCAGACTAAAAACGAAACTCTCGAAAAACAGGTTTCTGAGCTGGAGATGCAGATTGCAGCTCTTAAAAGTAATAAAGAAGAATCAGATAGAATCATTCAGGAACTCAGGGAAGCAGGAGAAAAAGACATTCCGGCTCCAGAACCTTTTGATGAAAAAAAATATCAGTTAAAACTGCTTAAGGAAAAGGCTCTGGAAGCTCAGAAAATGCTTGATGAAAAAGTTTCGGCTTCTGGTTCGGAGGTAAAATGAAAAAATCGGTATATTATATAGTACTTGGCACAGCTGCAGCCTGCTTTCTCAGTTTTGCTTCCTGTAAGTCAACTAAAAAGGCAGATACAGGTGCTGAAGCTGCTACCGGGGGACTTGAGGTTTCTGCTTCTGAAGAGACAGATAATAATGCTCCCGAATCAGTAGAAGAAGCTTCTGCAGAATCTTCAGAAAATAATGAGGCTTCAGAAGAAACTTCTGCTAAGAAACAAAAAAAAGAAAAGACAAAGGCTGCAGAAGAAACTCCTGCTCAGAATGCTCCTGGTGGAAATTTTACCGGATGGATAAAGGGTACTCGCAGAAGTATTTCTGAAAAATATGGACGCATTCAGCTTAAGATAAAGTCGAGCATCGGTTCTTATTCTATTTCTGTTTTAAATGAAAAGGAAAAGGGAGTGCCGGTACTTTCTACTGCAAATGAATTTGCTTCAAATGCATTTTATCTTAAAACTTCAAAAAAAGCTTATAACCTTGTAACAGATACAAACGTTCATTCATCTGCACGACGAACTGCGAATGGCGCTGCTATTATGTACAATATTCCAGAAGTTGCAGAAGTAACAGTTGATTTTTCTTGCTTTGCTTCGGATAAAGAGAACAAAGACAGCGATAGCGATATGATTAAGGTAACTGCTACTGTTAAGAATAACAGTACCCGTAACGACGAATTTGTCATTAAGGCTGTACTTGATACTGTTCTTGGTGAAGCAGCAGAATATCATTTTTACACTTATGAAGGTGTTGCAGTTCGTAACGAAGTGCTTTACAGAACCCTTCAGAATCAAAAATGGTTTGTTTCAAAAAACAGTAACGCCGCAATGCAGCTGTTCTTTAGTGGAGCAGAAGCTACTACACCGGATTTAGTTGCACTTGCAAATTATTCTACTCTCGAAAAAAATACCTGGGAACCAGATATGCTCAGCTATCGTGCATTTGATACTGTGCTTTCTTATAACAATTCTGGTGTCTGTGCAATCTGGAAGCCAATTAAACTTGCTCCATCAGAGACAGGAAAAATTGTGTTCTATCTTGCATTTGCTGCAGATGGAAAAACTCCATCCGGAGAAAAATTTGTTTACAGCAAAGAATATGAACAGCAGAAGGCTGAAGAAAACGCAAAAGAAAAGACTGCAGATAATGGCGATAGTATAGAAGTGATTTCAGAAAATCCGGCTGTTGAAACTCTTACAGAAAAATCTGGATTTGGCCCTCAGATTATAAATGAAAAGGGAGAAGTTCCTCAGAAAAATCAAACAGTCGATTTTTATATCAGAAATATGTCTAAGGAGCATTTGACTCCAGAATACATTCAGTCTCTGTTGGACCGCATTGCCGCACTGGAAGAAGATTCTCCTTCGTTGAACCGTCAGGAACTTCTTCAGCTTAATGCAGAGCTTGATGCTATACTTACATATTTGAGGCAGCAGTAATTTATGGCAAAAGATGCACTGAGCCTTGCCTGGCAGGATATGAGAAGGCGCCGTTTTGCAACTGCAATTAAGCGTCTTGAGGCTAAAAAAGAGATATATGAAGAAAATTTTGAATACTACCTCACTCTTGGAATTGCCTGCCTGTATGTCGGCGATATAGGTGCGTCTTCTTCTTACTTTCAGCTTGCACGCAGAATCAAACTGACAGATACAAGACTTCTGCTTGGACAGGCTGCAATTTTTTTACGACGTGGAGACACAGCCCGCGCCATTCAGTATTATCTTGAAATCCAGGAAAATGACCCTTTGAATAAAACTGCCGCAGCCGCAATGGAGTTTATCAGGGTGCATGGTAATTACGATACAATCTGCCGCTGGGTAGATACCGGTAAGATTGAACAGTTTTATCCGCAGCTTGGTTCAAATCCTGACAAAATAGCGCTTGCCTGCATTGTGATTTCGGCCTTTGTACTTGGTGTTGTGTTCGGCTTTATTTTCTTTCCTCGTGGTCAGCAGTTTACGGGGCCTCGTGCAGATCTTTCAAAACTCGAACTTTCTTCTGACGAAAAATCAGATGCAAAGGAAAAAGATTTGTCTACACAATCTTATGCCTTTGTAATGACAAATAAAGAAATTAACCGCCGCTATAATGATGCGTTAAAATATTTTCAGGCTCACAGGGACAATGCCGCACAGATTGAAGTAAACATGATTTTGAATTCAGATGCTTCTGTGGCTGTAAAAAAGAAGGCTCGTCTTTTGATGGGCTATTTTGAAATTCCTGATTTTGACAGCATTAAAGATGTTCCATCCCTTACTGATGTTGCAGCAAATCCGGCAGTGTATCTGGATTGTTGGGTAAACTGGGGTGGAAAGATTTCTAATGCGGTTACTTATGATGATGGTTCATATTCATGCGATCTTTTGGTTGGAGATGAATCTCTTGCCCGTTATGAGGGAACTGTGCGGGTAAAATTTGAAACTGCTCCTGCAGTAGATGGCAGCCGTCCTGTAAAGATACTTGGTAAACTTGTACTTGAAGACGGAACTGTAAGTTTACGGGGCAGGGCAGTGTATCAGAGTGTGCATAATTAGCAAAATATAAAAAAATGCAGTTTTTTTGAAAAAAAATTAAGATTTTTTCAAAATCATTGCACAAAATCGTAAAGTTTAGCCCATATTATATGTGGGAGGAAGGTGGCTAAATGGCAAATACAAATGCAAGTCCGATGGATACATCGGAAAAGATGAAGGCTCTGGAGGCAGCTCGTCTTCAGATTGAAAAGCAGTTCGGTCAGGGCGCAATTATGAAGCTCGGTGACAAGGCAAATGCAGCAGGAATTGAAGTAATTCCTTCCGGTTCTATTTTGCTTGACGAAGCTCTTGGAATTGGTGGTTACCCTCGTGGCCGTGTAATTGAAATGTATGGACCTGAAAGCTCTGGTAAGACAACTCTTGCATTGCACGCAATTGCAGAGGCTCAGAAACTTGGAGGTGTTGCCGCATTCGTTGATGCAGAACACGCTCTTGACCCGGTTTATGCAAAGAACCTTGGCGTTAATATTGATGAGCTTTGGGTTTCTCAGCCGGACACTGGAGAGCAGGCTCTTGAAATTACAGAGAATCTTGTTCGTTCAGGTGCTGTTGATGTAGTCGTAGTAGACTCTGTTGCAGCCCTTACACCAGAAAAAGAAATTGAAGGTGAAATGGGTGATGCTGTAATGGGTATGCAGGCCCGCTTGATGAGCCAGGCTTTGCGTAAACTTACTGCAATTATTGGAAAATCAAACTGTATCGTAATCTTCATTAACCAGATTCGTATGAAGATTGGCGTTATGTTTGGTAATCCGGAAACTACAACCGGTGGACAGGCTCTTAAGTTCTATTCATCTGTTCGTCTTGAAATCCGCCGTGTTGAAACTATTGACGGTAAGGGAGATGATGATGCAATTGGTAACCGTGTTCGCGTAAAGATTGTAAAGAACAAGGTTGCGCCTCCATTCAGAAAGTGCGAGCTTGATATTTACTTTGGTAAAGGTATTAATGCAAGTGCATCACTCCT
>CAMNIU010000148.1 GCA_946540605.1 uncultured Treponema sp.
CGTCAAATCCATATTTCAAATTATTATTTTTCTGATGTAGGACTGCAGTTTGCAGATGAGCTTTTGCAGATTACAGGTTTTGAACGCGGATATTTTGGAAACTCTGGTGCTGAAGCAAACGAAGCGGCAATTAAGCTTGCCCGCAAATATGGTCAGCTTAATGGCGGCGACAAACGCAAGACAATTGTAACTCTGGAATCTTCTTTCCATGGACGTACACTTGCAACTTTGACTGCAACTGGTCAGGACCGCTTCCATCCGGATTGTTTTGCTCCATATCCGGAAGGATTTAAGACAATTAAGCCTAATGACTTTGAAGCAATTAAAACTGCTTTTGATGATACAACTGCAGCACTCTTTATTGAATGCATTCAGGGAGAAGGTGGTGTAAACTTAATCGATCCGGCATGGGCAAAGGCTGCGGCAGATGCGGCTCGTGCTGCCGGTGCAATTGTTATGGCCGATGAAGTTCAGACTGGTATTGGTCGTACAGGTACCTTCCTTGCAAGTGACTGGCTTGGCTTTGAGCCGGAAGTAGTTACTCTTGCTAAGGGAATTGCAGGTGGTGTTCCAATGGGAGCCTGTCTCTTCCGTGGAAAGGCTGCAAATGTTTTTGTTGCTGGTGATCATCAGTCTACTTTTGCGGGAAACCCTCTTGCTTGTGCTGCTGGCCTTGTTGTTGCTGAAACTGTTAGTCAGCCAGAATTTCTCGACAGAGTAAATCATGCAGGAGATTATATCCGTGGGGCAATTGCAAGTTGGAATCTTCCAATTGTAAAAGATGTTCGCGGACGTGGTCTTATGGTGGGCACTCAGATTGATTCAAGCATTAAGCCTTTTGATATTGAAGTTCGCTGTCTTGAAAAAGGACTTTGTACTACAACTGCTGGCTCAGATGTTGTACGCTTCCTCCCACCGCTTAATATTTCTGATAAGGAAATTGAAGAAGGTCTTGCTATTTACAAATCTGTACTTGAGGAGTTCTGCAAATAGACGTAAAATATAAGCAAGAATCATATTAAGGAAAACAGGAGTGATGGACGCAAAGACTAGATTTTATAAATCAAGCTTTCTCGTGTCTCTGCTCCTGTTTTTTTTATGTATGGAAAATCTTTATGCAGGCGGGGTTTTTTCCGGTCTAAGAAAAGTATACGTTGTAAATACAAAGCATTTTGAATTAATTTTCCCAAAAGAGTCAGAAGATACTGCTAAATATATTGCAGAAAATGTTGATGGGCTTTACGAAAAAGCAAAAGTTGAAGCCGGCCTTCAGAATGATTTTGTAATGCCGATCATTATTTCACCAGATTCCTCTATATTAGATGTAAAATATACAAATCGTCCTTACAACAGAATTGTAATTTTTGATGCCGTGCCTACTGGTGAACAGATAGAACGTGAAGCAAGTCGTGGAAATGATGATATTTTACTCTCTCTCTTATATAAAGAAATCTTTCTAGCAGTTTCAGGTTCTGTTCGAAGCCCATTTAATGAATTTATCTATAAATATGTACTGGGAGATCCCTATCAGCCGGCAACCTTTATAAATCTTCCGTTCTCTTTTTCACAGGCTTATTCCGACCTCGCCACAAGCACCGCCCAGGACACCTACTTCCAGCAGCTCCTCATCCAGGCAAAATTAGAGGACAAATTTCCAACCTGGCTTCAGGCAGCCGCAGTGCGCGATATCCACCCGGGCAACGATTTGTGCCACGCCGCAGGCACAGGCTTTGCCGCCTACCTTATGAACAGCCGCGGCCTTGCAAAATACGCCGAGTTCTGGAACGAATGTGGTAAACTGCATCCATACTTTCTAAATGGTATTTTTCATAAGGTTTACGGAGAGTGGCTCTCTGCCGTGTGGAAAGAGTTCGAGTCTTCAATTCCGTTGCCGCCAGATCAACTACGTATGCACGAGCTCGAAGCCCTCAGCCACGAGGTCTCAGAAAATGACCGTCAGGGTGCGTTCGAAAATATTTTATATACAAACTATGGAATTGTGTGGTACGACAGTATACGCCACGAGGTCGACATTTACGATTTTAACAGCATTTTTAAAATCCGCCAGCTTTTATTTATTGCGGATAATATAACTAAACTTTCACTTTCGCCTGGCGGCCGCTATGTAAGCGCCTCTTTTACAAGGGGAACTACCCGTCCGGAATTTAAGGAAGATGTTACCTGCATATTTGATTTACGTGACCGAAAGTTTCTGTCTCAAAAACTTCCGCTTCGCGATGCGTGCATTTTAAGCGGGCGTGGCGGAGAATTTAAGATTGCAGGTATTTATGCGGCCGGTAAAGACTCTGATAAAACTCCGGAACTCAGAGTTTATACTTTTAAGCCAGAAAATAAAGAGTGCGAAATTACATATCAAAAACTCTTTGAAAAAACACAATATATTTCTTCTGTTTGTGCTGCGGGAAAAGAAAATATTGCTTACCTTCTTTCAGATAAGTCTGGAAAAAGATTTGTAATTGAAAATGTAGAAAAAAATAATCAGCTGGAACAAGCGGAGCAAACTGATAAAACTAATCAAACTGTCTGTGGATGGACTCTTTTAGATAATTCTGGAAATCAAATTGTGCCTGTTTCTCTGCAGCTGGTTAGTTCTGATCTTATTACCTTCAGTTATTATCCGCAGGAAGACGGAGCTCTTGTACGCTCTGGTTATATCAAACTAACAGGGGCAAACGGCGTTCTTCAACCGGAAAGTATTTATGTGCAGCAGAATGATGTTTCCGGCGGTGTGTATTATCCTGTTATTGCAGAGAATAAAATATATTATTGTGCTAAGAAGTTTTCGCATAATGAATTGAGATGGCTGCCGTTTGAGGCTGTAAATTTTTCTAAGGGTGAAGTACTTGAGTTTGAAAAAGTTGTACCTAACGAACGTTCGGTAGGTAATGACAGTGACTTAAATTTAAAAAGATACAATCCATTCAAATATATGACAGATATTTCTTTCATGCCTATGATGGCAATTCGCGATATTACTCTGGATAATGGAGCAATCTACTGGCCGTCTCTTGGTCTTTATCTTACGGCTGACTCAGACCCGCTTCGTAATACAGAAATTACGCTTTCTGGCGGCCTAGATTTTCTCGTTCTTTCTTTTGAAAAGGAATGGAATACTGTTCCAAAAGAAACACAGGAACGATTTAGTGAAATTGTAGGAAAAAGAAAAAAATATAATTTTGCCGCATATATCGAAAACTCTTCCACACCTGTAGATATTTCAGGAGGCGCGCTTTTTAAGTTTAATAAAGGCGGTGATTACGATTTTAAGGCAGTGGCAAAAACCTCTTGGAATATTCCTGTTGGTACAATTCTGCGTGATATGGAATTTTCGATTGCTTCCATATATTCGTCATCTACAGATTATTATGATGAAAACAAAATTGAATTCCATCCGCAATTACCGGGCTGGACCCCGCTTAAAGATGCCTATGAACTTTTTGAAGTATCTGCAACAGTAAAATATTCTAACAGTCATCAATACGGAATTTCTCAATATGAGCGTCGTGGTCTTACTCTTGGCTGGCGTGTTTATTCTCTCTGGGATATATATGAGATAGAACTTTTGAATAAATACCGGGATGAAACAAGAAAACAGATTAAAGATGGAGAAAATACTGAGCTTACAGAAGTCCAGCTCGAAAACCTGTATAAAGAAAGCCTTATGAACATTTCGCAGTTGAACGTCGGCTTCTCTGCATTAATTGAAATTCCTCGTCTTACTCCTCTTGAAATTTATAATGGCTGGGTTTTAAGTGTGCCAAGTACTATCGAACTGGATTTTATGAATAAGACGGGTACTGCTTTTGAAGCAAATTTTGAATCACTCATAATTGGAAATGAAATTCAAAACGGACTTCCTTTCCTGTATCTTTTCTTTTCAAGAGCAGGAGTATGGGGCGGCTATAATTTAAGGCTCGATTACGATACAACAAAGGTTCAGCTCCCTGACTTTCGCCGAAAGAATTATTTAGCAGATGTCTTTTCTCAGACACATTTTACAGACAGCGTTTTTCTCACTCTGAATACAGATTTTATCATTCCTACAGGAAAACTTTCTGAAATTCAGTTTAATTTGAATTTACGCGGCGAATACTTTATAAAAACCAGCGGTTTTAAGATTTCGCTTAATGTAAATGCCTTATTCTAAGTAAATCCTTATGTAACATAAATTCACTTTTCTCTGTTTTTCTATTATATTATAAGATACAAATAAAAAAATTTGGAGGACACACAAAATGATTGAAGTTTCCCACGTTTCCCGTAATTTCGGGGATTTCCGTGCGGTAAATGATGTCAGTTTTTCTATTCCTACAGGTCAGATTGTAGGACTTCTTGGCCCGAACGGCGCTGGCAAAACTACTACAATGCGAATGATTACAGGATTTCTTTCACCATCTTCTGGTACGGTAAAGATTGATGGAATTGATATTACAGAAAATCCTGTAGAAGCAAAAAAGAAAATCGGTTATATGCCGGAATCTGCTCCGCTTTATGGAGAAATGATTGTCGAAGATTATCTCGTCTACATTGCAAATATTTATGGACAAAATCCGGCAGAAAAAGTACCTGCTCTTTGTGCAGAATGCGGTCTTAAGGAAGTAATGAGTAAAAATATCTCTGAGCTTTCCCGCGGTAACCGTCAGCGTGTTGCTCTTGCACATGCCCTTATGAATGATCCAGAGATCTTGATTCTTGATGAACCAACTTCTGGTCTTGACCCTAATCAGGTAGAAGACGTTCGTGCAATTATCCGTGAAATCGGAAAGACTCGTACAGTAATAGTTTCAACTCATATTCTTAGCGAAGTAGAAACAATCTGTAGCCGTGCCATCATCATCAGCGGTGGTAAGCTTGTTGCAGACTCTTCTATCGAAGAACTTAAGAACAGCATTGGAACTTCTTCTTCTGTTCATATTACAGTTGGCAGTGATAAGCCGGCTGATGAAGCAGCACAGATTGCAAAATCAATTTCCGGAGTTGCTGCAGTTTCTGTAAATCAGACAGAGGACGGACTTTCTCAGCTTGTTGTTTCAGTTAACGGCGACACAGAAATCAGACCTGCCCTTATCAAAAAACTTGTTGAAGGTGGTTTTGATTTGTATGAAGCAGCCTTGAATAAAAATTCTTTGGAAGATGTATTCCATACTTTGACGGAGGCTAAATAATGACTGCAATCACAATTATGAAGCGTGAGCTTAAAGCTTATTTTACTGCGCCGGTTGCATACATTGTTACTGCGCTTTTTCTTATCGTTTCAGGAATCTTGTTCTTTTCAACTTTCTTTTTATATGACAGAGCAGAACTCCGACAGTATTTTTCATTGCTGCCAATTTTGCTTTCCTTCTTTATTCCAGCCCTCACTATGAGGATTTTTGCAGAAGAGCGTCGTGTAGGTTCAATCGAAACTTTGATGACTCTTCCGGTTACAGAAGCTGATGTAGTTACAGGAAAATATCTTGCGTCTCTTTTGAGTACTTTGATTATGATTGCACCAACTTTGCTTTACATCATTCCGGCTGCAGTTTTCGGTTCTCCGGATTATGGCCCGATTATCGGCGGATTTGTTGGAGCAATTTTCCTTTGTGCAAGTTTTACTGCAATTGGTCTTTTTGCAACTTCAGTTACAAAAAATCAGATTATTGCATTCTTTACAGGTTTCATTATCTGTATTGCTCTTGCAATGATTGATTCCTTCCTTATCTTTTTGCCATCTTCAATTGTAAGTGTGCTCAGCTATCTTTCGGCTAGTGCTCACTTTACTTCTATTTCACGTGGCATTCTTGATACAAGGGATGTGATTTATTTTGTTTCCCTTACAGCATTGTTTTTTGCTATGACTGTTCGTCTGCAGCAAAATTCGAAGAACTAAATGAGGATAAAAAAGATGAAAAAAATACTTCAGTGGCTTAAAGGTCCAAAATCAGATTTTATTCTTTTTGTAATTTTTCTTGTTCTTTTGAATATAGTTGGTCACAGAGCTTTTGTTCGCTTTGATCTCACTGCACCAAAATCATATTCGCTTTCAAAGGCAAGTAAAACTCTTGTAAAAAATATTGATGAACCACTTTCGGTTCGTGTATTCTTCAGCGAAAATCTTCCTTCTACTTACAGCAATGTTTATCAGTATGTAAAAGATATTCTTGTTGAGTATAAAGGTGCTGCTAACAAAAATTTCAGCGTATCTTACATGGATATGTCTAAGCCTGAAAATGAAGAGCTGGCACGCAATCTCGGAATCAATCAGGTTCAGATTCAGGAATTGAAAAATAATGAAGTTGGACTCAAACAGGTTTATATGGGACTTGCAGTTACCTATGGTGACAGTATTGAAATTATGAACCCGATTCAGACTTCAGATGGTTTTGAGTTTAATCTTACTACAAAGATGTCAAAAATGATTTCCATGGCAGATACACTTTCTGGTCTTGGAAAAAACGAAAAAATTACCCTTACACTTTACTTGAGTGATGAACTTAAAAAACTTGGAATCAGTGGAGTAGAAGAGGCAGAAGGCATTGTCCGCGATGCCTTTAATGTTGTAAATCGTCAGAATCTTGACCGCCTTGATTATAAGGTTATAAGTCCGGAAGCAGCTGATGCAGATGCACTTTCTATGAAATACGGTATCCAGTCAATTTCTTTCTCTGAGAGAGGTGTTCAGAAAAAAGCAGTTCTTGGTCTTGTACTTGAGCACGGTGATAAGTTCTATGCACTTCCACTTGAGATTCAGCGTTCATTCTTTGGTTATGCAGTTGGCGGGCTCGATGATGTAGAAAATACTTTGAACGAAGGACTTCACAGTCTGCTTTCTAATACAAAGGCAATTGGTTACATTACAGGTCACGAAGAATTGGATCATACCTCAGCTGATTTTGCTGCAAACTTTGAAAAACTGATTTCTGGAATGTATGAACTTACAGACATTGATTTGAACTCTGCTGATATTCCGGCCGGAATGAACTCAATCATTATCAATGGTCCTAAAATTGATTTTACAGAAGAAGAACTTTATAAGATTGATCAGTTCCTGCTTCGCGGTGGAAACGTAATGCTCTTTATCGACGGTGTAGTTGATGATGGTAAAAATCAGTCTTATGGTCTTGGAAACTATGTCGCAAATAACAATAACATTGACCGCCTTCTTGCAAAATACGGTGTTGAACATAAAAAGAATATGGTAATGGATAAAAACTGTATTACAGATATGAATGCACAGTATGGTGAACTTCATTATTATTGGGTTCCAACAATTCATAAAAAACAGCTTGCTAAGAAAAATCCTATTACAAATAACCTTGGCTATGTTTACCTTTTACAGAGCAGTTCGCTTCACCCGGATGATGCAAAGGAAAATAAAAATCTTAAGGTAACTGAGCTTGCAAAATCTTCAGAAGAAGCGTGGGCTTTGGAAAGCGGAATTATGTTGCATCCACTTTATCTTGAACCACCTGCAGATTCTTCAAGTTTCAGCCAGTATGATCTTGCACTTTTGCTTGAAGGTAAATTCGATAGCGCCTTTGATGAAGCGCCTTCAACAGAAAATAATTCTGAGGAAGAAAAACAAACTAACGATAGTTCGGAAGAAAATGCACTGGTAACATCAAATCATATAAAATCAAGCGTAATGCCTGGAAAACTTTTTGTTGCAGGTTCTTCTACAATTACAACACGTCAGGTTATTGATGAAAATGGTTCAAGCCCTGTTGCAATGTTCCTTATGAATGTTGTTGATTATATGAGCGGAAATGAAGAACTTTGTACAATGCGTACAAAGAGCCTTTCTGTAAATAATCTGACAATTAAGAAACCTGGTGCTGCTAACTTCTGGAAGATTTTCAATCAGTATGGTCTTGCTATTCTTGTTGCTCTCGCAGGCTTTATTGTATGGCGTATTCGTACAGCACGTCGTCGCGCAATCAATAAGAAATACAATCCTGACGATACAAGAACAATTACAAAATAGGCGGGAGGTAAAAAGATTATGAAGACAAGAAAATTAGTTTTGATAATTGCTGATGTATTGCTGCTTGCTGTGTGCATCATTCAGTTTGCAGTTTCAGCACGCGATACAACTAAATATTTCACTTTTAAAGACGAACCGGATTCCCTGGAAATTGTAACACCTGGCGAAACAATCAGCCTTGTTAAAGAAGGTGATAACTGGGTAATTGGTGATAAAAAATACCCTGCAAATATTTCTATTATTGACGGATATCTTGATGCAATTAAAAATATTCGTGCGCTCGATAAAGTTGGAAGCACTTCAAGCGATGCTATAGCAGAGCGCTATGAACTTGTAGACGGCAAGAAAACTGTTGTTACTGCTAAACTTGGCGACAAGGTTTTGAGAACTCTCGAAATTGGTAAAACAGCAGTTTCTTCATCACAGTGCTATGCAACTGTTGATGGCGGAAAAGACATTTATCTTCTTTCTGGCGGAATCAATGATACCTTTGATACAAGTGTTGCTGCAGCACGTACAACTGTTGTTCTTAATCTTGAATCTTCTGAAATAACAAACGTTTCTGTAACAGATGAAGAAGCTGGAAAGACCTGGGCTGTTTCACGCATGGGTAGTGGTGATGACTTGGCTTGGAATGTAAGTGGTGATGGTGCAGTAGAAGGATACGAACTTGATTCTGGAAAAGCTGCAAACTGGCTTAATTCTTTTGCTTCTCTTTCAACCCGCGACTGGTATCTTGACGATGCAGTGCTTGAAGGAACAAAGGCGGTTTCTGCAAAGATTACCTGTGCTTATAAAGACATTACTGTAGAGTTCTATGCACTTCCTAAGGAAAATGAAAATGACCTTCAGCAGTATTATGGAACCTGTAGTGAAACTCCATATCGCTTTAAGGTCAATGAAAGTACAGTAAAGCAGTATCTTAAAACTCTGGAAGAACTTGCAAAATGATAAAACTTGTAGCCTTCTTAGGAAATTACGGCAAGGAATATGAAAAGACCCGTCACAACGTGAGCTGGTACTTTGAAGACTCCCTGCCATTTGCAAACAAACTCAGCTGGCAAAACAAGTTTAAAGGAGAGTTCGCGTCGTTTACACCGGCCGAACTTTCTCAGTGGGCCTGTGACACAAAAATCTGTTCAAAAAAGGACGGCTCTCCGGTTCTTGTACCGGAAGAAGCTCCGGCCCACATTTACTTTCTCAAGCCTTTGACTTATATGAATCTCAGCGGAGACAGCATTATAGAAGTTGCAAACTTTTATAAAATTTTGCCGGAAGAAATCATGGTAGTTCATGATGAATTGGAGCTCGCCCCAGGCTTTGTCAGCCTCAAATGGAGCGGCGGCTTAGGCGGTCACAACGGCCTGCGTTCTACCAAAGCAGTGCTCAATACACCAGACTTCTTCCGTTTACGCTTTGGCATAGGCCGTCCGGATAACGACAAAATCAGCGTAGCAGACTACGTTCTGAGCCGTTTCACACCAGACCAGCAGGAGCTTATGCAAAACGTATTCAGTCAGACAAATCTCCTCTTAGTCAAAGTCCTCCTCTCAAAAAATCCCAAAGACCTCATCCAGGCCTGGGGTAAAAAGAAACTCGTAGATTAGTTGCCATTGCAATAAACGTCCTTGCTTCGCACTATGTGCTCGCAAGGACGCTTTTCCGCGTTAAAATCAAAAAAAAGTGACAATATTTGAGTTCTCAATTGTTTAAATAATATTATGCCGGAGGCGGAATCCACCCAAAAAAAATTCTGCACAAGCGAGCAAAGCGAGCGCGGAAGCCTTT
Organism: uncultured Treponema sp.; assembly: GCA_946540605.1. Taxonomy (GTDB): domain Bacteria; phylum Spirochaetota; class Spirochaetia; order Treponematales; family Treponemataceae; genus Treponema_D. Next base: position 9,773 of record CAMNIU010000148.1, read on the forward strand.
TTTTGGGTGGAGTTCCGCCGGGAGGCATAATATCGCTTTAAATAATAATATATTTTAATATTGACACTTTTTATGTATTACTGTACTATGCGCTTAATACAGTGATACATAATATTATTGTTAAAGGAGTTTTAAATGTCCGTAGTTAGCTTAAAAGACGTTCACAAGTTTTACCCTCTCGGAAAAGAGAGAATCGAAGCCGTTCGTGGAGTTTCCTTTGATATAGAAAAGGGAGAGTTTGCCGCAGTTTCAGGACCATCTGGTTCTGGAAAATCAACAATTTTGAATATGATTGGTTTGATTGACCTTCCTAGCAGCGGTTCAATCGTAATTGGTGATACAGATGTTTATGACGGAGTAGACCTTGCAGATGCTGAAACAGTAAATACCCGCTGGTCTTCTGCCGGACCTGATAAAAAAGACGGAAAGAGAAAGAAGGTTCGTATTGCAATTCCTTCAAAACTCGACCGTCGTATTACTGCACTTCGCCGTTCACACCTTGGTTTTATTTTCCAGACCTTCAACCTTATTCCGGTTTTGAATGTTTACGAAAATGTTGAGTTCCCGCTTTTGCTTGAATCAAAAGACAAAAACTCAAAAAGCCCTGTAGATGATTTTTCAAAAGCAGAAAAAGAAGAATGGATTAATTACCTTATTGAAAAGGTTGGACTTACAGACTGGAAGAATCACAAGGCAAATGAGCTTTCTGGTGGTCAGCGTCAGCGTGTAGCAATTGCCCGTGCCCTTGTAACAAAGGCTCCTGTAATTCTTGCCGATGAACCAACTGCAAACCTCGACTCTAAAAACTCAGAGCAGATTTTAAGTCTTATGAAATCTTTGAATAAAGATCCAGACTTGCAGACAACTTTCATCTTCTCTACACACGATTCCCGTATTGTAGATATGTGTGATCACGTTGTTCACATTCTTGATGGTCAGGTTACTAACGACGAGCACAAAGCAGGTTCCGACGTTTATAAGATATAAGGAGTACGGAATGAAGCATATAATTAAACTAGCTCTGCGTAATCTTAAGGAACATAAATCTAAAACCCTCATAATTGCAATGTTCATTCTTTTTGGAGTTGCAATTGTAGTTATGGGAAACTCGTTCCTTGAATCTGTAAATCGCGGCCTTGAAAAAGATTTCCGCGCAAATGTTACTGGTGATTTAGCTATTTCTGTAATTCCGGAAAAAGGTACAACAATTGATGTATTCGGAGTTAACAGCACAAATATTACCGGTGAGATTCCGCAGATTCCTGCGCTCACAGATCTTGAACGCATTGAAGAAATTCTTGCAGAAACTGATGGAATCAAACAGAAGTCAAAACTGATTTCAGCCCAGGTAATTCTTTCGAAAGACGTAGAAATTGATTTTTCTGTTCTTCAGGATGATGATAAAGATATCGGTATTATGGACCTTCCAATCTCAATGCTTTTTGCAGGAGAGGATGGAAGTTTCTGGGAGCTCTTCCCTGATTTGAAAATGATTGAGGGACGCTACCCTGAAATTGGTTCAAATGAAATAATTGTTGATACCCGCGTTATTGAAGGCTTTGTAAAAACCTGGGATAAGCCTCTTGAAGTAGGGGATGATGTTCTTATGGCAAGTATGGGCGGAGTAATCCGTGAGGCAAAAGTTGTAGGAATCTTTAAACCTGCAAATGAATATTCAGCAATGTTCCAGAGTGTTTATTGTGAGCCTGGACTTGCGCGTTCTTTTGCTGAACTCACTTATGCTAATTCGTTTAGTCAGGAATTGCCGGATAGTGTCGACCTTTCAATTTCAGAACTTTCCGAAGATGATTTCTTTGGCGATGATGATATGTTTGGCGACATAGAAGATGATGCATCAATTCTTGGAAGCACTTCTGATTTTGACAGCATTCTTGGAGATACAACTCTTCGAAATCAGCTTAATCAGACAGATGATGGAGCATGGCAGTTTGTGTTAGCTAAACTTAACAATCCGCATGCAGACAAAAAAACTGTAGCATTGCTCAACAAGCGATTTAAGGAAGAAGGTTTGAATGCACAGGCTATGGACTGGAAAAAAGCAGCTTATTCTTATTCGGGAACAGTTGAAGGAATCGGCTTTATTTTCAACCTTCTTATCATAATTCTTGCAATCGTAGTATTCATTATCATAATGAATACGATGGTAGTTTCTGTAATTGAACGAACAAGTGAGATAGGAACAATGCGTGCAATTGGTGCAGAAAAGAAGTTTGTAAAGAAACTCTTCTATTCAGAAGCAGTAATTCTTACAAGTCTTTCAGCACTTGCAGGAATTGTATTTGCCTTTATCTGTATGCTGATTTTCAATTCTTTCAACATCGCAATAACAAACTCAATTGCAAAAATGATTCTTGGCGGCGGTCTCTTACATTTTAGTCCTACACCAAAAATCATTATAACAACAATTCTTGTGGCTCTTATCGGAAGTGTTATTAGTAACAGATATCCGGTAAAGTCTGCGCTCAGAATTACGCCGATTAAGGCACTTAGCAAAGAGTAAGGAGGAACTAACATGAAAACAGTATCATTAGCACTTAGAAACCTTACACGAAATAAAAGACGTAACGCTATTCTTGCAATTGCAATTGCCTTTGGATTTTTTGTAGTAACTGCAATAGACGGACTTACAACCGGAATGGTTGGCAATCTCGAAAATCAGATTGCACAGTTAGTTGGAGGTAACGTAATTGTTCAGGGACTTGAATGGGAAAATCCTACAACTCCAGGTGCAAAAGCAAAACTTGTTAATATTGTTCGCGACCGTGATTATGTAAAAAATATTGTAAAGGAACTTGGAATTAAATATGAGTATTCAACTTCTTATACAATGTCCAGCGGTACAGTAATCTTTAACGGAAAGCGTTCTGCAATTCAGCTTTATGGACGCAACCTCGGAGAAAAACTTCTTCAGGATTCGTTCCAGTTTATTAGTGGTGGGGTAGACCCTGATGTAAAAAACGGTCTTATCATCAGCGATAAAACTGCTGATTCCATGAATCTTCAGGTTGGTGATGAATTAATCTATTCAACCTACACAGTTTACGGGCAGAATACTTTTGCTGATATGACAGTTACAGGCATTATCAAATCGAACAGTTTTATCAGTACACTTCAGGCTTATGCAGATATTGAAGATGTAAATGAAATTATTGAAATGCCGGAAGGCGGATATTCGATGTATGCAATTTATCTGCGCGATAAAAATCAGCAGACAAAAGCAGCCAATATGATTGAAGCTAGAATTAAGCAGGATGCTGATAATAATCCGGAAATCAATGTTACAAGCCGCCTGCTTGCCATGCAGACAAATCCAACCAATATTGGTAAGGGAATTGAAAAGCAGATTGATCCTAGAAAACCGGAGAATGAATGGAAGGGCGTAAAATACGGAGTTGAAACTCTGTACGATGAAATTCCTCAGATTAAATCAGTTCTGAATATTGTTCATATTATTACAACCGTAATACTTCTGGTAATACTTTTGATTGTCATGGTAGGCGTGTCTAACACATACCGCATGGTTTTGTATGAACGCATCCGCGAAATTGGAACAATGCGTGCTCTCGGTATGACAGGAAAAGATACCCGCAAAGTGTTTACAAATGAAGCAGTAATTCTTTGTATCATCGGTGCCGTAGCCGGATTGATTTTTGCAGTAATCGTGATGGGCCTGATTCATCTGATTCCAATTGCAAATGAATCTCTTGGATTCTTCCTTGCAAAAGGACATTTCACTTTCAAAGTTTCCATGCTTTCTATTATAATTCAGTATGTAATGCTGATTATTCTTACATCACTTGCTGTTCGTGGAAGTGCAAAGCAGGCAGCTCGTATGAGCCCAGCCGAAGCGTTGAGAACAGTAAAGTAAAGCAAACGTCATCCCGAACTTGTTTCGGGATCTCATAAAAGGAGATAAACTAAATGAAAAAGATACTTTCAATTTTTGCAGCAGCTGCACTTTTTACTGCTGCAGCCTTTGCTCAGGTAGATGGCGCAACATCAGAAAAGGCTTTTAAAATTCTGGAAGATGCAGAAGATACTCTTGCTTATCACGGAGATTATTCTGCAACCATTTCTCTTGTAATTGAAAAGCCTGGAAAGCCAAAAGAAAATCTTCAGTATAAGATTTTCCAGCGTGTAGATGATAAACTTATGACAATTGTTCAGCTTTTCCCGGAAGCAGATAAAGGAACAGGGTATCTTCGTAATGATGATAACATCTGGTCTTATGACCCTATCAGCCGTAAGTTTACACATACTTCAATTAAAGAGGCTCTTGGTGATTCTGATATCAAGCTTGATGATGTAGACCAGAGCGATTCACACTGGCGCGACAATTATAATATTGAAGCTTATGAAGAAGGAACTCTTGGTAAATATCCTGTTCATATCATTACTGTCAGAGCAAAAACAAGTGAGCCTTCTTATGCAAAAACTAAATATTATATTCGCACAGATATTCCACTTTTGCTTAAGCAGGAAGATTTTTCTGGTTCAGACCGTTTGATGCGTACAACTCTGCTTCCTAAGTATTCAAAGGTTCCGGCAGGTTATGTTGCAACTCAGGCAATTTTGCGCGATGAACTTAATAAGGGAGAACAGACTCAGCAGGTTGTTTCTGATCTTACTTTTGATGCTCTGCCAGATAAAATTTTTACAAAGGCTTATCTAGAAGGACTTAACTAATGAAAAAAACACTTACATTATTATTCATTTCATTTCTAACTGTTTCTATCTTTGCACAGAGCGACGATGACCTTTTTGGTGACGATGATTTCTTTAGTGATGACGGCATCGAAGAAGTCGCTGATGTTTCTGCAAAATCAGATTTAAGCAAGGGTGTGATTTTTGACACTGGTTCAATCAAAGTAGGCGGAAGTCTTACTGCTGGTATCTCAACAAATACAGTTTTGTATTCACCTTCTTCAACTGATTTTTGTGAGAACCTTAAAAATACAAAGCTTAAACCAGATTTGAGTGCAATGCTTAGCGTAGATGCTCGTCCAACAGAAACTTTGCGTATGTATACAAAGTTTGGGCTTGCTTATCCGTTTGTGAATAGTGCGACATCAGTAACTTATCAGACTGCTTTAACTCCGATTCCAACTTTTCAAACGACTACTTCCATCACTGACTGGTTCAAGCTCAAAGAACTCTTCACAGATTTCTCTATCAAAGATACAGCCTTCTTCCGCTTTGGTATTCATACCGTTACCTGGGGAGCCGGTTACTTCTTTAGCCCTGTATCAGATATGATTAATACTTCATCAATTGATCCTGAGAATCCGGAAAAACAGGTTGATGGAAGTCTGAACCTTCGTACTCAAATCATAATTCCAAACAGTCAGAACTGTCTGTGGTTCTATGTAATTCCTTCAACAAAGTTTACAAATCAGACAGCAGAAAGCTATGCTCGTGATACCGCTCTTGCCGGTAAAGCTGATATTCTGATTGGTAACTGGGAACTTGGACTTGGCACTTTTTATAAATATCAGAATGCTCCAAAGGCAATGCTTACTGCAACCGGAAGCCTTAAAAAAGTCAGCTTCTTTGGTGAACTTGTTTATTCTTACGGAGCTGCCAGCGAATGGGCTACAAATACAGACTGGGATGGTAAAACAAACATCTTCCAGGCAACAGCTGGTTTGAGCTATTACTGGAAGGATCCTATGATTACACTTGCAGCACAGTATTACTTTAATGGTAATGATAAAGATGCTCCATATAATTATGCAATTGGTGGTCACAATTTTGCTGCAATGGTTAATTTTGGAAAAGTTCTCGGAAACGAAGACTTAACTGCAAGCATCTTTTCAATGGCAAACTTTGGACGTAAAGAACTGTCAGATTCAGAACTTGCCGTTTTGAAGATGGCTGGTGTAGACGAAAGCCTGATTTCTGCAATGACAGGAACTGCATTTACTACAACTGCAATGCTCTATTATTCACCCGTCAAAGAAATGAAGGTTGGAATGGGGCCTGTTCTTTCTTTCAAAACTTTTGACGAAAATCCAACAGTTTCACTAAAACTCTCTGCAACTCTTGGTGGTGGCAAGTTTTAAAAAACAAAAGCCGGCGTATTAGCCGGCCTGTAATGTGCTCTCAATCAACTAAGGATTGGCACTATAAATATTCCAACCGAAAAGCCGTTGGCGCTTCTAAAAATGTCTACGTATTATATAACCTCGACCAGGTTATCTCTCTTTGTCGGAAATTGCATATTGCCTCCCATCAAGCAACCGGTGTGCGTCCTCATCTCGCTCTTGGCTACAACTTTATAATAACACACATTTTTAATAATGCAAGAAAAAAATAAAAAAAAAGCGACTATTTTCATAGCCGCTTTTTGGATTAATTACAATCTGTAATTTGATTAGAACTTAACAGAAACTGCGAATGTGAATTTGTGAACAAGAACATTGTTTACTGTGTTCCAGAAGTTGTAATTTCCTTCAGTTACATCAGTAGTTGTATCTGTGCCAAAGAGATTATTCAAAATCTGCCAAGAACAATCAACACTTATATTCTTTGTAGGTACAAAATTAAAGCCTGATGTAAAGTTAAGACTTGCATCGCTTCCGTTCCAGTTGTATGTTGAATTGCTGTCTCCATCAACTGTTCTTTTGTTATATTTAAAAGCAGGAATTGCAAAACCTACGCCGGCATTAAGAATAACCTTTTTCTGAGTGTCAAATGTTACACCTGTTGAAATTGCAGGAACAAAATCGAATCCGAATGTATTAACATCTTCTCCGCTTTTTCCAAAACTCATTGTTGTATCTGCTTTGAACAAAACTCCTACGCCAAGTTTTTCAGTTGCTTTATAAACAACCTTGTATGAAACTGGAAGAGAAAGCGCAGAGGAGTTTGTGTCTTTAATTTCGCTGTCAGCTGGCTTTGCAAAAGCAAATCCAGCAGCAAGAGAAAGAGTCTGTGCAACTGCTTCTGATTTTGAAAGATCTACATCTGCACCTGCTTCAAGTCCAAGTGCCCACCAGCGGTCATCATTTGTGTCTGTTGTTGCTCCTGTGTCAGTTACAACTTTTGAGTCACCGTTGGGATTCATTACATAGATAACTTTTGCGTATGGTGCAAGATTGAACTTTTTGAATGTATATTCATTCAGACCTGCACTTAACTGAAGAGCCCAGATTCTCTTATCTGTATCTGTCTTTGCATCATCAATTACTTCTTTTTTAGAATCTTTATCTGCATAGTAGAAATCAACGCCAATTCCAGCTCCGTTTCCAAGACCAAAAAGGTTGCTGAAAACAAATTCTGTGCTACCGTTTGTAGTAGTTTCAGTTTTTGCTGCAGTGTTTTTGGTAGTTGTTACAGGACCAAGGTTTCCAGAGAAATAAGTTCCCCAGTAACATTTACTGAACTGTTTTGCAAATCCGAAATCATAAGAAGTTAAATCAAGGGCAGGTGTATTGCCAATTCCGAAATAACCAAAAAACTTTTCAGGTTTTACAGTAGACCATGAGGTTACACTCATGAAGTTATCAACATCAGTGTCAAACAGACCCTGTGTAGATTCTGCAGTCTTTGAGCTAGGTGCAATGTCAAGATCAGATGTCACCTGTGCAAAAAGACTTACGCTAAGAACAGCAATTGCTGTTGTTGAAATGATTTTTTTGATACTAATCATATATTCAACTCCTTAAATAAATTTGTCCTAATTAAATGACACTTATTTTCATTTTTGTCAATATCAAGTATAGTTATCTAAGGTCGAACAAATTTCGATATTACAGTTTATTATATTTTGGAGTTTGAAATGTCACAGCGTAGAGTTGTTGTAACTGGATTGGGTTGTGTTTCTTCTGTTGGAAACGATGTAAAAACCGCCTGGGAAAATGTTAAAAACGGTAAGAGCGGAATCACAAAAATTACTCTTTTTGATGCATCTCAGCATCAGGTTCAGATTGCTGGTGAAGTAAAAGATTTTGATATAAACAATTATGGTGTAGACCGCAAGATGGCGCGCAAAATGAGCCGCATGAGCAAGTTCCTTCTTGGAGCCAGTATTGAAGCTGCAAATGATGCAGGGTTTTCTGCTGAAAATCTTAAAGATGAAAAGGCAGGAATTGTAACTGGTGTTGGAATTGGTCTTTCTGATGATTTGGAAACTGCTTATAAAAAATATCTTGATCCTGCAAGTGGAGTAAACCGCATTCCTCCGCTCACAGCTCCTTTTGTTTTGAATAACGAAGCTTCTGCAGGTGTTGCAATGCACTTTCAGATTTATGGTCCATCCTGGACTATTTCTACAGCTTGTGCTTCTGGAACAGATTCTTTAGGACTTGCACTTGATATGATTCGCAGCGGCCGTCTTGATGTATGTTTTGCAGGTGGTGTTGATGCAAATCTTACAGGTTTTAATATCGGCTGTTACCAGGCTTTGAGTGCCCTTACAAATAAATTTAATGACACTCCAGAAAAAGCCAGCCGTCCTTTTGACAAGAACCGCAGCGGCTTTGTAATGGCAGAAGGTTCTGCAGTTTTGATTCTTGAAGAGTATGAGCACGCTAAGGCTCGTGGTGCAAAGATTTATGCAGAAGTTGCAGGTTATGGTGCATCTTCTGATGCTTACCACATTACAGCTCCCCGCGAAGACGGAAGCGGCGGTGCACTGGCAATGAAGCGTGCTTTTGAAGATGCAGGTATGAAGCCTTCTGACATTCAGTATTACAATGCTCACGGAACTTCAACTTCTGCAAATGACACTGCTGAAACCGCAATGATAAAATCAGTGTTCGGTGACGATGCAAAAAAACTTCACATCTCTTCTACTAAGAGTGAAATTGGTCATATGGTTGGAGCTGCCGGAAGTATTGAAGCAATCATGTGTATAAAAGCAATGGAAGACAATTTTGTTCCACCTACAATCAATCTTGATGAGCCGGACCTTGAACATGGCTGTGACCTCGACTATACACCAAACAAAGGCGTAGCATGTGAAATAAATGCCGCAGCAAGTTGTTCCCTGGGCTTTGGCGGTCACAATGGATGTGTAATTCTTAAAAAAATCTAAAGTATGTTTGCACTAGTCCAAAATGACATTTTTTGATAAAATGTAAAAATAAACAGGAGATATTATTATGATTATCAAACCAATGGTTCGTTCGAACATGTGTCTTAACGCTCATCCGATTGGATGTGCTAAAGAAGTTGAAAATCAGATTGCATACGTAAAGGCTCAGAAGGCTAAGCGCGGAACAAAGAGTTTGAAAGAGGGCGGTAATGGTCCGAAATTTGTTCTTGTTTTGGGATGTTCTACAGGCTATGGATTGGCAAGCCGCATCTCGGCCGCTTTTGAATATGGCGCTGATACAATCGGTGTTTCTTTTGAAAAGGCCGGAACAGAAACAAAGGGCGGTACTCCTGGCTGGTACAACAACCTGGCATTTGACCGCGCTGCTAAGGCTGAAGGTTTGTTTACTGAAACTTTCTCTGCTGATGCTTTTAGTCACGAAACCCGCAAGATGATTATTGAAGAAGCAAAGAAGGCTGGAAAGAAGTTTGACCTTATCGTATACAGTCTTGCTTCACCGGTTCGCTCTGACCCTGATAAGATTGACCCTAACAGCCCAACTGGTGCTCACGTTTTGTACAAGTCTGTTATTAAGCCAATCGGTAAAACTTATGCTGGTCTTGGTATTGATATTTTGACTGATTCTTTGAAGGAGTCTGCTGCTGAGCCTGCTAACGAAGAAGAAATTGCTAACACAGTAAAGGTTATGGGTGGCGAAGACTGGAAGCTTTGGATTGACCAGTTGAGTGCTGCAGGTGTTCTTGCTGATGGCTGCCGTACAGTTGCTTATTCATACATTGGACCTGAGTTGAGTCACGCTATTTACCGCGACGGAACTATTGGTCAGGCTAAAAAGCACCTTGAAGCTACTGCTCATGAATTGAACGACAAGCTCGCTAAGGAGCTTGGTGGTGCGGCTTATGTTTCTGTAAACAAGGGACTTGTAACTCGCTCAAGCGCTGTTATTCCAATCATTTCTTTGTACCTTTCAATTTTGTTCAAGGTTATGAAGGCTAAGGGAACTCACGAAGGTTGTATCGAGCAGATGGAACGTCTTTTTGCTGAACGTCTTTACACTGGTGAAAATAACGCTGCTGGCAAGGTTCCTGTTGATGAAGAAAACCGCATCCGTGTTGATGACTGGGAAATGCAGGCTGATGTTCAGGCAGAAGTTGATAAGCTGATGGCAAGTGTAAACAACGACAACATCAAGGACGTTTGCGACCTGGCTGGCTACAAGCACGACTTCTACGCTACAAACGGATTTGACGTTGCTGGTGTAGACTACACTGCTGATGTAGCAAGAATGGATCAGATTTAATTTTCTGCGCCCCGTCATTGCGCCCTTCGACAAGCTCAGGAACCGCGCAGCGAAGTAATCCATAATCTATAAACCGCATTTCATTAAATGAAGTGCGGTTATTTTTTTACAAAGCTGCTTCTCTGTGCTAATATAAAATCATGGAAAATCAAATTATCAAAATAAACGAGAACACCTACAGAATAGAAGACGGCGGCGTAAGATTTTTTGTTTTCTTGGGAAAAGAAAAAGCCGCTGTTATAGACACAGGAATGAATACGCCGAATGCAAAGGAACTTGTTCAAAGCATCACAAGTCTGCCGCTGGTGCTCATCAACACTCATGCGGACCCGGATCATATTTCGGGCAACGGCGCTTTTGACACAATTTACATGAGCGGGGCCGAAGAAGAAAACTACAGGGAACACGGTGGAACTGGCAGCTATATTCCGGTAAAGGAAGGAGATGTAATTGACCTTGGAAGAAGAAGTCTTTTTGTAATTGATATTCCGGGCCACACTCCTGGAAGCATTGCCCTGCTGGATGAAAAAAATCGGATCCTTGTCAGCGGCGACAGCGTTTCTAACAGCAATATTTTTATGTTTGGAAAATTCCGCGATTTGTCTTTGTATGTAAAAAGTTTGGAACACCTCAAGAACTGGGATGGAAAATATGATGATGTTTACCCTATGCACGGAGACTTCCCTCAAAAGCCGGAACAGGTAGAAAAACTCATTCAGGGTGCCAGCGAAATCCTTGAAGGCAAAGCCAGCGCAAGCCCTGTTGAAATATTTGGAAACAAGGTAATGCTTTATAACTTTCCTTATGCGGGATTTT
>CAMNIU010000149.1 GCA_946540605.1 uncultured Treponema sp.
AAATAGCACAATGTCTGGAATTGGGGTATGTACAGATTTGCCTGCATCTCCAATCAGCTGATTTATTACTGTGAAGATATTTTTATTATACAGATCTATAGTTTCGGGATTTAAATTGTTTTCCGGTTTCCAGTAGACTGTATCAAACTGGATGGAACGAAAAGTAAAACCTTTTCGAAGCAGGTCCAGAGTGCCCTGCGATTTTCTAGAAGCAATCAGTTCATCTATAAGTTTTTCTTCTGCTTCCTGCTCTGTGTCAAACTTATCACAAAGGCAAGTCCAGTTATCAAGTTGTGTAGATTTTACAAAAGAAATAAAAGTCTGAGCCAGAATCGATTTTTGAGGATTATAATCATTGTTACTTCCATGGATGTAACCACTTTTTGAGGAGAGCAGGCTAACAATGTAATTTTCAAAATCCTTTTCTGAATAGCCGATATCTGACATAACTTTCCTATTAATTTATACAGTATATCATGAGATTGGCTTTTTTTCTAGAAATATATAGAAAGGTAAGAATATTGAGATTAAAATATGGTATATTTTAGGATTTTTGCAATAAGCAACTTTTTGTCACTAAAATCACATTTTAGTGTTGACAAGTCACCAGATATGTCATACACTTTTGTTAAGTGACACAACGTTACTAAAAAAATGCGTTAGCGCTGGGAGCCCCTTGCCGACCGCAACGAAGTGAGGACGGTGAGCGTTAGCGAAGGGCGGACATAGCGACCCGAAGGGGAACGCCCAAATCCACAGGAGGAAAAGATGAATCCAAATCTCGCAAAAATTGATAGAACAAACGAGCATTACACTTTTGAATTAGCCCAGGGAGTAAAACGGACAACCGTAACCTTCCGCAATCATTTTGGAATTGAACTTGCAGCAGACCTCTACACCCCAGAAGAGATCCTGAAACAAGTTCAGGATGACAAAGCAGAAAAGCTTCCGGCCCTGGCAATCTCTGGCCCTTTTGGTGCGGTAAAGGAACAGTCTTCCGGCTTTTATGCAAATCAGATGGCTTCCCGCGGTTACATCGCCCTGGCCTTTGATCCAAGCTACACAGGAGAATCTGGCGGAGAGCCCCGCTACATGAACAGTCCCGACATCAACACCGAAGATTTTATGGCAGCAGTAGATTTTCTTTCAACCTGCGAAAATATCGACCCAGAAAAATCGGCATTATAGGAATCTGTGGCTGGGGCGGCATGGCAATTAATACAGCGGCAATCGACACCCGAATTAAGGCAACAGTTGCAAGTACAATGTACGATATGAGCCGTGTTACTGCCAACGGATATTTTGACAGCGCAAATAATGCAGAAGCCAGACACCAGGCCCGCAAGGCTCTTATGGCACAACGCATCGAAGATTTTAAGGCAGTTCAGGCTGGCGGTACTTATAAGCTTGGCGGCGGAGTTGTAGATCCTCTGCCGGAAGATGCTCCCTATTTTGTAAAGGATTATTACGACTACTACAAAACTCCACGCGGTTATCACGAGAGAAGTCTCAATTCAAATGGGGGCTGGAATGTTACTGCTGCAACTTCTCTTTTGAATACAAAACTTCTTGCCTATGCCGAAGAAATCCAGAGTGCCGTTATGGTTCTTCATGGCGAAAAAGCCCACTCCCGCTATTTTGGCGAAGATGCCTTTAAGCGTCTTAGCGGAGCCAACAAGGAGCTGGTAATTATTCCTGGCGCAAGTCACACCGATTTGTATGATGGCGGAAAAAACAATGCAATTCCTTTTGATAAGCTTGCAGAGTTTTTTGCAAAGTATTTGAAGTAAGGAGGGCGGAGCCCCGCCCTACGGCCGCACTTCGTTGCGTCCTACCCCACCCAGCGGGGGATTCCCCCGCAACGCCCCCAAGGAGTTATAATGCGAAGATTTAGTTTAATTATACTAACAATACTTCTTTTCACATCAACCGCCTGTGCTTATGGCAACAAGGAAACAATATCATCTGACAAAGGAGAACTTTCTGATATGAAAATCTCAATTCAAATTACAAGTGACAGTGGTAATCATAAACTTACCGCTACCCTAGCCGACAATTCTTCTGCCACAGCCTTCTACGGACTTTTGGAAAAAGGCCCTCTGACTGTAAAAATGCATGACTACGGCAGCTTTGAAAAAGTCGGTTCGCTTGGAACATCACTTCCTCGAAACGATACACAGATTACCACACAAGCCGGCGACATCATTTTGTATCAGGGAAATCAGATTACAATTTACTACGACACTAACAGCTGGAACTTTACCCGCCTTGGAAAAGTAGACGGGGTAACACAGGCCGAGCTCAAAAAGATTCTGGGCAAAGGCGATGTAACGGCAGTTTTTGAAATATTGCGTTAGCGCTGGGAGCCCCTTGCCGACCGCAGGCTGAACTTGTTTCAGCCGAGGACGGTGAGCGTTAGCGAAGGGCGGACATAGCGACCCGAAGTGAATGAGCATAGCGAATGAACTGAGGGGAACGCCCAGACCTGTGAGGAGAAAATTTTTGAAAAAAATAATTCTGATTCTGGAAGCCCTGCTTATGACGACTTTTGTTATGGCGGAGGAAAAACACATGGGAAAGTTTGCGACGAATATAGAATTGAATTCCGGTTACGAAATGCCAATTCTTGGACTTGGCACCTGGACACTTACAGGCGAGACTTGTGAAAATGCCGTTTATGCCGCGCTCAAATCTGGCTACAGATTAATTGATACTGCAAAATATTATGGCAACGAGAGAGAAGTTGGAAACGCAATTCGTCGTGCTATAAAAGACGGAATCTGTAAGCGGGAAGAAATCTTTGTAACTACAAAACTTGTTCCCTGGTCA
>CAMNIU010000150.1 GCA_946540605.1 uncultured Treponema sp.
AATTCTTTTTTAGAGGTTTTATATTATGTTAATGACATCACAGTTAAAAGTTGGAACAGCTTTCATGTATGAAGGCAATGCTCTTATCGTACAGAAGATGCTCGGACAGCGTTCAGGTCGTGCCGGAATGGTTACCAGCTTCCGCGTAAAGAATCTTGTTACAAACTCAACAATGGATCTTGGTATTGATGCTGGTGAAAAGTTTGATGAAGTAGATCTTGAATCACACGTAACAAAGCTTTCTTACATTGACGGCGACACATTTGTATTCATGGATCAGGATACATACGAGCAGTTCGAACTCGCTAAGGAAGACCTTGGTGACTATGCTGGATACATCACTCCAGAAGATGATCTTGAAGTAAACCTTACATTCTACGAAGGAAAACCTGTAGGTATTGATCTTCCAGTTCGCGTTACACGTACAGTAACTTACTGTGAGCCTGGTGTAAAAGGTGATACATCTGGAAAGTCTTTGAAGCCTGCTACTTTGGATACAGGAATCGAAGTTCGCGTTCCATTGTTCATCAACACAGACGACAGAATTGTAATCGATACACGCGATGGTTCATTCCTCGAGCGTGCTAAGAACTAGCCTAAAATCGAAAATCGATTAATTTTTCGAAAGACCGCGGGCAACTCCCTGCGGTCTTTTTTATAAATTAAAATTATTTGCTACCTATATAATCCCGTGTTATAATTTAAGAATCTACTTAAAGTCATGTCACAAAAATAAATTACAAAATGTTTACTCTTTATTTATAATGCAGGAGAATCATATGAAGCGTATGCTTGGGCTTATGGCTGGGGTAGTATTATCTCTGTCTTTTTTGGGATGTGGAAAAACGGCTGCTGTTCAACAGACAAAAGGTCCTTTGCCGGATAAAAAAGTTTCTGGTCCTATTTTGAATGTTGCTTTGGATGCAACTATTGATACGCTTGATCAGCAAGTTTCAGTTTATGCAACTTCTTTCGAATTAATTGGAAATATGATAGATGGCCTTATGCAGATGGCTGATGATGGATCTGTTAAAAATGCCTGTGCTAAAGAAATGCAGGTTTCTGCTGATGGTCTTCATTATACTTTCAAACTTCGTGACGATGTTTTCTGGTCTAACGGTGAACCGGTTACTGCTCATGATTTTGTTTATGGCTGGCAGCGCGCTATAGATCCAAAAACAGAATCTGAATATGCATTTATGATCAGCGATATTGCACAGATTAAAAATGCAACTGCAATTCAGGCTGGACAGATGGAGCCGAATCAGCTTGGTGTTCGTGCAAAAGATGATTATACCTTTGAGGTAGAATTGCAAACTCCGGTTTCTTATTTTGATCAGCTTCTATATTTCTGTACTTTCTATCCTGCAAATCAGGAATTTGTTGAAAAATGTGGTAATAAATATGCAACGAGTCCGGAAACCTGTCTTGCAAATGGTGCTTTTATTTTGTCTGATTATAAGCCTGGTGCAACATCCATCTCATTTATAAAGAATAGTGCTTATTACGATGCTTCGAAAATCAAGCTTGGTGGTATTCATTATGAAGTAATAAACAGCAGTGATGAGGCTTTGCGTAAATATCAGAGCGGTCAACTGGATTTTGTTGAAATTTCGGGTGATGCTGTTATGAAGATGCAAAATTCTCCTGAATTTACACCTGTTGATTCGGGATTCCTTTACTTCCTTACTTTTAATTTTGATGATCCGAATTTTGCCAATAAAAACCTTCGACTTGCAATTGCAAACGGCTTTGATCGGGAGTTTGCAGCCAGGGCAATGGCAGACGGTTCTGCTGCTGCTTATGGTGCGGTACCTCGTGGATTTGCATTCTCTCAGTCGGGACAGGATTTTACTCCAGCAGGTGTAGAGTTTCCTGAATATTGTTCTTACAATCCGACATTGGCTCGCCAATATTTTGAAAAGGCAAAGCAAGAACTTGGAAAAAACAGTCTTGAACTTGAACTTCTTACTGCTGATGGTGAAACACAGGTTATTTGTTGTGAATCAATGAAAAAACAACTCGAAGAAATCCTGGATGGATTGACTATTACAATAAAGCCTGTAGAAAAGAAGGAACGTCGAAAAATTATGTCTTCCGGGGATTTCCAGTTTGGTCTTAATAACTGGGGTCCTGATTATGCAGATCCTATGACGTATCTTGCAATGTGGGTAACAGGTAACTCAAATAATATGGGTAATTATTTTAATCCAACTTACAACGCTCTTATTGCAAGTTGTACTGATGGTGAACTCTGTACCAAAATTGCTGAACGCTGGTCTGCATTGAAAAAAGCTGAAATAATGATTATGGAAGATGCAGCTATTTCTCCAGTATATCAGAAATGTAATGCGAATCTGATTAAGAGTAATGTAAAGGGAGTTGCCTTCCATGCAGTAGCCATTAATAAAATATATAAGAGTACAACCAAATAAGGATTTTAGAGGAGTATAGTTTATGGAAGAAATGAATAAGAAAAAATATGGCCATCTGGCAATGCAGTTCTCACTATACATTCTTGCAATCCTGGCTGTGTTCTTTGTACTATTGTGTATTTTTATTGTAAAGAGCGTAAAATCATCTTCTCAAAGAGATTATTCAGATTTTAGTGAAAAGGTAATTGCCGAAGATGCCGGAAAAATCCAGTATTGGAATGAAGTTCTTGTTAATGACCTACGAATTTATTCTGATAATGATGTTACTAAAGCAGGAAATAAAAACGAAATAATCAGCTGGCTTTTGTCGCATGAGAATATAAGAAATCCGTTATTTAATTATGTAATGTTCTGTAGCCCTGATGGTGTTGGTTACGCAAGTGATGGAAAAATCCTGACTGTTATTTCCAAGCCATTTTTCCGTTCTATTATGAATGATAAAAAGAAAACTTATGTTTCCGATATCGATTTCCAGCTTGATGGTACAGTCTGCTATTATATTGCGCGTCCGGCTTATAATGCGAGTGGCAGTCTTATTGGAGTTTTTGCCGGAGCCGTAAAACTTGACGAAATTGATAAGATGGTTGGCGAGCTTTCTATGGGTCGTGATGGAAAGGCAATTCTTGTCGGCTCAAATGGAGTGCTTATTTCTCATTTCCGTGGTGTAAGTAAATATATGGATCTTTCTTATAGTGATAAAGCCGGTTATTCTGGACTTGATGTTATTGCATCTCAGGCTTGTGCAGGTAAATCTGGCGAAGGCTATTATAAAGATCCAAATGGTGTTTTAACCTTTGCTTCTTATGTTCCTGTTCAAGGCACTCCATGGTCTGCCATTTTGACAATTCCACAGAAGCAGATTGAAGCGGTTGGCGATAAAATGAAGACTATGATTATCATTATTACAGCCCTTATTGGAGTTATAATTTCTGTAGTTTGTTCATTGATGATGATTGCCGCTGTAAAACCTCTTAAAGTTGTACGCGAATCTATTTACGAAATTGCAAGTGGCGATGCTGATTTGACACAACAGATTGTTGTAAAGAGTAATAATGAAATAGGTGCTCTTGGAGATGGATTTAATGCCTTTATGGATAAACTCCGAACAATTATTGGTGGTGTAAAAGATTCAAAAGAGATTCTTGGAGACGTAAATATTGGTTTGCAGAAGCGTATTGAAGAGAATGGACGTTCAATCGAGGCTATTATTGGAGATTTGAGTGATATTGGTTCTCAGGTACAGAATCAGGCAGACAGTGTTTCTCAAACTGTAAGTGCAGTAGAAGAGATTTCGCAGAATATCCAGTCTCTTGAAAATATGATTGAGACACAGTCGAGTGGTGTAGTAGAAGCTAGTGCTGCAGTAGAGGAGATGATTGGAAATATCAGCAGTGTTAATAATTCTGTCGGATATATGGCTCAGTCTTTTGATTCTTTGATTCAGAATACAGAAGAAGGTATTCAGAGACAGAATGATGTAAACGAAAGGATTCGTAATATTGAAGAACAGTCTAAAGCATTGCAGACAGCAAATAAAACAATCAGTGATATTGCGGGGCAGACAAACCTTCTTGCGATGAATGCGGCTATTGAGGCTGCTCATGCAGGTGAAGCTGGTAAGGGCTTTAGTGTTGTTGCAGATGAGATTCGTAAGCTTTCTGAGACATCGAGTGCTCAGTCTAAGACTATTCGTGAAGAGCTTTTGAAGATTGAAGGCTCTATTAATGATGTAGTAAATGCATCGCAGGCTTCTACAGATATGTTCAATGAAGTAAGTAATTCTATTACTCAGACACAGCAGCTTGTATTGCAGATCAAAGGTGCTATGGAAGAACAGCAGGAAGGTTCAAAACAAATTGGCGATGCCCTTAAGCTTATGAATGATAATACAAGTGAGGTTAGGGCTGCTTCGCATGAAATGGCAGAAGGAAACAAGTCTATTCTTTCAGAAATTGATCAGTTACGTAATACAACAGGTGTAATTCGTGAAAGTATGGATAAGATTTCACAGAGTGCCGGAGATATCAAGGAAACAAGTAATTCGCTGTCGGAAATTGCAGATAGCGTTACATCTGCTGTTGACCAGATTGGCGGCCAGATTGATTTGTTTAAGGTATAAAAAAAAGGTGGTTGAGCCTGTCAAAACCACCGTTAAATTGAAAAGCCCGGTTTTAATGGCCGGGCTTTTTATTTTAAGGAACTGGATTAATAGTCCTTCTTTTCTGTCTTACGTCTCTTGTTAAGAAGCTTTCTCTCGAGAGTAGTCTTCTTCTGGTGGAGGGTAGCAGAAGGTTTTTCGAAGTATTCACGCTTTTTATATTCGCGGATAATGCCTTCTTTTTCAACCATGCGCTTAAAGCGTTTGATTGCTTTTTCAAGGTTCTCTGAATCATCAACCATGATTGTTGCCATACTGTATTCACCTCCTTTTTTCGGTGGTTCCGACTAATAGTAAAATATGTGATAAATAGTATATAGAATTTTTGTGTTTAAATCAAGTAAAGAAATCGTAAAAAATAAGGTACTTCCGCTGCGAAAAGGCATAACCTGCGGTTGAGCGTTTGTGGAAATTTGACTCGCCTTCGGCTCGCAACGCTCAAATGCAGGTTATACCTTTCCTCCGCTCGCGTACCTTAGTTTTTTTATTATTTTACATGATTCTATTGACAGAAACATCGATTTATGTTACTATTAGTAGTAACAAGACATTAAAAAAGGAGTGAATACTTCTAACGAGGAGAAATAAAATGGAAAAACGCGAATTAAAAGAATCAGAGAAAAAGGGAATCAGCCTTCAGGATTTGCTCCTTACTGCTGTTCTTCTTGCTGCGGGTGCTGTGCTTAAGTTTTTTGCCGGTACATTTATCAATCTTTTTGGAATGAAACCAAACTTTATTATTGCTATGTACTGTATGGCAATTGTTCTTATCAGACCAAATGTATATTACAGTATTATTATTGGTCTTCTTGCTGGTGCAATCTGTCAGTTCTTCCCTGGAACTCCATATTTGAACTTTGCTTCTGAACTTGCTGGCGCTTTGGCTATGGGGCTTTTAATTTACATTCCGGCAAATAAAAAGAGTTCAAGAATTGCATTTGATGTTGTAAGTACTTTTGTTAGTACTGTAATTTCTGGTGGACTTTATGTTGTGCTTTTGTTTGTTGTAATCAAATCTGATCCATCTGCAATGGCTGCTTATGTGCCTATCGTTCTTGGTACAGCAACTTTGAACTCTATCATCGTTGGTGCACTTTATGTTCCTTTGATGAAGGTTTTGAAAAAGCCTATTGTTGAAGAAAAAGAAGAGCAGGTTGCATAAATAGATTCTCTGGTCAAGCCAGGGAATGCCATATCGTAATAGGAAATCAAAAATGATTGAGATACAGGAACTGACTTTTAAGTATGCTGGTGCAAAGGAGAATGCACTGACAAACATTTCACTTGAAATTGAAAAAGGTGATTTCGTAGGAATCATCGGGGAATCGGGAGCAGGAAAAACAACTTTGTGTAATTGCATGAATGCGCTTATTCCTCATCACTATCGAGGAGATTTTTACGGTAGTGTAAAAATTGATGGAACAGATACCTTTGATACAAATACAAGTACACTTGCACTTAAAGTTGGTTCTGTATTTCAGGATATTGAAAGTCAGCTCGTATGTTCTTTTGTTGAAGAAGAAATTATGTTCGGACTTGAGAACTTTGGAGTTTCACGGGATCAGATAGAAAGTCGAATTTCTTCTGCCCTTGAAGCTTTGGGAATAACTGAACTTCGCCATAGAGAGATTTCTTCTTTGAGTGGCGGACAAAAACAAAAAGTAGTAATTGCTGCGATTCTTGCGATTGAACCGGATATTCTGGTATTAGATGAACCTACTGGAGAACTTGATCCGGCTTCATCAGTTCAAATTTTTTCATTGCTCAAAAAACTGAATGAAGAAAAAGGTATAACAGTTGTAATTGCAGAACAGAAAATCATGTTGCTTTGTGAATATGTTAAAAAGCTGATTGTTCTGGAAAAAGGTAATTGTGTTCATTATGGGGAAATAAGAAGTACCCTGACACATCAAAAAGAAATGGAAGAGGCAGGAATCAACTGTCCTCGAGTTCTTACCCTTACTGGAAAAATGGTAGATGAAGGACTTGTGCCTGCATCCTTTTCAAAAGAAGATAGAATCTGTCTGGATGCAAACGAAGCTGCTGTCTTTGTAGAAAAATGTATTAACGTAAATTCTGGGGCGAGGGCATAAGAAAATGAGTGAAACTGTACTTGAGTTTAAGAACGTATTTTTTTCTTATAATGAAACTGCTAATGTAAAAGATTTAAATGTTCAGATTGAAAAAGGTGCTTTTATTGCAATTACCGGTTCAAATGGTGCCGGTAAATCAACTTTTTCTAAACTGAGTAATGGATTATTAAAACCAAGCAGTGGTGATGTTTTTGTGCTTGGTGAAAATACAAAAAATAAGAAGGTAAGCGATTTAGCTAAACATATAGGCTTTTTGTTTCAGAATCCGGATAGACAGATTTGTTGTACAACGGTTCGTGAAGAAATTGCTTTTAGTTTGAAAAATAATAAAGTTCCTAAAGAAGAAATAGAAGAACGGGTTGAAAAAACAATTCAGGAGTTTGGATTTAAAGGAGATGCTGAGCCTTTTAATATGAGTCGTGGACAGCGCCAGAGACTTTGCCTGGCTTGTCTTATTGCCCTTAATCCGGAGATTTTGATTCTTGATGAACCGACAACTGGTCTTGATTATCGTGAGTGTATGGAAGTAATGGGAAAAATCCGTGCATTAAATGAAGCTGGAACAACAGTTGTTATGGTATGTCATGATATGGAAGTTGTTCTTGATTTTGCAAAAGAAGTAATTGTTATGAATAGAGGAGAGATTCTTGCACAAGGGGCAACTCGTGATATTCTTGGTAATAAAGAATTATTAGATAAGGCAAGACTTCTTCCTCCTCAGATTGCCCAGACAGCAATGCTTTTGAGTAATGCTGGTGTTGGTGATTTTAAGAATGTGTTTACTGTTGAAGAAATGATTGCAAAAATTAAGGAGGCAAAATAATGAAGGGCTTTTTAGATTATCTGCACGGAGATTCTGTATTTCATAAAATGCATCCGCTTGTAAAAATTTTTGCTTCTGTTTTAATTTGTGCTGCTGCTTTCTGTTCATCAAATTATTTCTTTTTGATTGGAGTAATTGCATTTAATGTTTTGATTGCTGTTATAGGTAACGGAAGAAAAGAAAATAACGGGCTTTTGGTTAGAACTTTGGGAATCTTAAAAGGATTATTCAAAATGTCTGTGTTCCTTTTTATTCTCCAGCTGCTTGCGATTCGTAGTGGCAATGTGATATTACCGCTTGGTAGTTTTGGTATTACTGATGTTGCTGTAGAAAAAGGTCTTTTACTTGTCCTTAGATTGATGGGGGCTACTTTGCCGCTTTCCATTTTGATTTCGGTTACTAATTTAAATGAGCTTTCAAATACTCTGGTTACAGTTTTGCATATTCCTTATAAGTATGCGTTTACTTTTACAAGTGCAATTCGTTTTATTCCTGTATTTTCATCTGAAATGAACGGGATTATTGAATCGCAGAAAGCCCGTGGCGTTGATTTTGAAATAAAAAATCCTTTTAAGAAATTTGGAATGATTTTACCGTTGTGTTTTCCTCTGTTAATTTCATCTGTCAGAAAAATTGAATCAACTGCAACAGCGGCTGAACTTAGAGGCTTTTATTTGCGTACAAGAAAAAGCTGTACAAAAACTTATCCTGTAAAAGCAAGAGACATTATCTTTATTTTGATTTCAGGAGCACTTCTTGCAGGTGGAATTTTAATTTAATTTTCGTAAGTTTTAATAACTTCCTGTGCAAGAGCAATTCGCTTGAGGCCGCGGTCCATAGCTTCTTTTTCGAGATAGCGGTGGGCTTCGGCTTCTGTCATTTTAAGATGCTGAATCAAAAGCAATTTAGCACGGTTGACTAGTCGAATTTCTTCCATCTTGTTTTTCAGCTTGATTGTCTGGCTTGAAAGAATCTGTACCTTATATTGAACTGCTATAGCTACTTTGACCATATTATAAAAATAGAATGGTTCAAAAGGTTTGGTTGCTGTAAGAATTCCGTAGCCTTCAACCCGATAAGATATTTCATCAAAATGTTCATTCGGAACAAGCAGCAGTACAGTAGAGTAGGAATCTGCAATATTGATGGCAAAATCCGTATCATATCCGTCTCCTGAATCTGCAATAATAATATTGAAGGTTCGTTCTGTTGCGAGTCTGCGTGCTTCGTTAAAGTCTGATGTAGTCGTGAGCTCAAACAAAGGTGGTACAAGAAATGCGGAAATTTGAGTTATAATTTTATTGTCGCGTGAAACTAACAGTACGCTGTGACTTTCTGCTTCCATCAAAATCCTCAGCGTGTGGTTTCTTCAGGTTCAACCAGCATCACACCTAATGCGTTTTTTATAAATTCACTGTTTTCGGCAAGACGTTTTGCTTCTGATAAAGATTTTGGAAGCGCCTTAAGTGTTGTCAGCTTTGTTATGCTTTCATCAAAAAGATTTTCTTCAACTGCAGCAGGTGGTTCAATTTTATTTTTGATTCCTTCGATTGCTGCATTAATCAAAAGTGTAAGTGCAATATAAGGATTACAAAGTGGATCAGGAGAACGAAGCTCAAGTCTCTGTGTTCCTTTGCTGGAAGGCAGACGAATAAGAGTAGAACGGTTTTCTTTTCCCCATGAAATATATTCCGGAGCCTTACTTGAACCTAAACGATTATATGAATTATCTGAAGGGTTCAGAAAGTAAGTCATTTCATCTATGTGTTTTAGAATTCCGCCAAGAATATATGGAAGTAAATCTTGTGAATAATCTGTATTTACGCCAAGTGCTTTGCGATAAGAAATGTTTATATGCATTCCGTTTCCAGCTTCACTTGCAATTGGTTTTGGAGAAAAGTCTGCATACAAGCCATTACTTGAAGCTTTTGTGTTTACAATCCATTTGAAGGTTGCAACATTGTCGGCGGCTGTAAGTGCATCTGAATAATGGAAATCAATTTCATTCTGGCCAGGGCCTTCTTCGTGATGACTAGCTTCTGGACTGATGCCCATCTGTTCGAGGGTAAAGCAGATTTCTCGGCGGATATTTTCTCCGTGATCTTCTGGGGCAATATCCATGTAGCCTGCTTTATCAAAGGTTTCGGTGGTTGGTTCTCCTTTTTCATCTAACTTAAAGAGATAGAATTCAACTTCAGTTCCAACCATCATTTCAATGCCACATTCATCTTTAAGCTTGCGGCAGGCATTCTGCAAAATTGTGCGGCTGTCTTTTAGATATGAAGTTCCATCTGGTGTAAGGATATTACAGAACATTCGTACAACTTTTCCTGTTGCAGGACGCCATGGAATGATTGCGAGGGTAGAAGGATCTGGTAAGAGGTATAACTCAGATTTTTGTGGACCTTCAAAACCTTCAATGGCAGAAGCATCAAATGGAATTCCGTGTTCGAAGGCGCGTTCCAATTCGCTTGGCATTATTGAAATATTTTTTTGTTTTCCTTTTAAATCGAAAAATGCAAGACGAATGAATTTTACGTCCTCTTCCTGAATAAAATCTAATACTTCTTCTTTTGTGTACATAATTACCTCTTTAATTTTACTATATATTACTTTTCACAGGCACGCAAGAATTCTACAAAGAGTGGACCTGCATTGTTTGGACGGCTCTTGAATTCCGGATGGAACTGAACTCCGACATGGAATTGACCTGCAATTTCTACTGCTTCAACAAGGGTGTCGTCTGGTGAAGTTCCGCTGATTGTAAGGCCAGCTTCCCGCATCTTTGCACGGTAGTCATTATTGAACTCATAGCGGTGGCGATGACGTTCATTAATGAGATTTGCTCCATAAGCTTTTTCCAGTGTAGTTCCTGAAGCTACTTTGCAAGGGTAAGAACCAAGGCGCATTGTACCGCCTTTGATAACACCTTCCTGATTTTTCATAAGGTCAATTACTGGATGTTCGCAAAGTTCATCAAACTCACGGCTGTTTGCATCGGTATAGCCAAGAACGCTTCTTGCAAATTCAATTACTGCAATCTGCATTCCAAGACAGATACCAAAATATGGAAGTTTATGAGTACGCGCATAACGGCATGAACAAACCATTCCTTCAACTCCACGGTGTCCAAAACCTCCCGGTAAAATAATTCCTGCACAATCTTTGAAAATCTCTGGGGCAGATGCATCTGTTACGCTGTCAGAATCTACCCACTTGATTTTTACATTTTTTCCAACTACAAAACTTGCATGGTTGAGTGATTCTACAATGCTCAGATATGAGTCATGCAATTTTACATATTTTCCAACAAGAGCAATTTGAATTTCTCCTTTGCGGGCATGAATGGTTTCTACCATTTTTGACCAGGCAGCAAGTTCCGGATAATCTTTTCTTGTGTTTTCAATTCCAAGGTCGCGGCAAACAACATCATCCATATTCTGAGCGTGAAGCATGAGAGGAACTTCATAAAGACTCTTACAGGTAGTGTTGTTTATAACACAGTCTTCCCCAACGTTACAGAAAAGACTTATTTTTTTACGGATATCAAGGGGGATTTCTTCATCGCAGCGGGCAACGATAATATCCGGATGAATACCAACTGCCATGAGTTCCTTTACAGAGTGCTGTGTTGGTTTAGATTTAAACTCATCTGAACCACTAATATATGGAACCAGACATACATGAATAAAAAGACAGTTGCGGCGGCCAACCTCGATTGCAAGCTGACGGATTGCTTCTAGGAAAGGCTGACTTTCGATATCACCGATTGTACCGCCAACTTCAACTATGCTTACATCTGCTTGAGAAACTTCGGCATTTTTTAAAATAAAATCTTTTATTTCATTTGTTACATGAGGAATAATTTGAACAGTCTGTCCAAGATATTCTCCCTGGCGTTCTTTATTCAAAACATTCCAGTAGACTCTGCCACTAGTCATGTTAGAATATTTTGTAAGATTCTCATCTATAAATCGTTCGTAGTGTCCAAGGTCGAGGTCTGTTTCTGCTCCATCATCTGTAACAAAAACTTCTCCGTGCTGGAATGGGCTCATTGTACCCGGATCTACGTTCATATATGGGTCAAGTTTTTGTGATGCAACTTTGAGACCTCTGCATTTTAAAAGGCGTCCAAGTGAGGCTGCCGTAATTCCTTTCCCAAGGCCTGAAACAACTCCTCCTGTTACAAAAATAAATTTACTCATATTTATTTACTCCTTCTAGGTTTGCTATAGAACACTGCCTGCCAGCGGGCTTACATATGATTAATGTCTACTATTGTTGTATTATTTAATGTGTATGGACTGGCAAGACAGTCCGCAAGTGCGTTAGCTGTATCTAATGCTGTGAGACAATCGATGTCGCGTTCTACGGCAAGACGTCGGAGCTTTACACTTTCAGCTACCGGGTCGCGCCCTTTTGCTGAAGTAGATACTACGTAAACAATCTTTCCACTTTCGAGAAGTGTCATTACGTTGTCGTTATAATTTTCGTGAACCTTAGCAACGTGAGTAACGCTCATGCCGCTGCGTTCAATTGTTGACGCGTTTCCACTTGTCGCGTATAGGGTAAAGCCGAGATCGTAAAATTTTTGTGCAAGAGCAGGGAGTTCAGGTAAGTCAGACTCACGGACTGAAAATAAAACTCCACCTTCTTTTATCATCTTCCAGCCGGCTGCTACCATGCCTTTGAATAAGGCTTCTTCGCGAGTTGGGGCAATGCCAAGCACTTCACCAGTTGATTTCATTTCTGGACCAAGATGTGTATCTACGTCCATCAGCTTTTCAAAACTGAATACAGGAACCTTGACTGCACAGTAATCTGGTTTACGGTAGAGGCCTGTGCCATAACCGAGTTCACGGACTTTTTCTCCGAGCATTGCGCGGGTTGCAAGATCAATCATTGGTACACCAGAAACTTTACTGAGGTAAGGAACTGTACGACTAGAGCGAGGATTTGCTTCGATGATATAAAGGTCGTTGTCATAAATCAGATACTGAATGTTTACGAGGCCTTTTGTTCCAAGTGCAAGTGCGAGATCTGTTGACTGGCGTATAATTTTTTCTTCAATTTCGGATGTAAACTGGCCTGGGTAAACTGCAATTGAGTCACCTGAGTGAATACCGGTACGCTCAACGTGCTCCATAATACCAGGAATTAAAACATTTTCGCCGTCACAGATACAATCTACTTCGAGCTCAGTTCCTTCCATATATTTATCAATAAGAACAGGATTTTCGATTCCCTGGCGCAAAATGATTTTCATGTATTCTTTTACATCTGCATTGTTTCGGGCAATTATCATGTTCTGACCGCCTAACACGTAGCTTGGACGCATGAGAACAGGGTAGGTAATTTTTGCTGCAGCTTCGAGGGCTTCTACTTCTGTGAATACAGTGAGTCCACGAGGGCGCTTAATGTTGAGTCTGTCACAAAGTTCTTCGAAGCGTTCGCGGTCTTCTGCTAGGTCAATTGCATCTGCAGAAGTTCCGAGGATACGAACTCCCTGACTATCCAGATATTTTGCAAGTTTAATTGCAGTGCCACCACCAAAGGCAACTACTACACCAAGAGGTCTCTCAACCTTGATTACATTCATAACGTCTGGTGGTGTAAGTGGTTCAAAATAAAGACGGTCTGCAGTATCGAAGTCGGTACTTACAGTTTCCGGGTTATTATTGATGATTGCAACTTCGTAACCCAGTTTTTTAAGAGCACGTACACACTGAACACTGGCGTAGTCGAATTCAATTCCCTGACCAATTCGGATAGGGCCTGAACCGAGAACTAAGATTGTTCCTTTTGATTTTGCAGTAGCATTAGTATGCATTATGTCGGTCGCTGATGCGACCTCACCGAGTTTGCTTCGCAAACTCGCAGTTTGTTCAGTATGCAGCATCATGAACTCCCGAGATTGCTCTACCACTAGGCTCATCCATGTTTTTCCATGCTGCATCCCATTCTAGGGCTTTTGCAGTTGAACAGGCAACTCCGGCTTCGTGTGGAACACATCGAGCTGCACAGTCGCTTGGGAAGAGGCGGCTGTAGATTTCGCGGTAGTAGTATTCCTCTTTTGTTTTTGGCGGATTTACCGGGAATCGGTTTTCGCGACGGGCAAACTCTGCATCGCTTACTTTTTCTTCTGTCATCTTTTTAAGGGTATCAATCCAGTTGTAGCCTACGCCGTCTGAAAACTGTTCTTTCTGGCGCCATGCGATGCTTTCTGGAAGAAGGTCTTCAAAGGCTTTTCGAAGAATCCATTTTTCCATTCGCTGTTTGCCGTCTGGTAATTTGATGTTCATTTTGTCACTTGGGTTCAGCCCCATTGCGATGTCGATAAAATCTTTATCAAGGAAAGGAACTCGACCTTCAACACCCCATGCCATAAGGGATTTGTTTGCACGGAGACAGTCGTAAAGATGAAGTTTGCTCATTTTACGTACAAGTTCTTCATGGAACTCCTGTGCATTTGGAGCCTTGTGGAAGTAGAGGTAGCCACCAAAGAGCTCATCACTTCCTTCGCCCGAAAGAACCATTTTAATTCCCATAGATTTGATTACACGCGCAAGGAGGTACATTGGGGTAGAGGCACGAACTGTTGTGATGTCGTAAGTTTCGATGTGGTAAATTACATCTGGGAGAGCATCAAGGGCTTCCTGAATCGTAAAGTGAACTTCATGATGTACTGTTCCGATATAATCTGCAGCTTTCTGTGCTGCAATGAGGTCTGGAGAACCTTCGAGTCCAACTGCAAAAGAGTGGAGCTGTGGCCACCAGGCAGCTTCCTTACTGTCTGTTTCTATTCGTTTTTTACTATATTTTTGTGTGATAGCCGCGATGATTGATGAGTCGAGACCGCCGGAAAGAAGTACACCGTATGGAACATCTGACATCAACTGGGCTTTTACTGCAGTTTCGAGTCCGTTGCGAACTTTTTCGATTACGCTTGGGTTGATTACTTCGCCCTTGTCATCGGTAGCTTTAGGGGCGTTCTTAACTGCATCAAAAGATTCCCAGTCGCGCTTGTACCAGCGGATTGGTTTTAAATAAACACCGTCACCCCGAACTTGTTTCGGGGTCTCATCTTTAGATGCTGAAACAAGTTCAGCATGACTTTGTTTTCCTGAGTACAAGTAACTTCCGTTTGGGAATTCTTCGATTGTCTGGCAGTCACCTTCGAGTGCTTTTAGTTCGCTTGCAACATAATAGCGGCCTGCTTTATCCCAGCCCTGATACAAAGGAATAACACCGATTTCGTCGCGTGCAATCAGATATGTGTCGTGTTCGCTGTCATAAAGTGCGAATGCAAAGATTCCCGAAAGCTCTTCAATCATCTTTTTGAAATCACCAGATTCGCGGTATTTTTTATAAAGCGGAATAATAACTTCGCAGTCACTTCCAGTTCTGAACTTATATGAACCATCAAACTTTGCTCGGATTTCCTTGTGATTGTAGATTTCACCGTTTGCAGCAAGAATGATTTTTTCATCATCGCTTACCAAAGGCTGCTTTCCTGAAAGAGGGTCTACGATTGAAAGACGTTCATGGCTAAGGATTGCATTATTACCAGTATATACGCCGCTCCAGTCCGGCCCACGGTGTCTGATTTTTTTACTCATTTCAAGAACCTGCGCTCGAAGTTCTTCTTTTAAGCCCTCTGCGATAGGTGCGCTACCTGAGTTTAAATCAAAGCATCCTACAAAACCACACATACTCTTATCGAAGAAACCGTTAAAAAATTGCTGAACCGCTGTGAAGCAATTTTAGGTTTCAACCCGAAAATGTTCATGCGGTCTATCGAAGATTCGTTAAAAAAAGTTGCGAATACGTGGAGCAACTTTTTAGAATCTTCCAAATTGATTTTGGACGGTCCTTTTCCTCCTTTTCACAAATAAAAAAAAGAGGTCGTAGACAGAACCCCTGTTGTTTTCAAGGATTTTATCTACGACCTCTTTGTCGTTTCTACTATATTATCGTTTTAAACGTTGATTTGCAATAGTTTTTGAATCTTATGTTATTAAATCTTATTTACACCGTCGCATTTTGAAATTGTGCTGATTGAACCATCATCATTGTATTTGAATTCAACAACACAAACGCTGCGATGGAAAAGACTTCCGCCTGGGAGTTCATCTGTATGATAGAACAAATAAGAATGACCCTTAAAATCAGCGATACCAGGATGATTTGTAAAACAAGGACCTTCTTCCATCAAAACTCCGCCGTAAGTCCATGGACCTGTTGGAGATTTAGAGGTTGAGTAGGCAAGATGCTCGTTACGTTTTTCACCTTCTGCAAATGCTGCATAAACCATATAGTAAAGTCCGTTTCGTTTGTAGAACCATGGACCTTCGCCGTAAGTTGTTCCAGTGTCGTGACTTCCTTTTGCAAAAGCTTCTTCTGTCATAGGAACTTTCTGGATGCCAAGTTCTTTGTTGTATGAAATCATATCTTGGTTCAAAAGTACATAGCGTAATTCCGGATTTCCAAAATAGAGATATGCCTGTCCGTCATCATCAATAAAAACAGTCGGATCAATATCATTCCAGTCGCCTTCATCAATAAGAGGGTGGGTAATATCTTTGAATGGACCGGCAGGATTATCTGCGATTCCTACCGCAATTGCCATTCCGCCGTTCTTTTTGTGAACAGGGCAGTAAAGATAAAACTTTCCGTTACGTTCGATACACTGTGGAGCCCATGCGCGGTCATCTGCCCAATAAATATCATTCAAAGAAAAGATTTTTCCATGATCAGTCCAGTTCACCATGTCTTTTGTAGAAAAGCAGCGCCAGTCTTTCATTGTATAGAAGTTATTTTCAAGCTGATCTTCGTCGTGTGTTGTGTACAGATAAAGAGTGTCTCCATAAACCATAGGAGCCGGGTCAGCGGTATAGATGTTTTTGATGATTGGATTTGAGTGAAAAGTTTTTTCTTCCATTTTTGTAATTTCCTTAATTTCAGTTTTTTTGTTGCAGCCAGATATTGTAGTTGCAGCCAATATTAGCATAAACGCTAATAAAAAAGAATTATTTTTCATAATTTATAAATAATATCAAAAATATAATAGAAAAAAATCAGCAAAATAACTGAAATTTTATTGAAAGTTACAGTATTCATGTTATGCTTAAGTAGAGTTATG
Organism: uncultured Treponema sp.; assembly: GCA_946540605.1. Classification (GTDB taxonomy): domain Bacteria; phylum Spirochaetota; class Spirochaetia; order Treponematales; family Treponemataceae; genus Treponema_D. The sequence continues at coordinate 16,652 of CAMNIU010000150.1, forward strand.
TGTAGAAATTTAGGGATTTGGCTGCAAAGGTGACCGTTTTGTAGTAGAACTCTACTCAAAATTCTACTCTGTTAAACTACACGTCGGGTTACAGACTGCGGCTTCCGTGTTACGATTTTGAATGTAAGCGGGAAACTGCTAAGGAGAATTATTATGAATGCAGAAAAAACTGGATTTTTGATTTATGAATTACGGAATCGAAAGGGACTTACTCAAAAGGAACTTGCAGAACAATGTAATGTAACCGACAAGGCTGTTTCAAAGTGGGAGCGTGGTGAAGGTTGCCCGGATGTGACAGTACTTCCTAAACTTGCCGAAGTATTTGGAGTTGAAGTTGAGTCGATTATGAACGGCGAATTGCCTGTGAGTCAGGATGTGAGCGGAAAGAAAATTAAGGAGTATAACTTCCGCCAGCCAGATCGTTATCCGCGTTATATGCAGCGGGAGCTTTGGATTCTTGGCGAGGATATCTGTCGGCTTATAAATCATGAATTTACTGCCATGATGAATGAGCGCTGTGATTTTTCTGTGTCACTTGTGGATCAGATGATTAATTCCGAGTTTTTACATTCGATTCCGCAGAAATGCTTTTTCTATGATTTTGATTATTCGAATGCAGGTTTTACTATTGAAGTAGATGCTCTGATTGCAAAGGCACTGCTCAAACAGGATTGCACGAAATACGAGGCCATTACTGAATTTGATATTGATGTTTTTAAGAATTATTTTGTAAAAACTGTAACAGGAATGCTTAAGGAAGAAATCTGTCGGCGTACAGACGGGAAGGTTTCTGACGAAAAGTTTGAGCTGGGAAAAGCTGTGGCTGCAGGAAATTCCAATACGACTCGTCAGGAAGACAACCGCATGATGCTGCTGCTTGCTCTTAAGGGAAATGTTGCCGGTCAGGAAGGCTGGATAAATCTTCAGTTCAGTGACACTCTTCTTGAAGAAATGATGATGGGCGGCTTTTTTGGTGACGGCGGAAATGCAGGAACTGTCGGTGGAAAAATAAGATTTCAGAATCTTTCAAATATAAAAAGTCATCAGCAGCCGGACAATGTTTTTGTTGAACTTGGAAGATTCCGTCCGGAAAATGTTTCTCTTGAACCTGGCCTGATTTTGATTCTGGATAAAAAGGAAAATGAAGGACTTAATCTTGTTTATGAGAATCGTGTAATCCATACTGGTAAAACAGTTGCAATTGATGAACTTTTTGGAATGAGAATTGCTGAAAATCCTCAGCTGAATGAAATCATATATGACGAAAAGGATTACATTTCGATTCAGCTTGGAAGCGCCTACCTTTCAAAAGAAGAAGTTGCAGGCCTGCATCAGGGCTCTTATGTGATTTTGAAACAGAGAGCCGGAGAGTTTGCACAGATTATCCGCTCGGGCAAAATTGTTGCACGCGGCGAGGTTTGCATTGCCGATGACACTTTTGCAATCCGTGTGGTTGAGTCATGCTGAACTTGATTTAGATTCCGAAACAAGTTCGGAATGACAGTTTTATTGCTTACTGCACAGTAACCTGAGCACTCTGAAGCTTGTAGTATTCACCGTGTTTTGCCATAAGCTCGTCGTGTGTGCCGAGTTCTACTATGCCGTGGTCATTTACCACGGCAATTTTGTCGGCATTTTTGATGGTTGAAAGACGGTGAGCAATTACAAGAGTAGTGCGACCTCGGGAAAGTTCATCGAATGCGTGCTGTATTTTAATCTCGGTCGCGGTGTCTAAGGCGGATGTCGCTTCGTCGAGTATTAAGATTGGGGGATTTTTGAGGAAGCAGCGGGCGATTGAGACACCGGTAATTTCATAAAAGCGTGGAATGAGATTACAGATTGTGGTTTTTCCACCTCCACTTGCACCAACGAGTGCAAACTTTTCGCCGGAATGAATTTCGAGATTTACATTTTGCAAAATAGGGAAGTCTGGTGTGTAAGAAAAATCAACATTTTTAAAGCTGATGTTTCCGCGGGCAGAAAGAATCTCTACTGCATTCGGAGCATCGGCTGGTTCTGTTTCTGTGTTCATAAGTTCAATAAATCTGTTGAAGCCTGCCATACCGGTTGCAAACTGTTCTACAAATCCGTTTAAACGTTTAATTGGACCTACAAAACTTGCAACAAATAAGTTAGCGGCAACTAAATCTGGGAGCGTCATTTTTCCCTGCATGATAAAATATCCACCAACTGCAATAGTAAGAAGTGAAAGAAGATTGTTACAGAATTCGATGTTTGAGAAAAAGCTTGCCATATAGCGGAAGCGGCCTTGCTTTGCGGCACTGTACTGTTTGTTGTAAACGGCGAAGCGCTCGCGTTCAAAATCTTCGTTGCAAAAGCCTTTTGTTACGCGGATTCCCGAAGTGCTGGATTCAAGTCCTGCGTTTACTTCGGCAGTTGTTTCTTTTACTTTTGTAGAAGTCTGAGTAAGATTTTTTCGTGAAGTATAAACTATGAAGAAAATCAGAGGTAGCATGATAAAAACAATTATCGCAAGTTCCCATCTGATGGTAAGAAGAAGTACAAAGGAACCAATGAGATTCAGCATTGCGATTGAAAATCTTCTGGACCGTGGTGTGCAAGCTCTGTGATTTCAAAGAGATCTGTGGTTGCGTGCGACATTATTTTACCGGTTCGGTTTGTATCGTAAAAACTGAAGGGTAACTTTTCCAGATGATCAAAAACATCTCGCCTCATATCCTGTTCAACACGATTTCCAAAAACATGGCCCCAGTATGCTACAAACCAGTTACAGGCTTTATGAAGACAGAATCCCGCGAATAGAATTACAACGAGAATTTAAAAAGTTCTCAGCTGATGATTTGGAATAAAGGTGTTGAGGGCATAGCGGGTGAACATTGGAAAGGCAACATCTATAGCGGCCATAAAAAATGCGCAGATCATATCAGCAATGAAGAGGCCCACTTGAGATTTGTAATACGAGAAGAAAATCTTAAGCGGATGTTTTGTGTAGTCCATAGGGGAGTGTATCATAAATAGATTGCTTCGTCGCTATGCTCCTCGCAATGACGGCATTAAGTCATTGCGAGGCTTTGCCGAATCAATTCATATGTTTTTAGTATATTAAATTGCAAATTCGTGATTCCTCTTTTATACTTTTCTTATGAACATTACATTATATTCAATAACGTCTTTTTCTATTATATTGTTGTTTTCTTTGATTCTTTCAATCCAAGATATAAAAAAACTGGAAGTCAGCATTCATCTTCAATGGGTATCAATTTTTGCGGCCTTAATCTGTCATCTGATTTTTGCTCGTGAACAAATGTGGATTTATATTATCTCGAGTATGATTTGTGGCACTTTTTATTTTGCTGTCAGAAAAATAACAAAAAACAAGTTGGGCCCTGCTGACGTATGGTTCGGATTTTTTCAGGGATTGTTTTTGATTCCTCGGTTAATTCCTTTTTGTTTTATAATTGAAGATGTAGTTGCTTTAATCGTTATAAATAAAAAGTTCGGCAAAAAGCCTTTTGCTTTTATTCCTTTTATGAGTATTGGTTTGATTGTTTGTTATATTATACAAAACGTGACTGTGTAAAAAAAGCCCGGCTTTCACCGGGCAAATATTATGAGTAAAAGATGCTAAACTAAAGGGCTAATCCTGAAGTGCCTCGTAACCTTCCTCTCCAGTTCTTACCTTTACAACATTCTGAACATCGTATACGAAAATCTTTCCATCGCCGATGTGGCCTGTGTAAAGAACTTCCTTAGCGGCTGTTACTACGAGGTCAACTGGAACTTCGCTTACTACGATATCAACCTTAATCTTAGGAAGCAATGTCATATCCATTTCAACACCACGATACTTCTGAACGTTTCCGTGCTGCTGTCCACAACCAAGTACGTTTGTTACTGTCATACCTGTTACGTTGATGTCGTTCATTGCAGTCTTGAGTTCGTCGAACTTGCTCTGGCGTGTGATGATTGTAACCATATGGAACTTTGCATCTGGGCGAGCTGTTGCCTTTGCGACTGGAACTGCCTTTTCAACAGGAACACTTTCTCCTGATGCAGGGCTGTCTCCGCCAAGAACCTGTGGTGCCATGATGAAGCCTGCGTAGCTTGAATCAATTCCATGCTCGAGCTTATCAAGACCGATGATTTCTTCTTCACGGCTTGCACGAAGTCCATGGAGCTTCTTGATAAGGCTGAATGTGATAATCATACAAACTGTTGTCCATGCAACAATTGTGAACTCACCAAGACACTGAACACCAAGATGCTTTACACCGCCACCGTAGAATACACCGCTTTCAACGTTGAACAAACCATCGCTCAATGTACCCCAGATACCGTTTGCAAGGTGAACTGCAACAGCACCAACCGGGTCATCAATGTGGAGCTTCATATCAAGGAATTCAACAACTACTACAACGATAATACCTGAAACGATACCGATGATGCTTGCACCAAGTGCATCAACTGTGGCACATGTAGGAGTAATAGCAACAAGACCAGCAAGTGAAGCGTTGAGTGTCATAGAAACATCAGGCTTACCGTTCTTTACCCAGGTAAAAATCATTGTAGTAACAGCAGCAACTGCAGGGGCAATTGTTGTTGTTGTGAATACTGCAGCAAGACCTCCAACTCCAAGAAGCTGTGTACAAGCAGCTCCGTTGAAGCCGTACCATCCGAACCAGAGAATGAAAGTTCCGAGAGCACCGAGTGTCAAAGAGTGACCAGGAATAGCGTGTACCTTTGTTACCTTTCCGTCCTTATCGTAATCATACTTTCCGATACGAGGACCAAGGAAGATTGCACCAATCAAAGCAGCTGTACCACCAACTGAGTGAATTGCAGCACCACCAGCGAAGTCTACGAAACCAAGCTGAACGAGCCAGCCCTGTGAGTTCCAAACCCAACCAGCTTCGATAGGGTAAACAACTGCAGAAATTACAGCAGAGTAGATACAGTAAGCAGAGAACTTGGTTCGTTCAGCCATAGAACCGGAAACGATTGTAGCAGCAGTTGCACAGAATACAAGGTTGAAAACGAATGCTGACCAGTCGCCTTCTGCAAAGTTTGTAAACAACTGCATATTTGGTTTACCAATTACACCAAAGAAATAATTCTCGCTCATCATCAGGCCAAAGCCGAGAAGCATAAACATAGGAGTTCCGATACAGAAATCCATCAGGTTTTTCATAATGATGTTTCCTGCATTCTTCGCTCTTGTAAAACCTGTTTCAACCATTGCAAAACCGCACTGCATAAAGAATACAAGTGCAGCGCCGATTAAAAACCACACACTCCAAACTTCAGACATATAAACCTCCATAAGTAAGCTAGTTTGGTAGGGGAAAGCCTTCCCCTCGCTCGCACTGCGTTGCTCGCTACCCCTTCTAGCGGGGACACCCCGCAATGCCCCGAAAAAAATAACGGCGACAATTTCAGACATTGTGCACAAATGCCCGACATCATCGCCGCCAAAAAAATAAGCGCTGCGGATAACTAACGTTAGTTAGAAACGTAGTATACGCAGCGCCATTGCTATGTTTGTAAAAAAAAAGAGGTCGAAGGATTATTCCTACGACCTCTTTGTCTTAGATGTTTTTCTTTATACCGAAATTAAAAAAATGTGTCAATATAGTTTTTTTATTTCGGGAAATAAAAAATTGTTTTTAATTTGCAGAACGGCTGTAGTCTGTTACACGATCGTATTGATATGGTGTAATAGTATTACCTTCGCTGTCACGTTTTGCATGTCTTGCATCGTTTGGATCAATTAAAAAATACCAGTAGTTTTCTGCAGTTGGATTTTTGTCTACGGTTCCGGTTTCAGAAGGGTCATCCCAGGTAATATCTACCATCTTCCATTTGCCTTTGTAATTGAGTTCTGTCCATGCATGATTAAGATTTGCAGAACTTTGGTAAGCTGCTTTTACTCCCAAAAGACGAGCAAAAGCTGTATAAAGATCTGCATAACCTTCGCAGACACACATTCCATATTTCAAGACGTGAAGGGCGTCCTGACGTTTTCGTTTTGTTGTTGAGGTATCTGTAAAACTTACATAATCATAATGACTTCTTCGAGCTTCCCAGTCATATAATGCCTGTAGCTTCATACCGAGTGTTGCATCAGGTTGTAATTCTGCCATTACTGCGTTGAATGCATTTGTAATAAGGAAATCGTCGCATTGAATATAGTATGAAGGCAAGAGATATGCACAATCATCTGCTGAGTGATTAAAAGTAGTTTTGTTCGTTACATTAAACCAAATAAAAGAACCTGGCTCTGAATCTCCAGGATATGAATAATTTAGGGATGCTCCTTCATAGCCATCATAATCTTCATAAAAAGTAACGGAAGCTTCGAATATTGTGACATCATAATCGCCATCACCAAAACGTAACCATATTTTCTGTTCGAAATCTCCAGGCTTAATGATATAGGAAGTTTGATATTTATAGTCCCGATTAAATTCCTTATAGGTTGAATCATCATCGTCGTATTTGACTACACGAACATAGGCACAAGTATCTCTTGCATTTCCTTTAAGTACAAAAAATCCATCTGTTATAAAACTACTGTACTTTGGAGTTGGATCTAAAAATGTAATTTTGTTTGTGTCTTCACGAGCAGAGTTCTGCTGATAGTATGTTATGTTTCCAGTAAATGTATGACCATTAATTGTTACAGGATCAGTAAGATAATCTGAGCCGTGGATCTTTACAGTTTTGTTAGAGGCTGTAAATCCATCAATTGATGCTGTAACGGTGAAAGTGCCTTTTGTATTTCCTGGAGTAAAAAGACCATTGCTGTCGATACTTCCGCCTGTTGAAGTCCATGTTACATCTTTATTAGGAATAACAGAACCATCAGAACGTAAAGCTTTTGCTGAAAATTGGATTGTATCACCGTTTACATAAGTTTCCTGAAGGCCTTTTGGATAAATATCTACAGAAGCAATTGTATTTGGTGCAAGAGTAACATTATCGATATAAGCGGCATTTTTAATATACCAGCCATACCAGCCTTCTTCTGTTTCTGCTAAGAATTTTACAGAATGTGTTCCAGCTGAAAGGATAAGAGATTCTTTTTGCCACATTTGTCCAGAACCATAAGCTTCAAAAGCTGGTTCCGCTTCATCATCAATGAATACCCTTAAATAGTTTTTACGAAGAACTCCATCGCCATATCCATAAAACAAATCACATTTATAATCAAAGGAAAGTGCAGATTCTTCTGAAACTATAATGTTTTTAATGAGTAACGCAGAGTTTCCTCCTCTAACATTATTACTATCCTTAAATGTTGTAGTTGTAGTATGAGTTGCAAGCTCAAAAACTTTTCCATGAGTATCTACAAGAGCATCGCCATACTGTGGGAATTGTGAAAATACAGGATCTCTGTCAACAATACCAGCTGAAAGACCTCCAACTAACACATTCCAGTCTGAATTTCCGAAAACAATATCATTAATTTCAGGTAATGGTTCGTCATAGTTTTCTCCACCACCTCCCGCAGGCGAAGAACATCCAGTCAGCAGCAAAGCAAGAAATATTGCTGCTCCAATAAACATTTTTGATTTTGTAGTTTTTTTCATAAAAAAAATCTCCTCTAGTTTCTACTATATAACTAGAGGAGACTTATGTCAAAACTTAAAATGCCAGTAATGACGTTTTTTAGCGTACGCTGTAGAGCAAGTCGCCGTAGCTTGGGAATGGCCACAATTCTTTTGGTGTGATTACTTCAAGCTCATCAACAACTGCACGGAGTTCGCCCATTGCGGCAAATACACTTTCGCGGTAGAAGAGTGCAATTTTTCCGGATGGAGCTCCGCTTGCACCAAGTTCTTTTGCATCGAGTACAGCTTTTTCAAGAGCTGCAGTCTTTTTGTAGATGCTGCCTGTGAGTGATGAAACCTTGCTGAGTGTTTCTGTTTCGTAAGTTGCGTCTACATCACCACTTGCTTTCTTCAAGCCGATTGTTCCTGCAAGAGAAGTTGCATATTTGCTTGCGGCTGGAAGAATGAACTTGTTTGCCATTTCGAGCATTGTTTCTGCTTCGATGTTGATAATCTTTGAATAGTTTTCGTTGTGAATTTCGTAGCGGCTTTCGAGCTCAACCTTGCTGTATACACCAAACTTTTCGAATACTTTAACGTTCTTCTCATCAAGAATGTGTGGAAGAGCTTCTGGTGTAGATTTGAGATTGTAAAGTCCGCGTTTTTCAGCTTCACGAACCCAAGAATCATCATATCCATTTCCATTGAAAATGATTCTCTTGTGCTCTTTGATTGTCTTCAAAATCAAATCATGAAGGTCGCCCTTGAAGTCTTTTGATTTTTCAAGAATGTCTGCAAACTGAGACAATTCTTCTGCAACCACTGTGTTCAAGAATACGTTAGCGCAGGCAATTGATTCATTTGAACCAAGCATACGGAACTCAAACTTGTTTCCAGTAAATGCGAACGGTGAAGTACGGTTACGGTCTGTTGTATCCTTGTTGAAATCAGGGAGAACGGTAACGCCAATCTGCATCTTTTCTTTTTCGTGCTTACCATATGGTTTGCCCTGTTCAATGCATTCAAGGATTTCAGAAAGTTCATCACCAAGGAAGATTGAGATGATTGCTGGAGGCGCTTCGTTGGCTCCAAGACGATGGTCATTACCAGCCGATGCTACAGAGATACGCAGAAGATCCTGATACTCGTCTACAGCCTTGATGATTGCGCAGAGGAAGAGGAGGAACTGCGCATTCTGATCAGGTGTAGCTCCCGGGTCAAGAAGGTTCTTGCCAGTATTTGTAGAAATTGACCAGTTGTTATGTTTACCGCTTCCATTAACACCTGCAAATGGTTTTTCGTGGAGAAGACAAACCATGCCGTGTTTTGAGGCAATCTTTCTCATCATTTCCATTGTAAGCTGGTTATGGTCACAGGCAATATTTGTTGTAGAGAAAATTGGAGCCAGCTCATGCTGTGCTGGAGCAACTTCGTTATGTTCTGTTTTTGCGAGGATTCCAAGCTTCCAGAGTTCCTTATTCAAATCCTTCATGAATTCCTGAACGCGAGGTTTAATCATACCAAAGTAGTGATCCTCGAGTTCCTGGCCTTTTGGAGCCTTAGCACCGAACAATGTGCGGCCAGTATAAATCAAGTCTTCGCGTTTTTCATAAACTGATTTATCTACAAGAAAGTATTCCTGTTCAGGACCAACTGTTGTCTTTACAGAGGTTACGGCTTCGTTGCCTTCGAACAATTTCAAAACACGAACAGCCTGTTTACTGATTGCCTGCATAGATCGGAGGAGTGGAGTCTTTTTATCAAGAGCTTCTCCTGTGTATGAACAGAATGCAGTTGGAATACAAAGTGTTCCGTCTTTAATAAATGCGTAACTTGTCGGGTCCCAGGCTGTATAACCACGTGCTTCGAATGTTGCACGAATACCTCCACTTGGGAAGCTTGAAGCATCAGGTTCCCCCTGAACAAGTTCTTTTCCGCTGAATTCCATGATTACTTTTCCGCCATCAAGAGGGCTGATAAAGCTATCATGTTTTTCTGCAGTAATTCCAGTTAATGGCTGGAACCAGTGTGTATAGTGAGTTGCCCCTTTTTCGACAGCCCAGTCTTTCATTGCGTTAGCAACTACAGTAGCAACAGAAGCGTCGAGTTTTTCGCCACCTTCAATTGTCTTCATCAGCTGCTTAAAAGTTTCTTTTGGCAGCCGAGCCTTCATAACCGTTTCATTAAAAACGTTTTCACCAAAAATCTGTGTCACTTCGTCCATTTTATTATCCTTATATATAACCGACAAAAAAAACGCCGCACTTTCATTCTGTGTACATCAAAATGAAAACGCAGCGCCTTTGCCGATTGTTTGTCCGCGCAGTCAACGACGGCGGATAGTTTAAAAACAAAAAAGGTCGCAGAAACCCCTGTTCTGCGACCTCATTGTCGTTTGACATTTGTTTTATACAGTTTACGAAAAAAAATGTCAAGTAAGGAATTAAAAAATCTTAAAAAAGATTGCTTAGCCTTTGGCTCGCAATGACTTTCTTTACTGCTGGCAATGACGTTAGATGCCGAATGTCTTTTTAATTCTCTCTACTGCTTCTAAGGTTCGCTCGCGGCTTCCAAAGCCTGTTAGTCGCAGATAACCTTCGCCCATCTTGCCAAAGCCGCTTCCTGGAGTTCCTACGACATTGCATTTTTCCAGAAGTTCATCAAAGAAAGACCAGCTGGTAAAGCCTTCTGGGATTTTGAGCCATACATAAGGTGAATATTCTCCGCCAAAGGCTTTGAATCCTGCAGCTTTTACACCTTCAAAAATAATCTTTGCATTTTCTCTGTAGAACGAAAGATTTTCTTGAATCTGTTTCTGGCCAGCCTCTGAATAAACAGCTTCTGCTGCACGCTGAGTAATGTATGAGACTCCGTTAAACTTTGTGGACTGGCGGCGGAACCAGAGTTTATTTAATTCAGTTCCATCAAAAACAAGGTCATGAGGTACTACTGTATACCCGCAGCGAAGTCCTGTAAAACCTGCTGTTTTGGAGAAAGAGCGAAGTTCAATGGCGCAAGACTTGGCTCCTTCAATCTCATAAATTGATTTTGGGTATTTCCCGTCAGTAATAAAAGCTTCGTAAGCAGAATCATACAAAATCAGACTGTGATTTGCGTTTGAGTAATCAACCCATTTTTTCAGATATTCTTTTGAGGCAACAGTTCCTGTCGGATTATTAGGGAAACACAGATAAATTATATCCGGTACGGTAGAATCAGCTCCAGGTAGTTCCGGTAAGAAATCAGTTTCAGCACTGCAAGGCAAAATTATGATTTTATTCTTACGGCCGTTCATAATATTTGTATCGATGTAAACAGGGTAAACCGGATCGCAAATTGCAACAGTGTTATCAGTTGCAAAGATGTCACCGATGTTTCCGCAATCTGATTTTGCGCCATCAGAAAGAAATATTTCATCAAGCTTCAGGCTGATTCCACGGTTTAAATAATCGTGTTCCAGAATCTTCTGTCGTACAAAATCGTAGCCCTGTTCAGGCGGATATCCGCGGAAAGTCTTTTCAACTGCCATTTCATCTACAGCTTTATGCATTGCGTCGATTACAGCAGGGCAGAGCGGACGGGTAACATCACCAATGGAAAGTTTTATGATATCTGCCTCTGGATGAGCAGCGGCAAAGTCTCGTGTCTTTTTGTTTACTGTAGAAAAGAGGTAAGATTCCTCTAGGTCAAGAAAGTTTTTGTTAATTTTCATATTTCAATTTCTCCTTCGAATACTGTGGTTGCAGGACCGGTCATAAATACACTGTCGGTTTCATTACCGCTCCATTCAATTTCAAGATCTCCGCCTAGCAGATGAACGGTGATTTTTTCTCCTGCATCTACAAGGCCATTAAGGATTGCAGCTACTACTGTTGCGCAGGTTCCCGTTCCGCAAGCTAAAGTTTCACCTGTTCCTCGTTCCCAGACACGCATAAAGATTGTGCGGCGATCAGCAACATAAGCAAATTCGGTATTTGTTCGTTCCGGAAAAAACTCGTTGTGCTCAAAAGATGGACCAGTTCCGCAAATATCGAATTCTGCAGGCTTTTTATCGAGGAATACAACTGCGTGAGGGTTTCCCATGGAAACACAGGTTATTTTATAATCCGTACCATCAACTTTGAGCGGATGCATAATTACTTTTGAACCTATGGTTACAGGCGATTCAAGACCAGTCATTCCCGCTGTAGAAGCAAAATTGTCATCAAATTTCACCGGTATTTTTCCAGCCTGTAGAATTGGCTTACCCATATCTACTCTGGCATTGCAGGTTTTATCACCTGGTTCACCGCTTGTGATTGTGATGTGTTTTACAGCGCCTATTGATTCAATTGTGAACTCACGACCGTTAGTTAGTTTTTTATCATAGATATACTTTGCAACACATCGAATGCCGTTTCCGCACATCTGGCTGCGGCTGCCGTCTGCGTTGTACATAACCATTTCAAAATCAGCTATCCGGCCTTTTTTAATCAGAATTAATCCATCACTGCCAATTCCAAAATGCCGGTCTGATACTTTTTGAGCAACCAGGGGTTCGTCCTTTATTTGCAGTCCGTTTGTGCAGTCAACGTATACGTAGTCGTTGCCGCAACCCTGCATTTTTGTGAATATCATATAAACCTCGCATAAAAGTCGCAAAATAAAAAAGGCCGTGAAGAGAAGTCCGAAAATATTCGGATTTCTTTTCACGGCCTCTTTGCCATTTTTATCTTAATGTAAATTTATTATTTACAAAGCGAATGTCTTTGTCAAGTTACATTTATGACAGTTATATTTATGATTATAAATGTTCAGCAATATCATAAATCAACTTTTCCGTTTTCTCCCAGCCAAGACATGGGTCTGTAATTGATTTTCCATATATGCCTTCGCCAATTTTCTGATTTCCATCTTCAATATAGCTTTCAATCATAAAGCCTTTTACAAGTTTTGCGACGCGCTCATTGTGACGGCAGGAATTCAAAACATCCATTATGATTCTCGGCTGTTCAAACGGATTTTTGTTTGAGTTAGCATGATTAGTATCAACTATAACTGCCGGATTTTTTAGTTCACGTGCATCATAAGCATCACATAATCGAAGTAAATCTTCATAATGATAATTCTGCTGACTGTTTCCGTGTTTATTGGTTGAACCTCTCAAAATGGCATGACAGTGGGAATTACCTTCGGAGTGAACTTCCCAGCCACGGTAAATAAAAGTATGTGGATGCTGGGCTGCAAGAATCGCATTCATCATAACAGCATAGTCACCACTTGTAGGATTTTTCATTCCAACTGGAACTTCAATTCCACTTGCGGTAAGTCTGTGCTGCTGGTCTTCGACAGAACGGGCACCAACTGCAACGTAACCAAGAACATCATCCAGGTACTGATAATTCTCCGGATAAAGCATTTCATCTGCAAAAATAAAACCTGTCTGTTCAACAGCTTTCATATGAAGATGACGGCATGCAACAATACCCTTGTATAAATCCGGTTTCTGGTTAGGATCCGGCTGATGTAGCATTCCCTTGTAGCCTTCGCCTGTTGTACGCGGCTTGTTTGTGTAAATGCGTGGAACCATAAGAATTTTGTCTTTTACTTTTTCCTGAACGGGTACAAGACGGCTCATATAATCAAGCACGGCTTCTTCATTATCAGCTGAACATGGGCCGATTATCAAAAGCAGTTTGTTGAGTCTTCCTTCAAAAACAGCTTTAAGTTCAGCACGTTTTTGCTCTACGATTTTGCTTACCTTTCCTGTAAGAGGGTACTGTTCTTTAACTTCTGCTGGTATTGCAAGTCTTCTTTCAAATTCCATATTCATAATTTATATCTCCTTAGAATCTTCCTAACACTTTTAATTTGTCACATCTGTATTTCATTTCCAGAATCATCTGATTCCATTCAGCACCGCCATATTCGCCTTCTGCTTCTATATAGAAATAATAGCTCCAGGCAAGTCCTTTTAGAGGACGGCTGCGGATTACACTCATATTAAAGCCAAACTCACCAAGTTTATTCAAAACTTTTACAAGTGCGCCAGCTTCATTTTTTACGGTAAACATAATAACTACCGTTCGTTCGTTATCACTAAAGCGCTTAGCTCCGTCACGCGAGAGAATTGCGAAGCGGGTAGAGTTATCCTGCTTTTCGTTTATTGCCTCTGCAATAATTTCCAGTCCGTAAAGTTCTGCAGTTTCACGGCTTGCAATTGCAGCAACAGATTTATCTCCAAGCTCTGCAACCTGTTTTGCAGCTCTTGCCGTATTTACAGCTTCTACCGTCTGAATGTTATGTGCGTGCAAAAAATCTGCACACTGTTCAAGCGCCTGTGGATGACTTACTGCCTGAATTATATTTTTAAGTTCTGTACCTTTTACACCAAGAAGATTCTGCTGAACATTAAGAGTATAAACACCGTTCAAAAACAAATTTCCCTGAAACATTAAATCACTTACCTGCGCAACTTCACCGGCATAACTATTTTCAATAGGAAGAACAGCATAATCACATAAACCTTTTTCTACAGCTTCATATGCAGAACGAAAATCTCCAAAGGAAACAAGCTCTTCCATAGGAAAAATTCTTTTTGCTGCAATATATGCAAAAGCTCCTTCTATGCCACTATAAGCAATTTTCAATTATGACCTCCTGTATAAAAAAAAGCGGCTCTATCCGGAAGGATAGAACCGCTTTTTTATAAGCTGTATTTTTCTGTATTCTATTCATTCCGCATAAGTCGAGTTTTGCCCCAAAAGTAAAAGGCAAAAAATGAGAAGAATGAAAATGCAAAAAAAGTAATATTCAAAATCATTGATAACAAATTACAGAATTATTCTGTTTCTGTCAATAATAACATAAAAAACAACAAAAAATTATTGACATAAGGCGAGCAAAAATTTATAACTTACAAGATTAGAACAAAGGCGTTCATTTGATCAGGTGACTTATTGTCTCTTGATGAAATGAACGCCTTTTTTTATTGGGGGCTCTATGGAAGCAGCGGGTAAAGCGTTTTTGATTCTTGCCGACGGAACAGTTTTTGAAGGAAAATCCATTGGCGCAAGTGGTACTACAATAGGAGAAACGGTTTTTACCACTGGAATGACCGGCTACATTGAAACCCTTACAGACCCTTCATATTACGGGCAGATAGTTACACAGACTTTTCCATTGATTGGAAATTACGGAGTAATGCCTAAAGATTTTGAAAGCAAAAAGTCGTGGGTGCGGGGGTATATAGTTCGTGAGTTGTGTGATGAACCGTCTAACTTCCGTTGCGGTGGTACACTGAATGATTTTTTGAAGGAGCAGGGGATTATAGGAATTTGTGGAATTGATACCCGAGCCCTTACAAAACGTCTGCGTGAATCTGGTGTAATGAACGGTATGATTGTTAGCGGAGACTATCAAGGAGTTTCGGAACAATTACTTGAAAAAATCAAAAATTATAAAATTGAAGCTGCAGTTGAAAGCGTTCAGAATAGTGAAGGGGAAAGCCTTCCCCTCGCTGCAAAAGCGGTAGTTTCGACAAGCTCAACCACCGTTTTTTCCGCTACCCCTTCTGCAGGGGAGCACCCCCGCAACGCCCCCCACGTTATTCTTTATGACTTTGGCGCAAAATTAAACATTCAGCGCGAGCTCGAAAAACGTGGCTGCCAGGTAACCGTAGTGCCATATAATACAACTGCAGAAGAAGTTATTAAACAAAATCCAGACGGAGTTATGCTCAGTAATGGCCCTGGAGATCCTGCAGATAATGTCGGAGTAATTGAAGAAATTGCAAAATTGTGCGAGTGGAATAAACAGACCCTGAAACAAGTTCAGGGTGACAGTCATGCAATTCCAATCTTTGGAATCTGTCTTGGACATCAGATGCTCGCCCTTGCCCGTGGTGCAAAAACAAGTAAATTAAAATACGGACACCGTGGTGGAAATCATCCGGTTAAAGATACTGCAACTAACCGGGTTTACATTACAAGCCAGAACCATGGCTATGCAGTAGAAAATACCTCTTTACCTTCTTTTGCAAAAATGAGTTTCTTTAATGTAAACGACGGAACTGTTGAAGGGGTAGATTATACGGATATTCCGGCTTTCAGCGTTCAGTTCCATCCGGAAGCATGTGGTGGCCCGCACGATACAAACTTTTTGTTTGATAGATTTTTGAAAATGATGGAGGAAAAATAAAAATGCCTCTTAATAAAAATATACACAAAGTAATGATTATTGGTTCCGGCCCGATTGTAATTGGTCAGGCTGCAGAATTTGACTATGCCGGAAACCAGGCTTGTAAGGCTCTTAAATCTCTTGGACTTGAAGTTTGCCTTGTAAACTCAAATCCGGCTACCTTAATGACCGACCGCGAAATGGCAGATGAGATTTATATGGAGCCTCTGACTCTGCGAACTCTTGAGCGAATCATCGAAAAAGAAAAACCAGACAGCCTGCTTTCAACACTTGGCGGTCAGACGGGATTGACCCTCAGTATGGAACTTGCAAAATCCGGCTTTCTGGCAAGCCATAATGTGCAGCTGCTTGGCGCAAGACCTGAAACAATAGATAAGGCAGAAGACCGCCAGATGTTTAAGGACACAATGGAAGCAATCGGAGAGCCGTGTATTCCGTCAAAGGTTGTAACAACTTATGAAGATGCTGCTGATTTTGTTCATAATGAAATAGGCTTCCCTGCAATTATTCGCCCGGCCTTTACACTGGGTGGAACCGGCGGTGGTATTGTAAATAACGACCGTGAACTCGATGAAATTGCACATAACGGACTTCATCGTTCGCCAATTCATCAGATTCTTGTAGAAAAATGTATCAGCGGATGGAAGGAAGTTGAATTTGAAGTAATGCGCGACAGTAATGCTAATGTAATTACGGTCTGCTCAATGGAAAACTTTGACCCGGTTGGGGTTCATACCGGAGACTCAATAGTAATTGCGCCGACAGTTACGCTTGCAGATAAAGAATACCAGATGCTGCGAAGTGCCGCGCTCAACATCATAAGTGCCCTTGAAATAGAAGGCGGCTGCAACTGTCAGTTTGCCCTTAACCCGGACAGTTTTGAATACGCAGTAATTGAGGTCAATCCACGTGTGAGTCGTTCTTCCGCTCTGGCAAGTAAAGCGACCGGTTATCCGATTGCTAAGGTAGCGGCTCTTATTGCAGTTGGTTTTACTCTTGATGAAATTCCAAACTTTGTTACTAAAAAAACAAAGGCCTGCTTTGAACCTGTTCTGGACTATGTAGTTGTAAAAATGCCGAAATTCCCGTTCGATAAATTTGTGTACGCAGCACGCAAACTTGGTACACAGATGAAGGCAACCGGTGAAGTAATGGCAATTGGCCAGAACTTTGAAGAAGCAATTCTTAAGGCTGCTCGTGGACTTGAAGTTGGTGTAAAAGATTTAAATCTTCCGGCCTTTGAAAAAGAAGGCGACGAGAAAATACGCGAACGGGTAGGACAGTGTACTGACCAGAGAATATTTGCAATATATCAGGCTCTTAAACGCAGACTTTATTCAGTTGAACAGATTCACGACATCACAAAAATTGATGAATGGTTCTTGTGTAAACTGGAAAATATTGTAGAAATGGAAAAGAAGTTGAACGGGGTTTTAGGGGCAGAGCCCCTAGGAGAAGGGGTGGCGAGCAACGAAGTGCGAGACAGGGGAAGGCTTTCCCCTTCTATGCTGTATCCTCCAGTTTCATTCAAAATGGTCGACACCTGTGCCGGCGAGTTTGATGCGGAAACTCCATATTATTATTCGGTCTCAAATGGTGAAAACGAGGCTGAAAAATTAATTTAAATTTTGTGATTTTTATAAAAATAATTATTTGTTTTTATTGACAGTAACACTGCATTTTTGTAGTATAAATTAAATTACGGCAAAGAGGTCGTAGATAGAATTTCGTATTTTGTACGAGATTGTGTCTACGACCTTTTTTGTTTTGTGAAAAATCTCTAAGCCGGCAAAGAGGCCGCGGTAACTTTTGCGTTTTATGCGTAATTGTGTCCGCGGCTTTTTTTATGGCGGATAAGGAACGTTAGATGAAAACTTTGTATGAACCAGTTTTTGAACATGATGCCTGCGGTATAGGTGCTGTAGTAAATATTGACGGCTCCAAAACGCATAAGATTGTTGATAATGCTTTGAGCATTGTTGAAAAACTTGAACACCGAGCGGGTAAGGATGCAAGCGGTGAAACTGGAGACGGTGTAGGTATTCTTGTTCAGATTTGTCACAAGTTTTATAAACAGGCTGCACAGGATTTGATTGGTTCGCTTGATGAACGCGATTACGGTATCGGTCAGTTTTTCTTTCCGGGAGAGGAAGTGGAATGTGTTTCTGAAAAAGCACGTTTTGAAAAATGCTGTTCTGAAGAAGGCTTGAAGTTTCTTGGCTGGCGTAAAGTTCCTGTAAATGCTGAAGTGCTTGGTAAAAAGGCGCGCGACTGTATGCCGAATATCTGGCAGGCATTTATTGCGCGCCCTTCTGAATGTGAGAAGGGAATTGATTTCGACCGCAGACTTTATATTGCCAGACGCGAGTTTGAAAAGCAGGATAGCGAACATAAAACTTATGTATGTTCTTTGAGCAGCCGAACAATTGTTTACAAAGGTATGTTCCTTGTTCATGAGCTCCGCACTTTTTACAGCGATTTACAGTCTCCAGAGTATGAGTCTGCTCTGGCTCTTGTTCATTCTCGCTTTTCTACAAATACTCAGCCTAGCTGGCAGCGTGCTCATCCAAATCGTTTTATTGCGCATAACGGTGAAATTAATACAATCCGCGGAAACGTTGACCGTATGCTTGCTCGCGAAGAAACTGTTAGTTCTACCAAACTTGATAAAACTCAGATGCAGAAAATCCTTCCTGCGGTAGATACAACTGGTTCTGATTCTGCAATGCTCGATAATACCCTCGAGTTCCTTGTTATGAACGGTGTACCACTTCCACTTGCTGTTATGATGTGTATTCCTGAACCTTGGAAGCACGATGATAATATGCCTCAGAATAAAAAAGATTTTTATCATTACTGGGCAACTATGATGGAAAGCTGGGATGGTCCTGCTGCAATTCTTTTTAGTGATGGTGATTTACTTGGTGCCACTCTTGACCGTAATGGGCTTCGTCCAAGCCGCTACTACATCACAAAAGATAATATGCTTATTTTGAGCAGTGAAGTTGGTGTTCTTGATATTCCGGAAGAAAATATAAAAATTAAATCCCGCCTGCAGCCTGGCCGTATCCTTCTTGTAGATACTGTTCAGAAAAAAATAATTTCTGATGAAGAATGTAAAAAAGAGTATGCATCACTTTATCCTTATGGTGAATGGCTTGATATGAATCTCATTCATCTTGCTGATTTGAAGATTCCAAACAAAAAGATTCCTGTATTTACTCAGGATGAAAGAAATATTATGTACCGTGCCTTTGGCTGGAATTATGAAGATGTAAATGAAATGATTCTGCCTATGGCTCGTAATGGTGTTGAACCTACTGCAAGTATGGGCGTTGATACTCCGCTTGCTGTAATGAGCGAAAAACATCCGTCTCTATTTTCTTACTTTAAGCAGCTTTTTGCTCAGGTTACAAACCCTCCAATTGATAGTCTTCGTGAGAAGGTTGTTACTGACACTACTGTATATGTTGGAAAGGATGGTAACCTTTTGCAGCCGGAGGCAAAGAACTGTCGTGTACTTGAAATTAATAATCCGATTTTGACAGGTACTGATTTGATGAAAATCAGTGCTTTGAATCAGCCGGGACTTAAAGCTAAAACTATTTCAATTATATATGAATTAGCTAATGTTGAACTTGTTTCGTCATCTGACAGCCTGTTAAAAACTGCCCTCGACAATCTCTTTGCAGAAATTGATGCCGCTTATGCTGAAGGCTATAATATAATCATTCTTAGTGATCGCGGAGTAGATAAAACTCACGCCGCAATTCCTGCTATTCTTGCTGTGTCTGCTGTTGAACAGTATTTAATCCGAACAAAAAAACGTACTGCAATTTCTATTATTCTTGAAACGGCAGAAGTTCGAGATGTTCATCAGGCTGCTATGTGTCTTGGTTATGGTGCGCGAGCAATCAATCCTTATCTTGCGCATGAAGCAATTGCAGAACTTATTGATCAGAAAATTCTTGATAAAGATTATCACACGGCAATTGATGATTACAATAAGGCAATAATTAACGGTATTGTAAAGATTGCTGCAAAAATGGGAATTAGTACCATTCAATCTTATCAGAGTGCTCAGATTTTTGAAGCAGTTGGAATTGCCGGTGACGTTGTTGAAAAATATTTTACAAATACAGTCAGCCGTGTTGGAGGTGTAGGTCTTAAAGAAATAGAAGAAGACGTTCGCTATCATCACGATCAGGGTTTTGACCCTGCTGGGCTTACTGTGAACCAGCATCTGGATTCTTTTGGTAAACACAAATTCCGTCGTGGTCCTCAGGCAGAAAGTCACCTTTATAACCCAGAAACAATTGTGGCTTTGCAGCAGGCAACTCGAAATGGAGATTATGTCCGCTTTAAGGAATACACTGCGTTAGTTGACGATAACGCACATCCACATACTCTGCGTGCAATGCTCGACTTTGATTTTGAAAAAGCTGGAGAAGGTATTTCAATTGATGAAGTAGAAAGTGTGGATGAAATAGTAAAACGCTTTAAAACTGGTGCCATGAGTTATGGTTCAATCAGTGAAGAAGCTCATAAATGTATGGCTGCTGCAATGAATGCCATTCACGGAAAAAGCAATAGTGGTGAAGGCGGAGAAAAACCTGAACGCCTTGGAACAGAATATAACTCTGCAATTAAACAGGTTGCTTCCGGACGTTTTGGTGTTACAGAAGAGTATCTTTTGAGTGCCCGTGAGATTCAGATTAAGATGGCTCAGGGAGCTAAGCCTGGTGAAGGTGGACACCTGCCTGGTAAAAAAGTTTACCCTTGGATTGCAAAGACAAGATATGCAACTCCTGGTGTTGCTTTGATTTCGCCACCGCCTCATCACGATATCTATTCTATAGAAGATTTGGCTCAGCTTATTTATGATTTGAAAAATGCAAACCGTGCAGCGCGCATCAGTGTAAAGCTTGTAAGTGAAGCAGGTGTTGGAACTATTGCAGCCGGTGTCGCAAAGGCTGGTGCTCAGGTAATTTTAATTTCAGGACACGATGGTGGTACTGGAGCCGCGCCTATCAGTTCGATTCATCATGCCGGTTTACCTTGGGAACTTGGTCTTGCAGAAACTCATCAGACTTTGCTTCAGAATGGTTTACGTGGACGCGTTGTAATTGAAACAGATGGTAAACTTATGAGTGGTCGTGATGTTGTAATTGCAGCTTTGCTTGGTGCAGAAGAGTTCGGTTTTGCAACTGCTCCTCTTATTGCAATGGGCTGTTCTATGATGCGTGTTTGCCAGCTAGATACTTGTCCATTTGGTGTTGCAACTCAGAATGAAAAACTTCGTGCTAAATTCCCTGGAAAACCTGAATATGTAATTAATTTCATGAAGTTCATTGCTCAGGAAATGCGTGAAATAATGGCAAAACTTGGTGTCCGCACTGTAGAAGAACTTTGCGGTAGAACTGATTTGCTTAAGCTTAAGGATAAGCAGGGTTTTAAGCGAGCTGGTCTTGTTGATATGAGTCGGGTTCTTGCGAATGCTTCAGAAAATAGTGACTGGAAATCTGACCGTTCTGTTTTCGATTTTGAACTTGAAAAACGTATCGATCTGACAAAACTTGTTCCTGATTTTGAGAGTCGTCATGCTGAACTTGTTTCAGCATCTACAAACAAGATCCCGAAACAAGCTCGGGATGACGGTATATGTATCGACATTCAGTCTACAGACCGAACAGTTGGTACAATTCTCGGTTCTGAAATTCAAAAGAAATTTGGAAATACACTTTCTGATGATACTTACTGCGTAAACTTCAAAGGTGGGGCTGGTCAAAGTTTTGGAGCCTTTATTCCTAAAGGACTTACACTCCGCCTTACAGGTGATGCAAACGATGCATTTGGTAAAGGCTTAAGCGGTGGAAAACTTGTAATCAAAAAGCCTGCAGAATTTGAGGGTGATGCTGCTGGAAATATAATTGTTGGAAATGTAGCTTTATTTGGAGCAACCAGCGGAACTGCTTTTATTAATGGCGTAGCCGGTGAACGTTTCTGTGTTCGAAACTCAGGAGCAACAGTTGTTGCAGAAGGTTGTGGTGATCATGGTCTTGAATATATGACAGGCGGAACTGCTGTAATTCTTGGTGGAACAGGAAAAAATCTCTGTGCCGGAATGAGTGGCGGTGTTGCTTATGTAATGGATGAAAAACATGATCTTTACAAACGCATGAATCATGAGCTTGTAAAAATGTATGCTCTTGATGATGAGACAACAACACTGCGTGATACCACAGATGAAGCTCGTCTTTACGAACTTATTGAACAGCACGCTGCAGAAACCGGTAGTGAACGCGCTAAGGCAATTCTTTCAGATTGGGAGAATTACAAAACTTGCTTTAAGAAAATCATTCCAAATGATTATCTGCGCATTATGACAGAAATTGCTGCAGAAGAAAAAACTGGCAAGGCACACGATGAGGCAGTGCTGGATGCTTTCAGAAAATGTTCAGCATAGCGGAAAATCAGGAGAATCAAAATGGCAAAACCAACAGGATTTATGGATTATAAAAGAATTGAAAACGGAAATGTTCCTCCTTTGGAGCGCATAAATAATTTTAAGGAGTTTCATCCAAAACTAGATGAAAAGGCTCGGCGGGAACAGGCAGCACGTTGTATGAATTGCGGGGTGCCAATGTGTCAGAGTGCAATTAAACTTGCAGGAATGGTAACTGGTTGTCCTCTTCACAATTACATTCCTGAGTGGAACGATGCTCTTTTTAATGGGCAGTTCGATATGGCTGCCTGGAGACTTTTAAAGACATCTTCTTTTCCTGAATTTACCGGTCGTGTTTGTCCTGCTCTCTGCGAAAAAGCCTGTAACTGCGGAAGCCCTGTTGTTGGAGAAGGAGCTGTAACGGTTCATGATAATGAATTATTTATAATCGAAAAAGCTTTTGAAACCGGTTATATGAAGCCTGAAATTCCTGCTCACAGAAGTGACAAAAAAGTTGCAGTTATTGGTGCAGGGCCTAGTGGACTTGCTGCTGCAGACTGGCTCAACCGTCGGGGACACAGCGTTACGGTTTTTGAGCGTGAAGATAAGGCCGGCGGTCTTTTGATGTATGGTATTCCAAATATGAAGCTCGATAAAAAGATTGTAGATCGTCGTATTGAACTTATGAAGGCAGAGGGTGTTGAATTTATTTTCAATGCTGATGTTGGCCGCAGTTATGCTGCTTCTCAGATTTTAAAAGATTTTGATGCTGTAGCTTTGTGTTGTGGTGCAAAAAAAGCACGTGCCCTTACAGCACCTGGAGTAGACGCAAAAGGCGTAATTTTTGCTGTAGATTTTTTAAAGGCAGTTACAAAGAGCGTTATAGCAACAAGTAATGCTCTTGAAGAAATAGGCATTGCTCCTGCAAATAAACAGATAGGCCAGATGCTCGTACAAGATTTTGGAATTGAAGTCGAAGGAAAAGATGTTGTAATTGTTGGCGGTGGTGACACTGGAAACGACTGTTGTGGTTCTGCAATTCGTTTAGGCTGTAAGTCTGTAACACAAATAGAAATGATGCCTTGTCCGCCTGTAGAACGTGCAGAAAATAATCCGTGGCCGCAGTGGCCTAGGGTGCTAAAGGTTGATTATGGTGCAGAAGAAAGCATTGCAAGGTTTGGACATGATCCTAGAGTTTATGAAACAACTGTAAAAGAAGTAATAAGCAATAACGGACATATAACAGCTGTCCGTATTATAGAAGTTGAATTCAAGATGATTGATGGGAAACGCCAGCTTGTAGAACGCGAAGGAACAGAAAAAACTCTGCCTTGTGATCTGCTTCTGGTAGCTGCCGGCTTTACTGGTTGTGAAGAATATACAGCGCAGGCATTTGGTACTGAACTTGGTCCTCGTGGTACTGTAGCTTCTTTTGGAGAGTCGACTCCTGAGTTAGCAAGTCCTAACGGATATGCTACTAATGTTGCAAAGGTATTTACCGCTGGAGATATGCATCGCGGCCAGTCTCTGGTTGTATGGGCAATTGCAGAAGGTCGTGAATGTGCGCGCCAGATTGATGAATTTCTTTTAGACGAGGCTGAGTAAATGGGACTGCATGATGAATGTGGAGTTGTCGGAATTTACGGCGCGCTGAGTGCGGCACAACTTGCTTACTATGCGCTTACAAGCCTTCAGCACCGCGGGCAGGAGAGCGCGGGAATTGCTGTGAGCGATGGTGGAGTGGACGGAAAAATAAAGCTGCACAAGGGAATGGGGCTTGTGGGCGATGTTTTTAAGAATGGCGATTTAGATAAGCTTGAGGGATCTATTGCAGTTGGGCATGTTCGCTATGCAACTGCCGGCGGGCGCACAATTGAAAATGCTCAGCCATTTTTGAATACTTACAAGTTTGGTTCAATTGCTTTGGCTCATAATGGTCAGCTTGTAAATCACACAGAACTCCGTTCTCTTCTCGAAGATTCAGGAAGTACTTTTAGTTCTTCAAGCGACAGCGAAGTTATTTTAAAATTAATCGTTCGCAAATATATAGAAAAGGGTGGAAAGCCCGGACATGCAAGCCATGATATGAACTTGTTTATTGAAGCTGTTGTTGAAGCTGTAAAAGCTATAAAAGGCTCCTTTGCACTTTGTATTATGACGCAGGATATATTGATAGCCGTACGTGACCCGAATGGTATAAGACCTCTTTGTATAGGAAACTTAAATGGGGGCGTTACGGGGGCGGAGTCCCCGTTCGAAGGGGTAGCGGAAAAGGGCGAAGCTCTTTGCAGCGAGGGGGAGACTTCCCCCTCATATATAATTACTTCTGAATCTTGTGCAATTGATTCTGTGAATGGAAAATTTATACGAGATGTATTACCTGGTGAAGTGGTCATTATAGATAAAAATGGAATACGAAGTATACTAACTAACGATAGTTCGTCAAATTGTGAAGCTGCTTCAAAACGAACCTGCATTTTTGAATATGTTTATTTTGCACGTCCGGACAGTGTAATTGACGGTATTCCGGTACAGGAAGCCCGCTATAAAATGGGTGCTATCCTTGCCCGTGAAAGTAAAGTAGATGCTGATGTTGTAATTGGAGTTCCAGACAGTGGGATTGGTGCTGCTATTGGTTATGCTAAAGAAAGTGGAATTCCTTATGTCACTGGAATTGTGAAAAACAAATATATAGGGCGAACCTTTATTGCTCCTACGCAGAAAGAACGTGAAAATATGGTATTCGTTAAATTAAATGCCATTGGATGTGATTTGTGCGGTAAAAGGGTTGTCGTTATAGATGATTCAATTGTTCGGGGAACAACCAGCCGTCGTCTTGTTCAGATTTTAAGAAGAGCTGGAGCAAAAGAAGTGCACTTTCGTGTAAGTTCGCCACCGGTAAAGTTTCCGTGCTATCTTGGAATAGATACACCAAGTAAAAGCGAATTAATTTCAAGTACTCATGAGCTAGAAGAAATACGTAAGGAAATTGGAGCTGACTCGCTGGCCTTTATAAGTCTCGAAGGAATGCTCAAAGCGCTGGGAAGCAATTCATTCTGCCGGGGATGTTTTAATGGTGAATACCCGGTTTGATGAATTTATTCTTCGGGATTTTCCAATGCGCGTAAAATTTCTTTTTCAAGTGGTGTAGGACTCCAGAGTTCTCGTGAAGTAAAGTTCAGGTAAAACTGTCCGTTATCTGCTCGGGTAAACTCTGGCACAACACTGGTTTCCGGATATTTTTGCAAAAACCAGAGTCTCAAAAATGCTGAATCCTCTCCAAGTGTGTAATCAGCTTTGCGGCACAAAGGTGATGAAAGTTCCATAGTTCGCAGTTTTATATTTTGATTTTCTGATTTTTCGTTTTCACAGAATTCTACAAGTTTACAAAAGAAGTCATAGGCCTTAATGAGATTATCTTCGTCCTCTTCAATATCCTGAGTACGCGGTTCCGCAAAATCTTCAAATCTACGACACAAAAAACTTCTGCGGTCTGTTTCTCTTGCGTTAATTTCATCCTGAAGTTTTTTATCTTTCGAAACTGGTGCCGGTTGAGCATCTAAAGCATCATTACTCATCTTTGCGAATTTTCTGGAAAAAGCATTCAGCACTTTTATAGGATTATTTTTTTCTGACATAACTAGAATTCTAATGCGAAAGTCCGAAAAGTCAAGAAAAAGGCGAATATAAAAAGAAATCAGCAATTAAAAATGTATTGAAAGTAAAGAGATCTCGGGCAAACTGGATTCGAACCCGCCAAAAATCGAAAATCCGTTAAAAAACGAGCTGCGACAGCGGGTCGTTTTAGGATTATCGAAAAAATGGCGCATATAAAAAGATTTCTATGTTTAGAAAGTCATAAGTTAAATTAAAAGATCTCGGGCAAACTGGATTCGAACCAGCGACCTCAACGTCCCGAACTGGATAATCGAAGAACCGTTAAAAAAAATTGCGAATACGTGGAGCAATTTTTTAGGTTCTTCCAACGAATACTATATCATATAATCTCAATTAATCTTGATATGCTTTTTGAGAGAGAAAAAGCATATTACTGCTGGGCCTCAACGCAGAAAACACCAAAATAGCGTTGAGGTGTGGGTATAGGGAGCTATTGTATTTAGCTGCAATTTCTTCTCGTGTTATCTAATTATTTTGTTTAATCAATTCTAATACATTTGTATCAAAGTTTGAAGTCATCTTTGTGTTTGTCCGAGGAAGAGCTTGAAAATCCCATGTAAGTACTAACAAATTATATTCCAAATGGTAAACTTGCGAGTTTCATTTTTTAATGGTAATATAAGCTATGGCAAAAAAGGATTCGACAAAGAAGCAGAAAATGATTGCTCGTCTTCAGGAGTTTACTTTGATGGACGATGACTTTATGACTCGCTTTTTTGAAAATGACAAGGACTGTACTCAATTCGTACTTCAAACTATACTTGATAACAAGAAGCTTAAAGTAATTGATACAGTTGCTCAGAAAACCGTAAAGAGCCTTGAAGGTCGTTCTGTTAGACTTGATGTTTATGCAAAAGACAATAAAGGTAAACCTTACGATATTGAAATTCAGAGGGCTGATAAAGGTGCAGGTGCTAAACGTGCACGCTATAATTCAGCATTAATGGATGCAGATATTACGGTTCCTGGTGAAGATGCAAAGAATCTTCCAGAAAGTTATGTCATTTTTATTACTGAAAATGATATATTCAAAAAAGGAAAACCGTTGTATAAAATAGACAGGTACGTAGATGGTGAAGAATTATTCAACGATGAAGCACATATCATCTATGTAAACGGCGAATATAAAGGAAATGATCCGATTGGCGACCTTATGCATGACTTTCATTGCAAAAAGGCCGATGACATGAAGAGTAAACTTCTGGCTGACAGAGCCAGATATCTCAAGGAAGATGAAAAGGGGGTTAAGCATATGTGTAGAATTATGGAAGACTTCGCTAAGGAAGAAAGAGCTGAACGTGACCTTGAAACTGCTGTAAAATTAATTGAACAGGGAAAAATGACTGAAGAAGAAGTTGCAGAATTTTATCATTTTA
>CAMNIU010000151.1 GCA_946540605.1 uncultured Treponema sp.
ACTTTATCTTACAGGTGAATATATCCGAGAAGAACTTTCCAATGCTGAGTCACTTGAGGAAGGTCTTACTTATGATGAATACCTTGCAACACGCCAGCAATATTTTGAAGCTGCACAGGCCTTCCTTACAAAAGAAACTGAGGATTATTTCTGTACAATATGGGAAGATGATGCAGATTATATTCATGACTTATTTACAGAAACAACAAAAGCTTTTGAAGCTTTCATGAAGCTTTATGATATCTGTAAGGATAAGGTTCAGAATGCAATGTGTATCATCGGAACAAATGCTTCTAGTACAACAGATTATGGATTGAATCAGTATGAAGAGCATTATCCAAATCCTGGTGTTCACTATGCATTTGCTAACATGATTCTTTCTCAGGATTTTGTTGATGATTCTCCTGCAATTATTTCTGTTATTATTGCAATGATTGTCTGCCTCTGTTACGGCTTTATTTCAAGTAAAATCAAAAAAACTGGTCCACAGATTATATTTGGAATTGCGGCTGTTATTGTAACTGCAGGCTGTCATCTTTTGTACTTCATTATTACAAAGCAGTATGTTGGTGCAGTTGTGCCGGTGGTTTCAGTATTTGTTTCTTTTGTTGCAACTACAATTCTTGGTTTCATTACTGCTAACCACGATAAAAAGTTTATTACTAATGCATTCAGCCAGTGTCTTTCAAAGGAAGTTGTAAACGAGATTGTTGCAAATCCTGCATCTTTCAAGCTTGGAGGACAGCGTCTTGAAATGACTGCCATGTTTACAGATATTCAGAAGTTCTCCGGCTTTAGTGAACTGCTTACTGCGGGTCAGCTGGTTGCACTTTTGAACTACTACCTTACAAAAATGTCTGACATTATTATGGATGAACGCGGAACTGTAGATAAGTACGAAGGAGATGCTATTATCGCGCTTGTTGGTGCGCCTGTTCATATGGATGATCATGCTCAGCGTGCCTGTGCAGCTGCAATTAAGATGAAAGCTGCTGAAGCTGCAATGAACGAAGAAATTGCAAAAATTGCCGCTGCACCCCAGCCAGACGGAATGGACGATGAGTTGTATCAGGCATTTACAATTATGGTTAAAAATAACCGCACC
Source organism: uncultured Treponema sp. (assembly GCA_946540605.1). Classification (GTDB taxonomy): domain Bacteria; phylum Spirochaetota; class Spirochaetia; order Treponematales; family Treponemataceae; genus Treponema_D. Next base: position 1,106 of record CAMNIU010000151.1, read on the forward strand.
TTATTTACACGTATTGGTTTGAACTCGGGCGAAATGATTGCGGGTTATATGGGGTCTGAAAATAAGAAGAACTATACTATGATGGGTAACAACGTTAACCTTGCGAGTCGTCTTGAGGGCGTAAATAAGCAGTATTGCACGGGTGGTATTTTGATTAGCGGCGCTACTAGAGATTTGCTGGGGGAGCGGTTTATTGTGCGAAGTCTTGACCGTGTCCGCGTAGTAAACGTAAACACTCCAATCCGCCTGTATGAATTGATTTGTGAGAGAGAAGGTGCTTCTGCTGAAGACCTTGCTTACTATGAAAACTGGGAAAAAGCTCTGGCTGATTTCGAAGATGGTCAGTATGAAAAAGCTCTTACACAGTTTAAGGCACTTGCCGCTCAGAAGGAAGATGACAAGGTTGCCCGATATTACATTAAAATTACAGAAGACTTCTTTATTAAAGGTAAGTATCCGACTGAACACGATGATGTTGGAGTTGCCTTTAATCCGGAAGACAGAGTATTTAAGCTTATGCAGAAATAAAGCTGTGTAAGGTTTTTACAAAAACAAAAGACGGTGGTTCGAGATATTGAACCACCGTTTTTTTTCTTTTTATCTGCGAGTCCTATTAAAATCATCTGGACCATCTCTAAATCCGCTGGTTACACTAGAATCTGTATAAACTGTGTTTGAGCTGGTAGTAGATAAACTTGTGATTGTGCTGCTGCCTCCTGAGATTTGTGGCAAAGTTGTATAAAGGTTATGGAATCTAGTACCTCCGGAAACACTGACGTTTTTCATTACAGTATAGTTTGTGTTTATTTTTATATCTGGTGAAGAAAGAATCATAACTTCTCCTGTTGATGAAGGAAGGGTATAAACAAAAACAGGAGTATTATTCGAATCTACAATTGCCATTGTTGTGTTTGCATTGCCGTAATTCGAACTTGCAAGAACTCCAGTACTTTGCTTGCCGCTTTTTGGTGCTGTGTAATTACTTGTACCAAGGCCCACTAAAAGACCTCCATTGATTGTAAGAGGATTCTGGTCGCAGTCAAAAGCGCATTCCGGCGTATTTATTCCTATTGCAACAATTACTCCATCATTTATTGTAATTCCGCTGGAACCGTTTGAATCTATTGCGTCGTTCTTTGAACTGTAGGCATAGAGTGCGCCGCCATTTATCGTGATATTTCCGCCTGCATTGAGGGCGTCGTCCGTACATTGTAATGTTATTGTTCCTGCATTAATTGTAAGAGCCCCTTTTGCTTCAATGCCTTCTGGCGAACAGCTTGGATCATCATCAGTGCGGCCTTCGTAAGGTTCACCGGTTGTTGTAATGTTTATGATGCCGCCATTTATTTCTACAAATGGATTTGGTTTTGTTGCCGTTGTTCCAAGCAGATAGTTATTACAGAGCAAGGAATTATTTGTGATTGCAGTATATTCGCTGTCATCAATTACTGACTTAGTTGATTTCCAGTGAGCAGTAATACCTTTTGCAATTGTATTAATTGTAAGGTTTCCGCCATTGATTATTATGAATCCGGCTCCAGCTGTATATTCAACTGTCATATCATCTTCATCAGCATCTTCTCCATCAACGCGAATACCATTACTTTCATCATCTTCTATAGTGCCTTTTCCTGTAAGGTTAATATTTCCGCCATCAATAATTACTGCATTCAGTGCCCTGATACAGTCGCGACCATTTGTACCTTTTACATTAATGTTCAGATTAATGCCTTCAGCAATTCGTACATAATCCTTTGAATAAACAGCGTGTTTATAACCTGAATTTATGATTGAAAGTTCACCTGTGGTTTGATTTGCAGATTCCCCGGTAAAAATCAATGTACCTTTAGAATAAACAGAACCTTTTTTGTCATCATACATGGTTGCGCTTTGATTTAAGATTCGGCTGTCTGTAAGGGTATTTGTGGTTCCTTCCGGCACGACAATAAAAGTCCGCAATTCAGAACTGAATCTTAAAACTGGACCAGCTCCATTACTGCTGGTGATATTTGCGTTGTTCAATATAACGGCTGCATCTGCTTTTTTGTTTTTAATGAAAACTGTGCCTTCGTAAGTGCCGGAAAGAATGTATTTTATTTTGCCGGTTCCTTTGTATTGAATTATTATTCCATCAGATGCTTCATCAATGTTATTTTCTGAATCTTCAATTGTGTTCGAAGATAAAACTGCTGTTATTTTTGTGTCGGCAATTTTTCCGATAGGAATTTCGGTGTTAGTTATTGTAAGCTGTTCATTGTTTTCCAGGTTAGCTTTTACTGTTGTTCCATCAAAATCAATATAAATAATTCCATCAGCTATAAAGTTTTCATATAAGTCTTCTTCAATTACTGCACTGGGAGCTGATGTTGTTTCATCAATATAATTTGTCGTAGTTCCATCATCAGTTATTGTGACCGAAGTTTGATTCATCTGAGAATTATTAAAGGGTGTGTTATATGCTGTTGAACAGCCTGCAAATAATAAAAATGAAAGTGAATAAAATAAAGTTTTTTTCATAAAAGAACCTCCTGTGAATGTTTCTGTATAAAAGATAGCATTGTGTGGACTCCAGGTCTTTTAATGTATATAAGAAAAATCTAAGAGAACTCTTAGGAATAACTTGGCTGTTTTTCATTTATTTTTTTTATATTTAGTTTATAATTTGGAATATGAAACTTATAAGGCGAGATGTAGTTTTGATTCTCTTTTTATTTTTTGCGGGAATGCTGTATTCCCAGCCTGCACCGTCAAAACCGACTATGCCGCCACCACCATCTCGAGAACATTCAGAGCATTTGGAACCTCCGCCACGTCCTCCTAAAGATGAATCAAAGATTTTAAATTATAGGGGAAGCAGAACTTATATAGAAAATCTTCCGTTGAAAATAAATCAAATAAAGTGTACCCGGTTCGATGAAAGAACTGTATCTATAGAAATTATTTTTAATCAGAATATTAATCCGCGCTCTTTCAGAAAAGAAGCTTTGTATATTGATAATAATCCTTTGCCGGATTTTTGCAGATTTTCTTTTAACCGTCGTGGCGATACAATTAAATTTGTTGCTCCTGTGAACAGCCAGACCTTTAAGCTAAAAATACAGAATGTTCGTTCCTTTAGCGGAAATATTATTGAGCCGGTGGAAATGCTGGTTGAAGTTAAAGTGGGGGAGTGAGGTGAAAATGAAAATTCTTATTGTAGAAGATGACACTGGTATTTCAGATTTTATAATTCCTGAACTGGAACATGAGGGGTATTCAACTTGTCTTGCAGTTACTGGACGTGCAGCTCTTGAAAAATTTGAAACAGAAAAGCCTGATTTGATTTTACTGGATATAATGCTTCCTGAGTTGAATGGGCTAGAGGTGTTACGAAGAATCCGTGCTGTTTCAACTGTGCCGGTTATTCTGGAAACTGCGCGGGGTGAGACCATCGACAAAATAAACGGTTTGAATCTTGGAGCTGATGATTATATTCCAAAGCCATTTGAAATTGAGGAACTTCTTGCCCGAATAAATGCTCTGCTTCGGCGTGTAAACTTTTCCAAAAAATCAGAGGAAGAGCTGTCGTATAAAAAAGTTTCTCTGGATGTAGACCGAATGGGTTGTATTATCCGTGGAGACTCGGATGGTTCTGAACAGACAGAAATCCAGCTTTCAAAAACGGAGTTCCTGCTTTTGAAATTTTTACTTGAGAATCAGGGAAAGGTTTTTAGCCGTCAGCAGATTATTGATGAAATCTGGGGAGCAGGACATTTTATTGATGAAAATACAGTTGACGTTTATGTCGGATATCTGCGTTCAAAAATTGCCGAATACGATAAAAGCGAATATATAAGAACTGTCCGTGGTGTCGGTTATATTCTAGGCTAGTTGATGGGTGTAATATGAATAAAAGACCGCTGTCGTTTGCAGTAAGACTTTCGCTTCGCTTTATGTTTATTCTGACAACTTCTGTTATTCTTCTTTCGCTTTCCATACTTTTCTTTTTACGTTCACTGGTTCGAAGCAATCAGGAAGAAGGTCTTGTAAATGCAGCAAATGGGGTTTTTTCTGTTATTACCCGAATTCAAGAAAAAGATGAATTGAATCGTTCTGAAAATGCAGATGAGCTGCATCCTGTAGTGATTCCCGAAATTCCATATTTTATTTCCTATATTGTTTATGATTCTGATACAGAAGAAATTCTTGCAACCAACGATCCGTTTCTTCCATTGCTAAAAGATACAAAGGGAAAAGCAAAAAGATATTTTGCAAAAAACTTCTTTTTTGATGGCGACCTTGATGTCGTTTATTATGCAGAAAGCTTTGTATTGCATGACAAAAAAATTGTAGTTGCAGTTTCAGAAAACAATGAAAAGAATTTTTTGAATATGATTTTTAAGAAACTGCCGGCTGCACTTTTGTTTATGATTATTCCAATTCTGATTCTTTCGTTTTTTGTTTCACTTTTTATTACAAAAAATACAATCAGCCCTGTTGTAAAAATTACAAAAAAAGCGCGTACAATGACAACAGAAAATCTTGACGGTCAGTTGCCGTTGAGTGGGTGGGGGGATGAAATTGATGATTTGTCAAAGGCTTTCAATGAGTTGTTCCTTCGTATTAAAGCTGATTTTGACAGGGAAAGACAGTTCTCGAGCGATGTGTCGCATGAGTTGAATACACCGCTTACTGTGATTTCTGGGCAGGCAAATCTTTTGCTTCGCTGGGGAAAGGATAATCCGGAACAGCTGGAAAAATCACTTCTGGCAATAAAAGATGAAGCTAAGTCAATGCATGCGATTATTGAAAATCTTTTGCAGATTTCGCGAGTGGAGAGTGGACGGGTTAAACCACAGGTTTGTGAGGTTTCTGTTCGTGAATTGTTTGAACGGGTTCATACCGAGTTTTCGACAGTTGTTCCAGAGGTTAAGTTTGAGATAGAAACAGCGAGGGCTGCGGGTAGTGCGATAGACGATGTGATTAACACTGACCCGGAAATGCTGCATCAGATTTTAACAGTGCTGGTTTCTAATAGTGTTAAGTTTGCAGGTGAGAAGTGTACTGTAAAACTGGGAATTGAAAAAAGTTGTGGTAATGCTAATGAACCAGATGATGTAGGGCATTTTGTGATTTACGAAAGTGATGACGGGCCTGGTATTGCCAGAGAGACACTGCCTCATGTTTTTGAACGTTTTTATCGTGGTGATGAAGCACACACAAGAAGTGCTGGTGGCTGCGGACTTGGACTTGCAATTGCGAAAACTTTGTGCGGGGCTCTTGGTGCAGAAATTACAGCAAGTAATGTTGAGCCACATGGCGCAAAGTTTGAAATTATAATATAACGTCATTGCGAGCGTGAAATTTTACGTCATTGCGAGCGAAGCGAAGCAATCTTTGCAATGTGGATTGCTTCGGCCTGCGGCCTCGCAATGACGTAATGTTTAATTATATTTTCCGGCCTGGGCATTCCACATTTCTGCGTATTTACCGTTACGGGCAAGAAGCTGGGCGTGAGTGCCTTCTTCGATTATGCGGCCTCGTTCAAGCATGATGATTCGGTCTGCATCCCGGGTTGTGGAAAGTCTGTGTGAAATATAGAACACTGTCTTTCCTTTTGCAGCACTTTCCATTGCTTTGTTGAGTTCGTATTCAGCAATAGGGTCAAGTGCGCTTGAAGGTTCATCCATAATCAGAATATCTGCGTTTTTATAGAAGGCTCGTGAGATTGCAACCTTCTGGCTTTCACCACCAGAAAAATCAACACCTGCTTTATCAAACTCGGTTGTAACTTGAGTAAAAAGTCCTTGTGGCAGGCGTGCAAGTTTTTCTCCAAATCCAGCGGATTGAAGGGCATTTGTGATTAGTGGTGATTTTTCTTCCTGTTCAGTTTTTGACATATTATCCATAACGACATTTTCTGCGAGGTTTGCGCCGAACATCTGAAAATCCTGGAAAACTACTCCTATGCGTTTGTGGTATTCGCGCGGGCAGAACGTTTTTACATTTTGATTGTGATAAGAGATTGTTCCGCTTGTCGGGTCATATAGTCGCATAAGAAGCTTAATGAGTGTTGTCTTACCTGCACCATTGTAACCTACAATAGCAATGTGTTCGCCCGGTTTTACTGTGAGTGAAATATCATCAAGAACAGTGCGCCCTGTTTCTGAATACTTAAAAGAAACATGTTCAAGTTTAAGTTCACCATTTCCCTGTGGAACCTCATCTCCTTCATCATTTTTGAGTCGTGGTTCATATGAAAGGAAAGAGCGGATTTTATCTACGAACATACTGTTTTCATGAGCTTTAGGGCCAAGGTCTGCGAATCGGCTCATGCTTCCGCGGAGACTTCCAGTACGGTTAAAAAGAATTACTGCATCACTGTAAGTTACTGAGTGCAGAACGGCGGCCTTGTAAACAAGATAGGTGATGTAAAGCCCGTCAATCAAGAAGTCGCCTACACCATAATCTTTGAGAAACTGAAACCATACACGTTTTGCTGCTACTTTTTTGTGTTCGCTCATAATATTGTCGTTAGCCTCGGCAAACTCCTGCTCAAGCTGAGTACCTGCATTCGGGTGAAGTCTTAGTTCTTTTGCAAAATCTTTCAGATAGAAAACGCGGCTTACATAATCTCGTTTACGCATGTGAGGATTTATGGCAATTCGGTTATCATAATTTACTTTGTTAAGTTTTTTAGAAACAACAAAACGAAGAATAAAAGAAACAAAAACAAAGACAATTCCGGTTGGATCTGTCATAAGATAGAAAATACCGGTTGTAAACAAAACTGTGATTGCCTGCATTGCCATATTAAGCAGTTCAAGAAATCTGTCGATTGCCGCTTCTGATTGTGAAACGCTTAGCACAAAGTCGTTGTAGTAGGCCGGATCATCGTAACAATACAAATCAATTTCTGATGCCTTTTTGAACATTTGTTCTTTTAGGGCACGATAAAGACGAGGTTTATATTTATACTGCCAGCCGTAGATAAAAAATCCATCTGGAATAATCTGAATAATATTTATTGTGAGAATAAGTCCGATGTATAAAAGTGCTTTTGTAAAAGGTTCATGAAATTCTGCACAACGCAGAACATAGCGGATTCCAAGTACATGTTCAAGAAAAATTATTCCCTGATAACGGAAGGCATCGTAGAGGTGATAAATCATATAAAGCGGACAGGTTTTAAAACAGAGTTTCCAGAGGAAAACTTGATTCTTGAGAACGCTGCTTTTTTCTTTTGAAGCTTTTGCTGTATTTGTTGTTTTCATTTTGTTTGTCATGCCCAGATTCCCTCCGTTTGTTTTGTGCTGTCGGCCAGATAGTTTTCTGCCTGTTTCTGATACATATCAGCGTATAAGCCGTGACGGTCTAAAAGTTCACGGTGTGTACCTTCCTCCTTTACCTGACCATGTTCAAGAAGAAATACATGATCTGCATTTTGCACCGAAGAAAGCCTGTGCGAAATAAACAGCAGTGTGTTTTTTCGGCAGGCCTTTAAGATGTTGTCGAATAACTGGTATTCTGCGATTGGATCCAGTGCGCTCGACGGTTCGTCAAAGATTTTAATCGGGCAGCGGCGTGCAAATGCTCTTGACACTACTATTTTCTGGAATTCTCCTCCGGAAAGAACTGCGCCGTTATCATCGAACTCGCGTGTGAGTGTGGTATTGATACCTTGCGGCAGGCTCATAACCTTGTCGTACACACCTGAAAGTTTGAGGGCTTCACTAACAATCTGTTCCTTCTGTGCGTCAGGAATATCTTCGCCAAGTGTTACGTTGTCTGCAACGCTCATAGAAAACATTCTGTTGTCCTGAAAAGCAGTGGCAAAGAGTGCTCTGTATTTTTGCAAATTGTACTCTTTTATGTTTCGGCCATTAAGTAAAATTTCACCTTCGGTTGGGTCATAAAAGCGAAGTAATAGTTTTATGATTGTAGATTTTCCAGCTCCGTTATGGCCGACTAACGCGTAAGTTTTTCCGCCGTCAAACTTCATGTTAAGATCAGAGAGAACGGGTGTTTCCTTGTAGGCAAAACTAACATTGCGGAATTCAATTGAGTTTATTGTTGTGCCCGGATCTGCTCCATCATAATCTTCTGGAATCTTTTCTTCGTATTCAAGGAAGGTGCGAAGATAATCAACAAAAAGACCGTTCTTAAAGCCGGCAGTAACGCTGTCTGTAAAACCAATAAGAATCCAGGTGGTAGAAACCATCATGCTTGTAAGAACAGCAAGCTGTGGAAGTGTCATGGTGTTGCTAACTAACGTTCGGTAGGCTCCGTAAATTAATAGACCTTCGAAAATAAAAGTGAATGTGAACATTACATAGAACCAGTGCAAAAATGCAGATTTGAAAACAAATTTTTTCGTAACATCTGAAACCCCAGTAATTGCATCGGTGTACTGTCTCTTCAGAAGATTAAAAATATTTGTAAGGCGGATTTCCTTTGCATAATCTTTCAGATACATAATTCGATTGATGTAATCTATGCGGCGGTTGTGAGGAGCCATCTCCTTGTTGCGCTGATAATCAATCCGGCTGTTAAGAATGCGGAAATAAAAGTTTCCGATAATTGGTAAAAGAATAAATGTTACCGAAAGCTTGTCAACCTGAAACATAAAAACAAAGGCGCAGATACTTGCAATAAATCCGAAGAAAAGACCGAACAGCATATCAACGGTTTCTATAAGTCTGGTATCTGCGTTTTTCATTGCAAGTGTGTATTTGTCATAAAAATCAGAATTTTCAAAACATTCCAGTTCAACATTACGCGATTTCTTAAAAAGTTTCTGATATAGTTTTTTGTTCACTTCTGCATCAGTGACAGGCTTTACATTTCCAAGAATATAGCTGTTATATAAAGCCATGGAAGCAAAAACCGCAACTGTAATTCCTATAAAAATCATAATTGCGTTAAAGGTTTCCCCAGCCTGCAATGCATTAATGACATAACGCATGAAAAAGGCACTGTAAAACAACCAGCCAAAATAATAGAGGGCACGGGAACAAGCCATGTGTACAACCATGCGAGGACACATTTTCCAGACAAGCTGCAGTGCGTAAAAATTATTACGTACCGCATTGATTCGTGATTTTAACTTTTTTTCTGCCATAGTTTTTCTCCGCAGTAATATTTAATGGATTATAACTTATGTTTTATGCATTTTCTATAAAGCTGTTCACTAATTGCAAATAATCGTACATGAATTGCAAGAACTAACTGTATATAAGCTTTAAGAGTTAGAATTTGTATGAATTTGTTAAAGAGTTTCTTAATTTGAAAAAATCAGAGTTGACAATAATTACTTGAATGAATAAGTTATAAATATACAAAAAAGTCGAGGATATTAATGAACACAGAAAAAACAAAACAAGAGAAAGAAGAAAATTCTAAAACTATACAATTTATAAAGTCTCCTATGTTTGAAGAAGAGTTAGGAGATAATGAGACAGAGTTAAAAAAATACGACCGGGTTCTCTTGTCTTATTTGCAGAGTTTAAAGACTAGAAGAAAATTATTATTATTATTAAATCCACTAATTTTCATATTATTTATTCTAGTTATTGAGTATATAGATCAAGGTGTAATCAATTTTAAGGAATTATTAACTAAAAATAATACAATTATAACTTTTTGTGTAATGAATCTTGTTGAATTATTAATATTTATTATTGACATGTATCGTATTGATTTGTATGAAAACAAGAGAAGTGTAATAACCAGACAAATAAGAACAAATCGACGAAGGAATATAAAACCTTCGGAGAAGAAGGAGAAAGATTTTTTTGAAAAAATTATCGAGATAAATAATGAAAATATAAATGATTATTATCAGCAAGTTCGCAAAAATGTAAATAAATTATTGTATGTAGCAATTTCATTTGGGGTCATAGGCTTTGCTTTTATTTTTTGTGCATTGCTTTTCGGAGCTATTTATAATAAAAACATGAGTCTAGTTTATTTATCAACTGTGACTGGTATTATTATTGATTCATTTGCAGGCTCTTTCTTTATTCAATATGGGAAAAGCATTTTAAATATGCAGTTTTATTTTGAAGGTTTGCTGCGTACCCAGGATAAAATTATTGACATAAAGGGTACGAGTCAGAAAGCAGAAATAAAACATGATGATGATAGTCAAATATCTATGAATAACTAGTCTAGGAAGCATATGATAATAAAAAGTCAAGATATTGCATTAATTTTGGGAATTATAACTGGTAGTGTTGGATTTATTATTTCAGTTATTGAGTTTATAAAATCAAATAGAATAAAACGTGCACAATATTTGAAAGATGTACTTGATAAATTAAGGACTGATACTTTTAATACTGATATTGAATATTTATTGGAATATGATGTCGAAGAAAGAAAGAGTTGGTACAATGAGAAGTTTCATCACAGTGATTTAGAAAAGAAAATGGATAGATTTCTTTCGAATATTAATTATTTTTGTTATTTAAGAAATCAAAAAATAATTGGAAAAAGAGAATTCAAGTTTTTGAGATACGAAATAGAAAGAGTTTGTCTAAATGAACAAGTTCAAGCCTATTTGTGGAATTTATATCATTATTCATTACAATATACATCTGATTGTCCTTTTCAACAGATTATTGACTATGGAATCAAAAATAATTTATTCAGAAGAGGTTTCCAAATAAATCGCATAAACTTATTTAAAAAAATGTTGAAGTTTTAAGTGTTTCCATAATAAAACAATAGTTTTGCGTTTATTCTTTACTTTCTTGCATTCATAATAATTTTCTTTACAGCGGAAAATTTGAATGTTATACTTATTGTAGGGGAAATCTCTTATGGAAGAAGTTATTGACAGTTCGTTCTTTTCCGAGGATTTGGAAGAGAAGAGTTCTGTAGATGTAAAAAAAACAGGATTCGAAAATAGTTTTAATGAAAGACAGGTTGCTTCAATTACAATGGCAATTGAGCCAGTTAGCAGCAGAGCAAGCCTTGATGTTGCGCTCGAGATGTTTGAGCAACAGCCGGATCTTACTGCAGTTCCAATTGAAAAAGATGATGCAGTTATTGGCGTTGTTGAGCGCGATGTAATAGAAAAAAACAAGGCGTCTGGTTTTAAGCTTTTTGCTTCTAAAACCTGTGGTGATTATGTAAAAGAATGTCCGTTCACTTTGAACTGTTCTGATTTTATCGAAACAGTTGCCGCAAAAGTTAACGATACTGCAATCAATGTTGAAATCAAACATGTTATTGTTCTCTTAAATAACCGCAGCTTCTATGGAATTATGTCCATTGCAAAAATGAATTCTAAGCTTGAAGAGCTGCGCGCTCAGGATATGGAAAAGGCCGCAGCTATTCAACAAAATATGCTTAAGAAGAATTCTGATGCAAAGAAATTTCCTTTTGATGTTTGTATCTGGAATAAAATGGCTAATTCTGTTGGTGGTGACTATTACATTGCAAAGGAACTTTGTGAAGGTCGCTATTTGATAGGCTGCTTTGATGTTTCTGGTAAAAATGTTTCTGCAGCTCTTCTTACAGTTACGCTTGGTTCAATCTTCTCTATGATGTGTCTGCAGGATTCATCAAAACTTAGTGCTGCAAAACTTGTTGTGATGCTTGATAATTTTTTGCAGGAAATTGTTCCGGTTGGAAATTTTATTACAGGTGCGCTTTGTTTTGTTGATTCAAAAACTCGTTCAATTGATGTTTATAACTGCGGTCATACAAATGTTTTTGCTTATCTTAAAGATGAAAACGGAAAAGGCAGGGTGGCAACTCTAACTCCTTCGTTCCCACCATTTGGAATGGGTGCTGTTGCTCAGGCAATTACAGAAGAAAAAAAAGGTGCTTACCGTATGCCAGTAAAGCCAAGTCTTCAGATTAATATGTACTCTGATGGTTTTACCGATATGCAGAATGATGACGGCGAACGTTATGACGAGCCGCGCACAAAAGCCTTCTTTGGAGAACTCTTCAAAACCGACGTTTACTCTGCAGAAAAAACAATCGAAAAGACAGTAACCGACTGGGTAGGCAAAGCGCTTCTGCCGGATGACATTACGGTTATGAATGTGAGATTTTAATAATATGGATTGCTTCGCTACGCTCGCAATGACGGTCATTGCGAGGAGCCGTAAAGCGACGTGGCAATCTATTTATAAATTTTTGTTTTACTATTTACATTCCTGTTTCTTGATGATAAAATTAAGTATATGTTAAGAATTACAGGCTTACTTAAGAGCCGCTTCTTTTCCTTTAATTTCTTTTTCGCCTAAGGGCGAACTTCTCTATTTTTTTTGTGCAATGCGTACAGAGTGCCGTGCACGGTAACGAATCCTATATATAAATCAAATAAATCAACGTCATTCCGAACTTGTTTCGGAATCTATTAAAAAGATCCTGAATCAAGTTCAGGATGACAAGTGAAGGTGTAATTATGAACTTAAAATACTATCAGAAAGAATCAGAATGTATGCCTTTGGAGCAACTTCGTAAGCTTCAGGGCGAAAGACTGGCTAAGAATTTCCGCCATGTTTATGAGAATGTAGAATATTACAGAAAGCGCTGCGAAGAAGCAGGCGTTACTCCGGATGATATTAAAGGCCTCGACGATCTTGATAAAATCCCATTCACTTGCAAGGACGACCTTCGCGCAACTTACCCATATGGACTTTTTGCTGTTCCAATGAGCAAGGTTGTGCGCATTCACGCTTCATCAGGTACAACCGGTAAGCAGATTGTTGTAGGTTACACAAAAGAAGACCTGGATATCTGGGATGACTGTACTGCCCGCCAGCTGGTTGCAATCGGCTGTGATGAAAATGATATTGCCCAGAACGCTTACGGCTACGGACTTTTCACCGGAGGCTTCGGTGTTCACGGTGGTGCGACAAAGCTTGGTATCCAGGTTATTCCGATTTCCAGCGGTAACACTCAGCGCCAGATTACCTTCATGCAGGATTTGAAATCAACTATTCTTTTCTGTACTCCAAGCTATGCTGCCTACCTTGGTGAAACTCTTAAAGAGATGGGCCTCACTCCGGCTGATATTCACCTTAAGGCCGGTATCTTTGGTGCAGAACCATGGACCGAAGAAATGCGCCGCGACATCGAAAAATCCCTTGGAATCAAGGCTTATGATATTTACGGTCTTACAGAAGTTATGGGACCAGGCGTTGCTTACGAATGCGCAGAGCAGGCCGGTATGCACGTAAACGAAGATCATTTTATTATAGAAACAATTGATCCAAAAACAGGAAAACGCTTGCCAGACGGTGAGAAGGGCGAGCTTGTATTCACTGCAATCACAAAGCAGGCCTTCCCTCTGATGCGCTTCCGCACAAAGGATATCGGCGTTTTGAATCGCGCTCCATGTGCCTGCGGACGTACCTTTGTCCGCATGAGTAAGCCAATGGGCCGTACAGACGACATGCTCATTATCCGCGGTGTTAACGTATTCCCAAGCCAGATTGAGGGAGTTCTTATGAAGAACGGTTACCCTGCAAACTACGAGATTCACGTTGGCCGCGTAAACAATACAGATACATTCGAAATTAAGGTAGAAATGACTGCTGAAAAGTTCAGTGATGTGGTTTCTGAAGTAAACAAGGCAGAAAAGCAGCTTGAGGCCGCACTCTTGAGTGTTCTTCAGATTAAGGCTAAGGTTACACTGGTTGCACCAAAGTCTATTGCGCGAAGTGAAGGTAAGGCAAAACGCGTAATTGATACACGTAAGTTGCATGATTAGGAGGAAAAAATGACAATAGAACAGATTTCAATTTTTATCGAAAACAGAAAAAACGCATTGGCAGAATTTACAAACGTTCTGGCAACTCATAATATCAATATGCGGGCAATGAGCCTTGCAGATACAAGCGACTTTGGTATTGCGCGAATCATCGTGGATGATGCCGCTGCGGTAAAGGGAGCTTTAGAACGTTCTCATTACATCGTAAAGGTAACACCGGTAATTGCAATTGAGATTCCTGATGAAGCTGGCAGCCTCAACCGCATTCTGAAGATTCTTGCAGACAACGGCCGCAACGTTGAATACATGTACGGCTTTACCGGCCGCAAGTCTGGCTCGGCTTATATGATTATACGCTGTACGGATGTTGCTGAAACTGAAAAAGTTTGCGAGAAGAACGGCATCAGAATGATTAGTCAGAAAGAGTTGAGTGAGATTTAATAGATTGCGTCGCTGCGCTCGCAATGATGGATGCTGCGACGCAATCACTGTCACTTGCAATGACCATTGTACTTAATGAAAGGTGATTCTACGAAAATCGTGGAATTACCTTTTTTTGTTTATTGGCTTTTCTAAATTATGCCTGCACGGTAACTTCTTTTTGGAGTTCCTCAATTGTTTCTGCAGGAAGCCTGGTGATTTTTTCAACCTGTTCAATAGAAAGTCCCATTGCAAGGGCGTTTCTGGCAGATTCAAGTTTTCCTTCTGCGAGACCTTTTTTTTTGCCATCTTCGAGTCCTGCTTTCTTACCTTCTTCAAGACCAGCTTTTCTGCCTGCTATAATACCTTCAGCCTTGCCGCTATTATATCCGTACTTAAAATCATATGCTCTTTGTCGTTCCCATTCCATAAATTGCCTCTTGTAATTCATGTTTAGTTTGGCATCCGTGACATAATTTTTAAGGTCAGCTGTGTATTTGTTTTTGGCACGGTTTGAAATGAGGAATTCAAAGAAACTCTTTACTTCCTCATTTTCAATCATTTTAGCACAAGTTGGGGCAATAAAAAAGTGTTTGTAATCTCTATCATTTAGTTTTGTTTTACCATCTTCAAGGCAGACATTTTCAAAAGTGCAGACTGGTAGATCATTGTGAAAAATATCACTCATACAAATAAAAACAACGTGGGAATCACAAAGTTCACTGTATATCTCTCCAGATTTGAGTGAGTCTAGTGCCATTAGACTGGAATAATAACGTGCCCTTTCCGGAAGATCCTCTGTATTTGCAACCTGTAATTCAATATCAAACATTCTTCCATTATCTTTGACGTAAACATCCAGTCTGATTCCTTTAGCACCATTTTCAATTTCAATAACTTCTTCATTATGCATTTCCATTTTCTCTATTTTAATTTTTAAGAGCATTTCTAAAAGATGTTTGCAAGCGTCTGGATGGTCGCGCATTACTTTATAGAAAATAAAGTTATTAGCCAATGTAGCTTTTTCCCATTTTTGTTCCGGTGTAAGTTTCTTTTGATTCTTCATTGCATTCTCCTTAATTGAAATAAGGTCTGATAAATCTCTACAGTTAATATGGGGTGACTTTTACGATTTTATGAAGTTTTTGGAGGGGCTCTGGGATTTTTTGATAAAAATTGTATTTATTGTATAAACATACTTTTATTAGTATAATAGTATATTCATTTTTACAATTTTGGGGGTTCCAGTTATGGAAGAAATACTTGATTTACTGCGTCAGAATGCACGCTTGTCGGTAGAAGACATTGCTGCTATGACAAAGAAGACTACGGACGAGGTTAAGCAGATTATTAAGAAGCTTG
>CAMNIU010000152.1 GCA_946540605.1 uncultured Treponema sp.
TGTGGACTCGGTGATTGTTGGTCAGTTTGTGGGGGCTGATGCTCTGGCGGCTATTGGTGCGACCGGCTCGATTACCTTTTTCTTTTTTGCGCTTTGTAACGGAATTGGCGCGGGTGGTGGAATTGTTACTTCTCACTTTTTTGGCGAGGGCAGCACAGACAAGGTAAAAAACTGTATTGCAAACACTGCCTACATCATGCTGGTGATTCCTACTACTATCGGTGCGATTGCATTTTTTACTGCCGGCCCGATTCTGCATCTTCTAAATACTCCGGATTCTATCATGGCTGATTCAAAGGCCTATATGCAGATTATGTGCGTTTGCATGGTGATGATTTCGGTTTACAATTTTGCTTCTTCTATGCTGAGGGCGCTCGGGGACTCTAAAACTCCCCTTTATTTTTTGATTTTCTCCTGCATTCTCAACGGCGTGCTGGATGTGATTTTTGTTTACAATCTTAAGCTTGGAGTTTGGGGTGCCGGCGTGGCGACTTTGATTTCCAACATGGTCTGCGGTATTCTCTGTCTTGTTTTTGCTTTTAAGACTAATTCATATTTTAAGCTGGCTCGGGCAGACTGGCGGGTGAACCCTGTGATTATTGGCCGCTGCATAAAACTTGGTGTGCCGCTTTCCCTTCAGTTCTCGCTGATTGCGATTTCCTGCATGGCTTTGCAGCGGGTTGTTAACTCTTTTGGTTCTGTTGCGGTTGCGGCCTTTACTGCGACCAGCCGTGTGGAGCAGCTGATTCATCAGCCTTATGGAACTTTGGGAACGGCTCTTTCAACTTATACCGGTCAGAACTACGGTGCTAAGAAACACGCCCGCATTATCGAGGGCTACCGCAAGAGTATGATTATGATGGCCATTTTTACCGTGATCATGATTCCGCTGATTCAGATTTTCGGAAGCCCGATTACCCGTCTTTTTGTAAAGGAGCCTGAGGTAATTGAGATGGGGGCTAAGGCCCTGAGAATTACCAGCTGGTTCTACATCTTCCTTGGTGTGATTTATGTTGTGCGCGGAGTTCTTAACGGAATCGGCGATGCAACCTTTGCCCTGATTAATGGTGTGACCGAAGTTGTTGGCCGCTTTGTTGTGCCGGTGATATTAGTCGCAATTCCGCTGATTGGCGTCTGGGGCATCTGGTGGTCGGTTGGAATCGTCTGGTTCCTGAGCGGGCTTACGGCCTGGCTGCGCTATCTTTATATGAAGAAAAAGATTTAATGGATTGCTTCGCTGCGCTCGCAATGACGTTGGGAGATTGCTTCGCTTTCGGTTCGCAATGACGTTGGTGCGCGGTTCCTGAACTTGTCGAAGAGCGCAATGACATAAGTGCCGTCATTGCGAGGTGCCCAGAGGGCGACGTGGCAATCCATAATGGCAATTCTTTAATGAGTAAAAAACTTGATGGTTGAACTTGCTGTAAGAAAACTATAATCTACTAATAGATGAAATCCCTGAAAATTAAAACTATGATTGTTGCAGCGGGTATAATTGCGCTGGCAACCGGATGTGTGCGAGGAGAAATACAAATGAGTAAAAATTTTGATTCAGAAGTTAAACGTTTAACTAATATAAAGGCTTTCAGTTTGGCTGATGTAAAGCTTGAAGATGAATATTTTCTTGATGTAACTCAGAAGGACCTTGATTTTTTGAACACTTTTGATGTTGACCGGCTTTTGTATAATTTCCGGCTCACAGCGGGGCTGCCGAACAAAGTCAAAGCTCCGTATAGCGGCTGGGAAAACACACGAATCGGTGGACATACTTTGGGGCACTATCTTGCGGCGGCGGCACAGGGAATTGCTAGTGGCTATGGTGAATGCAAGGGGCGGGATGGTCTTGCTCTGTGCGAACGTCTTGCTTTGTTGATTAATGGTCTTTCAGAATGTCAGGCAGCAAGTGGGCGCGACGACCGCTGCAAGCAAGGCTTTATCTTTGGCGCCACAATGGCAGACCCTGCAAAGCCTGAGCTTCAGTTTGATAAGCTTGAGGCGGGAAATCAGGCGGACACCTGGGTGCCCTGGTACACAATGCATAAACTGATGAACGGTCTTGTGGAGACTGCTAAGCTTGCGGGTGGCCAGACTGCTGAGCGTGCTCTGGATATTGCAGAAAAACTTGGCGAATGGATGTATGAACGCACTTCCCGCTGGGATGAGGAAACAAGAAAGCGCGTACTGTCTGTTGAATACGGCGGAATGAACGACTGTCTTTACGAGCTTTATAAATGCGCGAAGGCAGCAGGCTATGCACAGGCAGACCATTTTAAGAAAGTGGCTCACACCTTTGACGAAGAATATCTTTTTAAGGAGATTCTGACGGCGCCGGCGGTAAAAGGAAAAGATGCCAACATTTTGAATAATCGCCACGCGAACACAACTATTCCAAAGTTTGTTGGGGCTGTAAACCGCTGCCTCACTTTGAAAGAAGAAGGCGGCGATCAGGCTGAGCAGAAACGATATCTTGAATACTGCAAGGCTTTCTGGAAGCTTGTAACTGAACATCACACCTACATTACCGGTGGCAACAGCGAGTGCGAGCATTTTGGCAAGGATGATATTCTTGATGCCGAGCGCAGTAATACAAACTGCGAGACCTGTAACGTTCACAATATGCTTAAACTCACCCGTGCCCTTTTTATGCTGACCGGTGAACGCAAGTACGCAGACTATTATGAAAATACCTTTATCAATTCAATTCTGGCTTCTGTAAACCGCGAGACCGGTATGACAACTTACTTTCAGCCTATGGCTACGGGCTGTTTTAAGACCTACTGCAATCCCGATGTAAACAAAAACTATTTCTGGTGCTGTACGGGAACCGGCCTTGAAAACTTTACCAAGCTCGGCGACAGTCTTTATTTTTATGATGATGAAAATGCGACTCTGATTGTGAACCAGTATTTCAGTTCGACTGTAAACTGGAAGGCTCGCGGAATAAAGCTGAGTCAGAAATCTGATATCCCTATGGGTGAGGCGGTGACTTTTACTTTAGATGAAGCCACTTCTGATTTTACTCTGGCCCTGCGTATTCCAGACTGGTGCTGTGGTCAGGCGGCTCTTTTGATAAATGATACAGAGGTTGATAAAAAAGAATTCTCTGAACAGGAAGGCTACATGCTCATCTGCAGAAAATGGCAGACCGGCGACACCATTACCCTGACCCTTCCAATGGAAATTAAAGCCTACAACCTGCCGGATAACGCAAATGCCGCCGCCTTCAAATACGGCCCTGTAGTTCTTGCTGCAGAGCTGGGGCGCGACGACAAAATGAAGCTGCGCCAGGTTGGGGTTCAGTGCGATGTCTGCGCAAACAAGATTATCCGCGGAATTGAAATCCCACTCAACGGCAACTACGGCGGTACAAATAACCTTAAGCCGCTGGCTCCGGAATACATCAAAATCAAAAATGCAGACAGCACAGAAGCCTTCCTTTCTGATATCAACTCTCACTTTGAGCGGGAGCCGGGAAGTCTAAACTTCATTCTTCATGATATTGAATGGGGTGAAGACAGTGACCTCAAGTTCTCACCATATTACCTCATCAACAATCAGCGCTATGGTATTTACTGGCTTTACGTTACAGAGCTGCCAAAGCAGACAGAAGCAGATGATGCAGAAAAAGAACTGGAAAAATATACTTTCATTGAAGGTATTGGCGTAGGCTACGGAGCCCAGACAGAAGGCAACGAAACTACAGCCCCATACATGCAGGAAACAGGTACAGGCTCAGTTGGCAATGCAGGCGAGCTTACCCGTTATGCAAAGGATAAGGGCAGCTTCTCTTATGTCTGCAAGGTTATGCCGGACAAGAAAAACTTCCTTCAGTGTAACTTCCTCCGCGAAGATAACGGTAAGCGGATTATCATAAAGGCAGCCGAAACAGACACCCTTATTGCAGATTACATTCTTTCCTGCGACGGTTCGGAAGAAAAGTTCTTTAAGATTTTTGAAATCCCTGAAGCTCTTACAAAGGGAAAAGATGATTTGAGAATAGATTTTTCTGCCGCAAGATGGTCTGATTCAGCCCGCCTTGCAGCGCCGTTAAACACGCTTTTTCTCAGCAGTAATTAAAGCTTCAACCTCTTCCTTGTGAAGAGGTTCGTTTTCAACATAGGCTTTTTTATTGGCTTCAATTTCCTCATAAGGCCAGATTCTGCCCTTGTTCATGCCCGGGCATTCTGCAGCACATTCATCCCAGGTCTTTTCATCAGCGATCATCCATGACCAGAAAGGATATGTTGAACATTGAATTGGGCGGGCTTCGTAGGCCGAGCAGCCATTTTCCCAGAGAATACAGTCGTAGTTCTTTTTTTCCAGCAATGCTAAAACTTTAGTTCCGTAATAATAATCAGCCCAGCGGCAGTATTTTGCAACAAAATCAGCAATACTCAAATCAAAGTGCTGGCAGAGAGTCATTAAATCCCGCTTAGAAAGATATACGAATCCGGGAGAGTGACCGCAGCAGTAAGAACATCTTTGACACTCAAAATGAAGCCCATCTTTATAAAAACATTCAGCCATAACGGGCAGTATGATATCATTTTGAAGAAATTTAATAAACAGACTTTTTTGGCCGATAATCTTTATATGGCACAGAAAACTGGAAAAACCAAAAAATCAAAAAAGAATCTTAAACAAAAGAAAGATTTTAAAATCAAAAAATCAACACTTTATACAATCATTGGTGTTGTAGCAGGAATTGCAATAATTGTCAGTACCGTTTGTATAGTACGTACAATCAAAAAACGTATTGAAGACAGAACTGTTCGCATTGCATTCTACGGCCTTTCTGAAGATAAATGTGAGCTTTTAAAAAAATATATCCCTCAGGAAGAAAATGTTATTCTGGAATTCGATACTATTTCAGAAGGAAATTTTGACCTTTCTGTTGTAAAGCAGAAGTACGATATGCTCTTTACCTGGAAAGGTGAGATTACAAGCAGTCTTGCTGATGTTGCAGATGATATTCCTCAAAGAGTTCTTGAAACAATGCCACAGTCTCTTAGAGATAAAAAATGTGTTCCAATTTTACTTGATCATTGTGAATTCAGTTATAGACAAGATTTGTTGAAAAAAACTGGATTGGAAAATCCTCCTTCAAGTTTCAATTCTTTTATGGAATACTTGAATTCAGCAAAAGGAATCGTTTTCAGTCCATTTTTCTGTAATGGTGCAGAAGATAGAATTTTAATAGATTTTACCGGCGCTCTGGTGATGGCAAATGGTGGATTAAATGCCTATAACAAACTTACAGAAGAATTGAAAAAAGTATCTGGTCTGGAAGAAATAATCGATGTAGATTTAAATGGTCAGGGCTTTACGCTTCGTTCAGCTCTTGATCTTGTAAAAGAATGGCCAAAGCAGGGACTTACACATCCTTCGTGGTTTAATGGTCGTGGAAATGACCTTTTGTATTTTGCAGAAGATAATCAGCTGGGAGTTTTCTTTACACTTTTAAGTGAGCATAGAAAGATTCCATATAATGTAATTAAGAATTATGAAACTTTCTTAGTTCCACCTAACTTTGACGGTTCAAACTATGGACTCATTGCACCAGCAATTTCCTGCATGTTGATTTCTGATAATCAAAACTGCAAGCGTTATATTGCAAACTTCTTTACAGAAGATGCACAGGCAGAGCTTTCGAATCAAACAAACCTTGGTCCGGTTCACTACAGAGCTCAGGCTTATGACCGCCAGGCAGATGACGTTCGCTTCTGGTCTGCATCCTGCAAAGGCGGAGCCGTCCCAGATTTGTATTTTGGCGTTTATCAAAGAAAGCCGGAACTTTTGGCAAAGATGTGTACGGAAATTAGAAATTACGTACGATAAAAATTTCCGTGTTAAAGCAGTAAAAGCAAAACGAAACTTTAGTACGATGTATAGAATATATTGTCGATAAGTCAAAACTGGCGCAGTCGAAAAAGAGCCCCAAAAACATCATTCCGTTTTTGGGGCTCTTTTATCGACGAAAGCCAGTTTTTAGGTTCTCGTTAAATTGTATATTTTAATACGTCTTTGCCACAAAGTTTCGCTTTACTTTCTGCGAAGTGGTCATTTCCAGCGGTTCCTTAAGCAGCGTAATCTTGGAAATCTGTGAATAAGCCTGGAAGCCCTTGTTTACTTTGCTAACGATTTTCTGCACGGCTTCCATTACTTCATCCTGAACAAAATCATTATTGCGTTCAACACCGAGAGTTTTATAAAGTTCATCACTAGGGTAAATTAAAGCTTCAATTTCTTCAGAAGTTTTTTCTTCATCGGAATAATATCCGCGAACGGTAATCTGTTGAATTTCATCATATAGCTGGAATGCATCTTCAATTTCTTCCGGGTATACATTCTTTCCACCGCTGGTAACAATAAGGTTTTTTGCTCTTCCGCAAAGCTTAATGTAACCTTCTTTGTCGATGCTTCCAAGGTCGCCTGTTTTTAAGAATCCGTCTTCTGTAAACATGGCCTTAGTTTCTTCCGGCATATTGTAGTAGCCTTGCATTACCATTGGCCCTTTTACAGCAATTTCACCAACATCTTCAAAACCTTTCTTTGTAATAACCTTTTCCGGATTCAGAATTTTTACTTCTTCATATGGTGTAAAGGCACGGCCAACACTTTCAATCTTAAAATGTTCAACCGGATTCAGTGCAATAATTGGAGAAGTTTCTGTAAGTCCATAGCCCTGAATAAAATCAATACCCATAGAATTGTACTGACGGCAAACGCTGGCAGCCAGAGGACCACCACCTGAAATTGCAACGCGAAGAGTATAAATGCTTGCCTGCTCAAGAACCGGCTTAAACAATCTTTTTCCAGGATTAACATGGAAGACCTTTTTAATTAAGAAAGAAAGCCAGCTTACAAATCCAAGCAGTCCCGCAACTACTGGCCCTTTAGATTTTATACCCTTGCGAATTCCAGAAAGCAGTTTATTATACAGCAGCGGAACTCCGAGCATAACAGTAATCTTTCCTTCTTTGAGTTCGCGAAGCAGTTTTGAAACAGCCATGCTCTTACCAAATACAATGGAAGCTCCAGTCATAAGTGGATTGATGAAGGCTGCCTGCATGGTGTAGGCATGATGAATAGGGAGCAATGCGTAAAAAACATCAGTGTTGTAATGATTAAAATGCCGCTGAGCAATAAAGCCATCTGACATCAGGTTTCTATGCGAAAGCATTACACCCTTTGGTTTTCCTGTTGTACCGGAGGTAAAAAGAATTGCTGCAGTATCATATTCGTTACAAGGTTCATTCTTTTTATCTGCAGGAACTTCGTCTGCTTTTAGATTATAGATAAAACGCTCGTTAGCTTCCGGATTTATAGAGTATACTTTGAGCTCTGGAAAATTCTTTGTATAGATTTCGGCTTTATCATCATCGCAGAAAACAAAAACTGGTTGTGCTGTATTTACGATGTTTACAACTTCGGGCTCGTGCAGTCCGTTATCAACCGGAACAACAATTCCACTTGCATAAAGGGCTGCCAGATATGCAGTTGCCCATTCTGGAGAGTTCTTTCCCATAACAGCAACGCGGTCACCTTTTTTTAAGCCGTTTGCTGTGAGCCAGTTTGCAAGTACTTCAACATTATGCAAAACTTCGCTGTAGGTTAGCGACCGTTTGGAGTCACCTGGGCCATCAAACGCCGTGAAGCACGGACGTTCGCCATTTCTCTTAGTCTGAATACGAAGAAGCTCAGGGAATGTAGGCCATTCACCACTGAACTCTGCACCACGAAAATCATCAAGATACTTCCACGGAATATTGTTAATGTCTGCCATGAGTATTATTTTACACCTGAATTCTCTGGAACGCAAAAAATAAAGTGTTATGAAAAAAATTACGACAATATAACTATGAAGATTTTTGATGATGTAAAGGCGTTTATTGCCGATAAAAGTGCCCGTGCAGCGGCCAAAAAGACTCTTTCAATTATGCTGCTTTTATTCTGCGTTTGTTGTGTAAAGCTTTGCGCAGAAGATACGAGCCCTGCAGAAGCTCAGGTAATGCGTGAAAAGTTTGTTGCTGAATCTAAAAAATATGTTGGTTCCCCTTATGTTTATGGTGCTGTAGGTCCGGATTCTTTTGACTGTTCGGGGCTTGTTTATTATACGGCCAAACAGTCGATTCAGAAGCAGCTTCCTCGTACAGCAAAGGCGCTTTACAATTACTGCCGTATTGTTCCTGATAAAGATAAGGAAATTGGTGACCTTTTATTTTTTAAAACTAATGATACGGCGCCTATTACCCATGTTGGAATATATATAGGAAATAATCAGTTTATTTCTGCAATCAGTGACGGGCCTAATACCGGAGTAATTATTTCTTCATTAAAACAGGATTACTGGAAGCCGAAGTATGTTGCTTGCGGTCAGTTCTTGAAATCAGGTAAAAAGGCTGGATCTGATTCAGATGATTTTGAAGAGGAAGATTTTGTCGATAGTGACAGTAAATCAGTTGCAAAAAGTGGCAGTTCAAAGAAAAAGTCGGGCAGCAATGTAAAATTCAACGGAAGCAGTTTTTATGCTCCTGAAGGAGAAGGACTGGATGTTCTTGTAGCTGATGCTTCTTTGTTTGCAGACTGGTCTTTGATTTCTCCTAATTCGTTTATGTTCCAGTTCCGCGGAATTGATTTACAGACTCATGTGCGTTATACAAAATGGATTCTTGAACCTGGTATAGGTCTGGGCTTCCGCTTTAACGTTGGTATGGGCGTTTTCCAGATGCCGATTTTATTTACTGCCACAATAAATGATTATGTAAGATTCTATGCCGGTCCTGTCATTTCGTTTGGTAATGCCCGCATGATGGTAACTGGAGAAGATGCAAAACCTTCGTTCTTCCCTGGAATAATTGGTATTTCTCTTACAACTCCTTCTCTGGATATTGCCAAGGTAAAGGCACAGATTGTTCAGGATATCAGCTATACAGTTTTCAATAAGCCGGATAATTCGGCTCTTTCATTTACAAATTCAATTTCTGCCGGACTTGTATTTTTTACCGGTATCAGGGTAACCTTGGGAATTGGAAGTTTGTTTAAGTGATGATGAAAACATTTTGTAAGGGATTCCGAAACAAGTTCGGAATGACATTAAGCCTCGTATTTTTTTCACTTATTCTCGTTTCCTGTACAACAGAAGTTACTCTTTCTGTTCAAAAGGATGATTCTGTTGATATTCACTTTGAAGGTGGAGCAGGAGAAGCTTTTACAAAAATGATTAGTTCTGCTGCAGGGGTAGGAATGAATGCCGACGGGACTAATGTTGTAGATACAGAAGCCGTTTCTTATGAGCTAGCTAAAGCCGGTTTTTCAAATGTAAAAGTTGAACAGAAAACCGGCGGACTTGTACTTATTGATATGAGTGATAAAAAAAGCAGTTCATATATTTTCACTTCAGGAATCATCAAATCAGAAAAAGGAAAATTGTCCGCTGCAATTACACGTAAGAGTCTCGAAGATTTTTATAATTCTGCAGACGAGCAGACTCGTATGACACTGGATTTGTTTTTAGCTCCTGTTTTTAATAACGAAACAATGTCAGAAGAAGAATATCTGGAAATGCTCGGTTCGTTTTATGGCGATGGAGCTGCAGATGAGGTTTCAAAAAGCATAGTGAAAATCAATCTGATTGCTAAAGACGGCAGCAAACAGACTTTAAAATATCCGTTATCGCAGATTTTATGTGGTAATCTGTAATAATTAACTACAAGCATAGACTTTTATTCAATTATTTTTTCTGAAAATCTGTATAACGTTATGTTATGAAAGAGTCAGAAATTTTTATTAATCAGATTGGCTATAAGCTATTCGATAACAAAAACGTTTTCGTGAGTAAATCTGCAAAAGGGGAGTCAAAAGAATTTACAGTATGCAATAAAATTGACGGGCAGGTTGTTTTTACCGGTGCTCTGATTGCAGCTCCCGATGATGAATTATCTGGCGGTGGTTATTATTCCGGTGATTTTTCCAGCATACAGACCGCCGGAGAATATTATGTTTGTGTTGGCGAAGAACGCAGTTTTGATTTTAAAATAGCTGATGATGTTTATGATGCAGTGGCTCTTTCAACCTTAAAATATTTTACAGATTCACGTTGTGGTCAGGGAATCTGCCATACAGGAATTGCAGAAGTATATGGCACTGGCGAAAAGAAAAATGTTCAGGGTGGCTGGCATGATGCCGGTGACTATGGACGTTATATTGTTGCAGGAACTAAAACTGTAATGGACATGCTTCTTGCTTATAAAAAATGTCCGGAAAAATTTTCAAACTTCGATCTGCTTGGTGAAATACGTTTTGAACTTGAATGGATGCTTCAAATGCAGAGAGAGGACGGTGCGGTTTATCATAAAATTTCGTGCTATCATTTCTGTGCCTTTATAATGCCTCAGGAAGAAAAAGATCAGCTTGTACTGGCTCCGGTTTCTACTGCTGCAACAGCAGATTTTGCCGGTTGTCTTGCTTATGCTTCTGGGTTTTATAAAGATTCTGATTCAGCTTTTGCAAAAAAATTACTGGATGCAGCTTTAAAAGCACAAACTTATCTTTTTTCACATGATGATGAGTTTTATATTAATCCGCCGGAGATTACTACCGGAGGTTATGGTGACCGCGATGTTCGTGATGAACGATATTTTGCGCTTTGTTCACTTTTTGCCGCAACAGGTGATAAAAATTATTTGAACCAGGCTTTAAAATTCCGAGAAGAAAAAAAGAAGGATAAACCTGATCCTAAGCACCCCTGGAACTGCGGCTGGCAGGAAGGCTTTGGCTGGCCATTTGTTTCTGGCTATGGAACAGAAATTCTGCTTGAAGTAGCAGCAGGAAAATATGATGGAGCAGAGCTTTCGTCAGACTTAATTGCTGAGATTCATACCTGTATAATTTCCCAGGCAGAAAAAATTCTAGAGGTCAGCAATTCTTCTGCTTTTAAATATTGTTCAAAGCTGGTTTTCTGGGGAAGTAACGGCGCAATTTGTGACCTTGCTCATATTTTATTTATGGGCTATGACCTTACAGGCCGCGAAGATTTCTTTAAAGCTGCTAAAGCCCAGATAGATTATATACTTGGATGTAATCCGGTAAATTACTGCTATGTTACAGGAGCAGGTTCAAAGCCGGTTGTTAATCCTCATCACAGACCAAGTGGTGCGAGTGGACGCGTATATCCGGGAATGTTAAGTGGTGGCCCTTGTGCAGGTTTGCTTGATGCTTATGCAAAGGAACATCTTACAGGGCTTCCTGCTCTTAAGTGTTTTGCAGATGCACAGCCAAGCTACAGTACTAACGAAGTTGCAATTTACTGGAACTCCGCTTTTGTTTATCTGCTTGCGCGTGTAAGATAGTATGCTATAATTACAACGGAGGTTATACCCTTATGGATAATAAAGCTCTGTATTCTTTACAGTATGGTGTATTTTTACTCGGAACAAAAACGGGTGACAAGATTAATGCCTGCATTACAAACACTTGTTTTCAGGCCGCAAATGGTCCTGCGCGTATTGCAATTTCGGTAATTAAACAGAATCTCACTTGTCAAATGATAGAGGAAAGTGGCGTTTTTGCTCTTTCTGTTTTAGCTCGTTCCTGTTCGTTTGAAACTATCAGCCATTTTGGCTATCAGAGTGGCCGTAATGTAGATAAATTTGCAGATTTTGAATTTGCGACTGCAGGAAACGGATGCCCATTTATCAAAAAAGAAGCCTGTTCAGTTATAGAAGCTAAGGTTTGCAATAAGCTTGATTTAGGTACACATATGCTTTTCATAGCAGAGATAACTGATGCTCAGGTCCTTAGCGATGAGGAAGCCCTCACATATTCTTATTACCAGAGTAACATTAAGCCAAAGTCTGGTGCTGCTGCATCATCTTCAGAGCCTAAGAAAATAAAAGGCTGGCGTTGTAAAATCTGCGGTTACGAATATAATGGTGCTGATTTACCAGCTGATTTTGAATGCCCGATATGCGGACATCCTGCAGAAGACTTTGAACCGATATATGAGTAAATAAAATAAAAGGGCTGAAATTAATTTCAGCCCTTTTTTATATAGAAATTAAAATACTAAAGATTAGTATGTTTTATACTTTTCTACTTTCTAAGTCATTTAGGATTTTGTCTGTATTTGCAAATTCTACAACAGAAAGGTTTTCATTAAGAACAGCTTTTACAAGAGATCCTTCAATCTTGTAAATAATTTTTTTATATTTTTCTGGTGAACAGTTTTTGTCCATGTAAGATTTGATAGCCTTATCTACACTATCAACCACTAATTTTTCTTTATTCGTTACCATCCGAAATCTCTCCTTTAAAAAAAATCTGGTTATTTTGTAATATTTTATTTTTTAATTTTGTTTCTTTTTTAAAATTTCACAATAATTTTATATCATAATTGTTATTTTTGCAACCTAATTAATTTTTAGATTTTTACTCTGCTTAATAAAAATAAAGTAAAAAAAATAATTGCGAAATCTATTTAATTATTTTATAGTCGAATATATATAGCAAAAAATAATTGCCAGAAAGGGAGAAAAAATGTTCGAGATAAAAAACGTTTCTAAGTCTTACAACAAAGGCGGCGCAAAAGCCGTAGAGTCACTTTCGCTTACAGTAAATAATGGCGAGATTTTTGGTTTCCTGGGGCCAAATGGGGCAGGAAAAACAACTACAATTAAAATGCTCACAGGAATCATTCAGCCAGATGAAGGTGAACTTTCCTTGGACGGTATTTCAATTCTAAAACGTCCTGTTGCTGCAAAAAGACAGTTTGCATTTGTACCGGATAATCCTGAAACAGTTTCTCGCTTAAAGGCAATTGAATATCTTAATTTTATTGGCGATGTTTACAAGATTCCGACTGATGTACGCAAGCAAAGAATAGAAGCTTTTTGTACAAAGTTTGGCCTAAAGGAAGTTTTAAATAACAAGATTTCTTCGTTTAGTCATGGAATGAAGCAGAAGCTTTTTTTGATTGCAAGTCTCATTACTGACCCACAGAACTGGATTCTTGATGAACCTATGGTTGGACTCGATCCGGAAGCAGCTTTTATTGTAAAGGAAATTATGCGTGAACGCGCAGCTGACGGAAAAACAGTTTTCTTTTCTACACATGTTATGGAAGTTGCAGAAAAACTTTGCGACAGAATAGGAATCATTAAACAGGGAAAACTGATTTTTGTGGGAACAATGAATGAGCTTAAGGAACAGCACGGAAAAACCGGACAGTCGCTGGAAGATATTTTCCTTGAACTTATTGGTAGTACAGCTAAGTCGAATAGTCAGTCAAACTAGTGAGGCAACTTTATGATTTACAAACTTTTTAAGATTCTGAATCAGGGTACATATAATTTTTCAGGAATGTTTGGAGAATTCAAAAAAGGTCCAAAAGGAATTGTTAAGGCAATTTTTTTGATTCTTTTTGCAATTTATGTTTTCGCCGTGATGATAGGTATGTACACGCTTTACATGATTGGTACTTACAGGTATCTGGCCGAAAACGGAAATCAGCAGTTTATGCCGTTTATTTCAATGATGGTTGCACTCATGGTGATTATGTTCTTTGGCTTTACTTCTGTTGCTTCAACTTATTATACCGGTACCGGCGAAGAATTTCTTATGAGCCTTCCGCTAACTCCAGGGCAGTTTTTTGGTGCGAAGTTTGCAGTTTCATTTGTTTCAGATGCAATTATGGGAGTAGGAATGTTTACAATTAGCTCATTAGTATACGGCTATAATGAAAGGCTTCTTACAAATCCTCTTTTTTATCTGGGCTTTATTGTTGCTGCACTGGCTTTTTCTATAACGGCAGTCTTTGTTATTTATCTTCTATTTATTTTGATTCTGTATTTTATTCCTGTGCTCCGCAAGAAAAAAGTTATGACAGTAATTGCAACAATTCTTTTGATTGCCTTCTGTCTGTTTTATGCACTCTTAAATTCTTCGGTTTCTATCTCGTTTACGAATATGGAATTCATAAATGACAAGGTGGGTACTTCAATAGATAAGATTTCCAGCTGGAGTTCTAATGTTCCAGTTTTTATGTATATTTCCGGGGCACTCAACGGAAAAATTATTCCGATTTTAATTCTTGCGGCTTTAGGCTCCCTGATTCTTTTTGTGCTTGTACCACTGGCCGGAAAATTATATATAAAAAGTCTGAACGGATTTTCTGATGAAAAATCAAAAAAGATTACTTCAGAAAAAGCAGAAGAAGTAATAAAAAAAGATGTGCGTTCAGTTTCAATATTCCATGCATTATTTGTCCGTGATGTACGAAACGTTGTTCGCGAGCCAGCGTTCTTTGCAAACGGCCCTTTGTTTGTTTTTATTTTTCCTGTAATTTTTATTCTTTCTTTCTGCATCGGTTTTATTGCAAGCGGTCAGAGCATTGGAGAACTGATTTCAGATTTACAGCTGACAATTCTTGAAATACCGGCTGAAAAGTTTGTATCAATAAAATACTATGTAACTCTTGGTGCTGCAGCATTTACAATTTTTTCTGGAACTTTTGCAAATATTGCTACAACATCTTTTTCTCGAGAAGGAAAATCCTTAAACGATTTAAAGGCTATGCCATTGAAATTTGATATGATTATAAAAGTTAAATTCTGGCACGCTATGCTGTACGTGGGAATTGCGGCAATTATTTCTATTGTTTTACTTTCTGTAGTTTATTCGCTGTTAGCCTTGCCTGTCACTTTTATGGATTTTGTTCAGATGTGCCTTTTGATGATTTTGGTTTCTGTTTCAATTTCACTGCTTTTGATTTTCATTGATATGTTTATTGATACGGCAAATCCAAAGCTTAATTGGGAAACTCCAATGGCTGCAACAAAACAGAATTTTAACGTGTTATGGTCTATGCTTTTGACCATGATTACAATTGCACTGGTTGTTGTACTTGTAGTGGTTGTTTTGCCTAAGAATATGCTTTCCTTACTGATATTAAGTGCTATATTTATTATTATTTCTTCACCAATCGGTGCAGGTTATTTCAGATATGCAGAAAAGCGGCTTAAAAATTTATAGAAAATCATTATCAATATTTGTGATTATGCTGCTATGTGCAAGACTTTTTGCGTATAGCGGCATGTTATCTGGCGAAAAAAATCTGCTTGTTACAAAAACCAGGTGGTTTGATATTATCTACCCCAAGCGTTGTGAATTAAGTGCCACCCTTTTATATGAAAAAGCGGATGAAGTTTATGATGAAGTAACAGCCCTGTATGGACTTACTCCCGCTTTTAGAATGCCGGTTGTAATTACCCCGGCTGTAGACCAGTTCAATGCTTTCTGGACCGCCGTTCCTTATAATCACATTGCAATTTATGATACTGGAGTTTCGGGCTCAAGTGAACTTGCGGTTTTTAGTGAAACCCTGCTTTCTACCTTCAGACACGAATTAACCCATGCTGTTACCTATAATATGAAAGATGATGCGTGGCGTTCTGCTGACAAAGTTTTTGGAGACTGCTTTGTTCCTGGAATGCTTACGGTAACAACTGGAATGGCAGAGGGAGCAACCCTAACTAGTGAAAGTGCAGCAGGCGAG
Organism: uncultured Treponema sp.; assembly: GCA_946540605.1. Lineage (GTDB taxonomy): Bacteria > Spirochaetota > Spirochaetia > Treponematales > Treponemataceae > Treponema_D. Next base: position 15,554 of record CAMNIU010000152.1, read on the forward strand.
GGCAGACTTAATGATGAATATGCAAAACATTATGTTAAGCAGGCAAAAATAGAAGGAAGGTTTCCGTCTTATCATGATGTCTCAGGTTCTTCTGATGTTTCACCGGGCGGGGCTCCTTATTATTTTAACGGAGCCTTTCATCAATGGCTGCAGGACAATTATGGAATGCAGGCTTATGCACAATTCTGGTTCCGGGTAGTAAACGGTAAGGGCTTTACAATTGCAGGAATATTTAAGAAAACTTTTGGCATAAAACTGAAAACAGCCTGGAATCAATTTGTTGCAGAATATGAAATTCCTGATGTTGAAGCAAATCCTGTAGCGGCAGGAATAGTTCGGGATTTTTTTGAGTCAGATTCAAAAGACTATTCTTTAATGAATAATGCTGGCTCACTTTATGATTCATTGAGCATTGCAACAATTACGGGGGAGAATGGAACTCCTTCTGCAACACGTTTTGTGTGGCTGGATCTTTTTGGCAGGCGTGTGTTTTCAGCTGATATCAAGCCATCTGATTCAAATCCAAAAGTCCGTCAGCTTTTTTCGATGCAGGGAATTGATACTGTACGTCCTTCAAAAGACGGCCGTTTACTTGCCGTTAGCTATACCAGCGAAAACTCACCAGGCCCTTCTTCCCGTGTAAAAATCTATGATATTAACCGCGGCTCATTTTATTCCGTGCGCGACTTCGGCCTTAAAGAGGCTGCAATAATTTGTGATGGCGGCTCTTACTATCTGGTAGCGCAAAAATATTTAGCCCAGCATTACAGCCTTTGCATTTATAAAATAATTTTTGATGAAAGCAGTAGCCACATAAAAGCTGTTGAGCCTTCCACAGAAATTAAGTTCCCTTTAGAAATAACCCCTTTTGCGTATACTCAGCTTGAGGAAGGAACTTTTGCCTTTATAAAAAAAGAGCGGCTGAATTACAGTGTATGCGTTTATTCTGTTGGAGGGCAGAAGCTGCGGGAGTTTTTGTTGGCTGACGGAATGGTGGTGCGCTCTCTTTCTGCAGGTGACGGGCAGTTTGTTTTCAGTTATGCAAAAAAAGGAACAATGCCACGCCTTGGTTTTATGGACATTGAATCCGGCGAATTAAAACTAAGTACCGAAGATATTTCCGGCGGAGTTTTTAATCCGGTTTTATATAATGGAACTGTGGTTTATAGAGGCAAGTTTTACAGGCAAAACAGACTTTTGTGTATGCCCGATGTAATGCATCGTAATTTTGAGACAGAACAGGCTGAGATTCTTGCAGATGATAACAGGCTCCCGGAGGATGCGGTTCTTGAGCCTGTAGAAATAACCGGAGCTAACAAAATCAATCCACTTCCTTCAACAGCGTACTCTCCGTTTCCATATCTTCTTCGAGGAATTTTTATTCCTGTCAGCAGCTATCAGACTGAATACTTTGGAATAAATTCAGACTATTATTCGAATGCCGGTAATTCCTATATTGGTGCCACTTATGTTACGGCAAATCCATGGACTGAAGGTACTTCAGATTTATACATGCTTACTGCAGGGTGGAATACTCTTTCAAAGGCTGTTGGCGTAGATCTTCAGATTACAAAAGGAACTTCAACGGCCTTGTTCAGAAGTGTTACCGAGTTAAAAACAGAATTTGATTCAAACGGCTGGAAACAGGGAGGAGCAAAATTAAGCCTTTCTTCAAACTGGGATTTTGGAAGATATTCAACCATCACTTTTTCCAATTCTTCTGAAGCTTTTGTTGGAAAGCAGGATACCCGTTTTCCCGACGTTTACGAAAATCCTTCAAGCAAAGATTATAAGATTTTCCCTTCAGCTGCTTTCTGGGACAGCGATACTTTTGGAATTACAGCACCTTCAGATAATATCTTCTATTATAAATTGCAGAATATCGCATCAATACAATATTCAAATATAAGACGTGCGGGGCCTGGGCGTTTTGAATATATGGGACTGGCTGCTGCTGTGAGTCTTGGTGCAAGATACGATTCTGATTTTGATAATAATATAGATTATAAGAAGGCTCTTGCACTTGGTGGAAAGCTTACGGTTTGTATACCACATCTTCTTCCGTTTGAATCAAAGCAGGGGTATACTTGTAATCTGCCACTTCGTTTGAATGCGGCTTTATTCCCTTCCAGTTCAATTTATGGTTATGCGCAGCCAAAGATTTCTATGGGAACAGTCATTTTTGATGCAGCAGCGGAAACTACTGTTTTCAGTATGGATATTCAAAAGGCAATTCCAGGTATTACGGCTGTTTATCTGAATGATTTTTATATTTCTGCCGGTTATGCGGGAACAGCTGCAGCAGGTAGTGAGACGAAAGATGGTTTTCAGAATTTATGGATTGGAAAATATTTCCAAAATCTTTTTGATGGAAACGGATATTATCTTGATTCGGTGTATATAAAGTCTGCTCTGGAGCTTACTCCGAATATTGGGCTTTTTGCATCACCTTCATATAAAATCGGTTTGATTACAACTTTCAGTTATGTTATTCATAGCCCCGAGCCTATAAAGCCTGAAGAACGAATAAAACTGTCTTTTGGACTTGATGTGAATTTTTAGAAGATTCTCGGGGCAAGCCCGAGAATGACATTATAGCAAATCCGAGAATGACATCACATTACTTTAATCTGACTAAGGACTTCACCAATTGGTTCATGAATTACAAGAGTTGCCATGCTGTCCTGAGGTGTACTTGATTTATTCAGCAGGATAAGGTTTTCTCCATGGAAGTAGTCTATTAACCCCGCGGCCGGGTAAACCGTAAGCGAAGTGCCGCCAATAATCAAAGTATCGGCAGCCTTAATGGCTTTTACCGCCCCTTCAATTACCCGCTGGTCAAGCCCTTCTTCATACAAAACAACATCAGGTTTTATAAGACCGCCGCATTTTTTACAGTGCGGAAGTTTATCCGGAGAGTTCTCACTTTCGATGATAATCTTTTCATCATAAAATTCATGACACTCAAGACAGTAATTACGCAGAGTGCTTCCATGCAATTCAAAAACATTTTTACTGCCCGCCATCTGGTGCAGGCCGTCAATGTTCTGTGTTACTACGGCAAGTAGTTTGCCTGCGGCTTCAAGCTCCGCCAGTTTGTAATGAGCAGGATTTGGCTTAATGCCCTGAGGTAAAAGTTTGGCTCTGTAAAACCGATAGAACTCCGGAGTGTTATTATAGAAGAAGGTTCGGCTTATAATCTGCTCAGGCGGATATTTCCACTGCTGATTATACAATCCGTCTATGCTACGAAAGTCTGGAATGCCGGATTCTGTAGAAACGCCTGCTCCACCAAAAAAAACAATTTTTTTGCTTTTATTAATGATTTGTTGTAAAATAGTCGTACTAGTTGTGCTCATAATCAGTCCTCCTATAATAAAACCGTTGAATATAGTATAACCCATTTTAAATTAATGAAAAAGTATAAATTAGCCGATATTGAAAGTGAGAGAATTTACTCAAAAGAAATTTTTCTAATAGAGGTATTAGATGGTAGATATTAAGAAAGTCCTTTTGGCAACAATTCTAAGCATTCTCGTTCCCGTCTTCGGTTTTGCCCATGGTAAGGGTGATGTTGAAGAAATCAGTGTAGAGAATATGAACAGCTGGCAGGAGTCTTTTGATTTGGAAAGTCGTAAGCCAGGCAAGTATAATATTATGATTACTGCACGTGACTTGGGTGGTAATGTTCACGTGGAAGGACCTCATAATATTTATTTGGATCCTAAATCAGATCTTCCTATTTGTGGAATTACAAACCCATATCCAAATATGCGCGTTGTAGGTAACCTTAATATTGTAGGTACCTGTGTTGATGATGATGGAGTTTCGCGTGTAGATTTGGTTTTTGATGAAGGAACCCCAATCGAAAAACATGTAACTGCAGAGGGTAAAGAATTCTGGTCATACTACCTCGATACCAATGACCTTGAAGAAGGCCCTCATACCATCAAAGTAATTGGTTATGATATTAATGATATTCCTGTTGTAAGTAATCCTACTGTTCTTACATGGCAGCTTGACCGTAAGCAGCCTGTAACTGAGATTCAAGATAAGACAATGGGTATTCTTGTTTCAGGAAACGTAAAGTTTGACGGTATTGTTTCTGATGGAAACGGAATTAAAGAACTTTACTTTTCAACTGATAATGGTGAAAACTTTGTTCCTGTAAAATTCGGCGGAAACAAAAACAAAGATCTCTGTGACTTTACAGTTTCTGTAGATACAAAAAAATTCCAGGATGGACCTGCTGTTTTGTGGTTTAAGGCTATAGATAAAGCTGGTTCTGTAGGATTGTATTCATTCCTTTATTTTATTGATAATACAAAACCTGATGTTGCAATTGTGTATCCAGAAGATGGCCAGATAATGGATGGTAAATTTACAGTTGCCGGTTATGCAAAAGATACAATCGGTGTAACTGATCTTACATGGAGCTTTGGTTCAGAGTCTGGTGAATTTGAACTTATTCCTGGTAACCCATATTGGGCTGTAAACGTTGATACAATTGGTCTTAAAGATAAATCTGCAAAATTTACAGTTCGTGCAAAAGACCGTGCAGGTAACGTTGTAGATGTAACACGCAATATTCCTCTTAATCAGGAAAATGATAAACCTGTAGTAACAATTTCTGATCCTATAAATGGACAGAATTTTGGTGATTCAGATCCACTCTTTGTTCGTGGTATTGTTTCAGATCCTGATGGAGTAAAAGAAGTTCGCATTCAGCTTGATTCAAACGAACCGATTGTTCAGGAAACAAAGGGTGTATTCTATTATCATCTTTGTACTGCAGAAGAACTTAGTGCCGGTAATCACAAGGTAACAGTTACTGCTGTTGATTCTAATGATATAGTTGGAAATCCTGTTGTTGTAAATATTGTTTCTCGCGGAATAGCACCGGTTTATTCAGATGCAAAAATTACAGGCGGAAAAGATTCTGTTGACTTTGTAAACGGAATGGAGATTCATCCTGAAAGCGGAAAGTCTTTCTCTGTTAATATTAATTCAGGGGTTGGAATCGTAAATGTTTCTTCTAAACTTACCTGGGGTGATGATGGTGTTTCAGAATCTTCTATTGCTCTTAAGAATGTAACTTCTTATAACTTTACACTTCCTATTGGTGCAGAAAGTCCAAAGGGTGTAATGACACTTGAGGTTCAGGCAGAAGATATTATAGGCCGCGTTTCTACTTACCGCGGAATTTACTATGTAACAAATACAAATGTAGTAAAGGCAGAAGAACCAGTAATCGTATTTGATGACAGTACAGTTGCAGAAGATGGTTCTATCATAAGTAATCCTGAGTTCCCTGTTACTGGGTATCTGCTTGGAGCAAATGCTGCCAGTGCAGAACTTGTACCTTCAACAAAATTTGCTAAGGTTGAACTCGAGGGAAATCTCATTAAACTTATTTCTCTTGATGCAGTTGGAAGTTCAGAACCAGTTGTTGTAAGAATTAAGACAGATAAGGGTAAGACTGTTGAATCACGTCAGTTACGCTTCCGTGCAGATACTGCGCTTCCTGAGATTACTATTAATGATTATTCAGACACAGTTGCTCTTAATGGCAGCGAAGGTTCAGTTTCTATTTCCGGTAAGGTTACCTGTGAAACTGGAGTAGGCGGACTCAAGTACAGAGTTATGTCTGCAAAAGTTGACATTCAGAAGGGAATTATTGGAACTGTTACAGCACCTGCCAGCAATGAAGATTTTACAAGTGTAAGTGTTGAAAAAGACGGTTCCTTCCGTTTTGACTTCTATCCGGATGGTTCTGGAGTACACCTTGTAGAACTTATTGCAGAAAGTGCAGGTGGTAATCAGGCTGCAAAAGCATTTGCCGTAAAGAATATTCCTGATGTTGAAGAACAGAACGGTAAAATGCCTGCTCCAAAGGCACCAGCTGTTTATTGGGCAGATGGTCTTGATGTTTATGCGCTTGCAGTTTATCAGGGTGAACTGGAACAGGACTTTGCAGTTTATCCTCGTTCAGAAATGAATGAAGGTAATAATCCTGTAGCCTTTAATACAACTACAGCAGAAGGAAAGCCTGTTGCCGGAAAGTTCACTGCAGTTAAAAAGCCTTCTCTTGCTGCTCACATTGCAAACATAAATGATTCAGAATACTTTAGCGGTATGCCGGTTGTACTCGGTTATGCTTCAAAAGATGTTGCAACAATCCGTCTTTATATTGATACAGGTGCGGCAGTTAATTCTGTAAGCTTCGAAATTACTGGTGATGAAATTGCCGGTGGTGCTGTAAGCCAGAAGGGTGCTGCAAAACTTATTAAGCCAACTCCAGATGAACCAATGCGCTGGATTGCAGAAATTCCTGCGACAAATCTTCCTTCTCGAGTAAACAAGCTTAGTGCTGTTATTAAGGCTGGTGCTCTTGAGCAGACCGTGACTGGTTCCTTTACAGTAGTTCGTGCAACATCTGATTCAAGAATCAACGATGCCGAAGGTATTTATCCAATGGCAGCAGCTGACACTGAATATGATGAAATTGATGGCAATTACATTTTAAGCAACGGTTCAAAATTCTATTATTATGCAAACTACAATGCTCCACTTAGCGTAGAAGTAGTTTCTCAGACTCCTGGCCTTGTTGCCGAAGTTGATGGAAATCTTATTACTCTGTCTGCTGAAAAAGACGGTATCTACAAGAATGTTACAGTTCGCATAACAGACCGATTTGGTGATAAATATAGTTCAAAACCTCTGAACTTTATTGCAAATACAAGCTTGCCTGAACTTAATCTTGTTACTCCAGAGCTTTTGCAGTGGGTAGGAAACGCAGTTAAAATTTCAGGTACTGCAGCGCATCCTCTTGGAATCCGCTCTGTAGAATACTCTCTGGATAACGGTGAAACCTGGGAGAACTTTGACCTTTCTAAGAATACAAATAGAGTTGGAGTTACTTTCAGCAAAGATATTGATATATCTTCAAGTTATGATGGTTTGATTAGAATTAACGTTCGTGCCCGCGATACTTCTGGACATGAAATCAGCGTTCTTTCTTCTGTTTACAAAGATGTAACTCCTCCAGAAGTTCGAGTAATTGAACCTCTTGATGTTGATGTTGTAAATGGTGAAAACCTTATTGTATTCGAAGTAAAAGATAACGGACTCTTTGCAGGTGCAGAATATCTTGCTCCTCCAGAAAAGGGTAGAACACAGACTCGTATTCCAATCGAAATGAATCCTCTTATCTATACTCATATTGGTACTGTAGAAGCACCAATCAGTGATGCAATGTCATTTGTATTCACAGATGATGCAGGAAATTCAACTCCAATTGAAGCATGGATGTTCAGTATTGATAGTGAATCTGACCTTCCACGTGCAGAAATCCACGTACCGGAAGATATGCAGGTTATTACCCGCGACTTCACAATTTCTGGTGTAGTTTACGATGATGATGGTGAATCATCTATCTTCTATAAGATTGATAACGGTGAATTTAAGCAGGTTTCTACAAAAGAAATCTATAAGCAGCCGGATGCTTATGCAGAGTATAAGCTTAATACAAGCTTCTCAATTGATGTTCCTCTCAGCACTATGACAGATAATGAGCATACTGTTACAGTTTATGCAGTTGATGTAAACGGTGTTAAGGGACCGGAGGTATCACGCACTTACCGTATTTCTCTGGAAGAGCCAAAGGGTGCTGTAGAAAAGCCTACAATTGATACATCTGTTCGTAACATTGTAACAATTTCTGGTTGGGCAAGTGATAAGAACGGAATTGCAAATGTTAAGGTTTCTCTTGATAACGGTAATACATATAACGAAGCTGTTGGAACAGAAAACTGGAGCTACACTGTAGATACTCGTGCTATTCCTGGTGGAACTCAGGTTGTGTTCCTTAAGGTAACAGACGGCTACGGTATTCAGGGACTTTATTCGAGTCTTATCAATATTGATAACAATGCACCTGTATTGAACCTTGAGCTTCCTCTTGATGATTCAACTACAACAGGTATGTTGTTCTTCTCTGGTTATACTTATGATAATGTTGAAGTAACAGACTTGTACCTTACAATCCGAAATCTCGAAAAAGGTTCTTCTCCAATTGTAAAGAATCTTAAGATTGACCGAATTATTGGTGAAACAGTTGATATCACAAATCTTACAGATGGCTTTTATAACGTAGAACTTACAGGAAAAGATAAGGCTGGAAATACTTCTAACGTAAGCCGTAACATTCACCTCGAAAAGAATGTTGCGCCTGCTACTGTAGATATTCTGTATCCGCTCAATGGTGAACATAAGAACGGTATGTTTACAATTTACGGACAGGCTGAATCTGAGACAGATATTTACTATCTCAATCTCTATATTGATGGCAAGTATGTTGCAGAAACAAATCTTACAGACTGTGGCTTCTTCAAGTTTGACCTTGGTCCAGGAAATCTTGAAGATGGTGAACATACTTATTACATCGAATCTGTGCTTTCAACTGGTAAGACAGTTAATTCACGAGAGCAGACAATCACTTACTGTTCTGTAGGTCCTTGGATTACAATTGAAAACTTTACTTACGGTGACTTTGCTACAAACCGTCCATATATCCGCGGCCAGGCTGGATATTCTATCAGCGAAGATGAACTTCTGTTCTCTAAGACAAAGGAGGCTACTCCAGAACAGAAGGCTGCAACAGCTGCAAAGAGAGTTGCAAAAATTGAAATGAGTTTCGATAACGGTAAGACATTCACAGAACTTTCAAAGAATGAAAAGTGGATGTACCGTATAGAAAATCAGGATATTGAAGAGGGATACCACTTCTTCCTTCTCCGTGCAACAATGAAGAATGGTGAAACTGCTATTACTCGTACAATCATTCAGATTGATAATACAGCTCCTTCTATCCGTTTGATTGCACCTATGAAGGGTGGACGCTATAACCAGGTACTTAATGCATCTGGACTTTCTAACGATGACGTTCAGCTTGAAGATGTAACAGTTGCATTGCGAAAGGGAGATAAGTCTTCTTACGAAGTTCCATCATTCATCCAGGGACTTTATGTAGACTTCCGTTTCTGGGGTGCAACACTCTTTGCTGTAGGTGCCGGACTTACCTTCTTCGACGATGTTGTAAAGGTACAGGCATCTTACGGTCAGTTTACACAGCAGCAGCGCGACGCAGTTACAAATGTATTCAAACGAGAGCTTACAGATCTTCGTTATGGTGGGCAGGTACTGTCTGGAAAGATTCTGGCAAATGTTGCCTCAATTCCATTCAGCTATTTCCTTGGTCATGACTGGGACTGGCTTTCAGCTCAGGTTGCAATTGGTGCAGAGTTTGCATGGTTCAGCCAGACAAATAGTGGACGACCTCAGATTCTTTCTGCTGTCCTTACTCAGCTTGAGTTCCCTAGGGTAAAGATTCCTAATGTTAAGATGTTCAGTACATTCTCATTCTATACAGAAGGATCTTTGTGGTTCATCCCAACCGATGTTTCCAGTGAAGTGAAGATTAAAAACCTTATACCACAGATTGCCTTTGGTTTAAGAACAAATATCTTCTAGGCGTAAAGGAGTTAAGATGTTTTGTAGAAAACTGAAAATATTATCTGCTTTACTTTTACTTACAGTTGTTTCAACTAAAGCCTTTGCCTTAGAGGAATACGTAAGTGATATCTATAAACAGATAGATGGTTGCTTTACTGCTAAGGATGAAGGTAAATTAAATGATGTACTTTCAAAAAATACAAAAGATAAGTATTATTATTTAATTGAGAATTATACACAGAAAAAAATCCGTCGCCTTATCGTAGTTAATGATTACGATTTTGCAATGGAAGCAACACTTGCTCTTATTGAGAATAACCTCGATAATGAAGAAGCTGTTGAAATGTATTCTGTAATTTCAGATGCATACGAAATTCAACGTAAGCATGAGGCAGAACTTGAGCATCAGCGACAGCTTGAACTTGCCCGAATTGAAATGGAAAAAGAGAAGCAGCGTGGTAATGTAGAAAAAGAATATGTTTCCGCAGCTAAAACTTCTGGTGGTTCAGTTTATGTAAGTGGAAAGGAAACAAAACTTACAAGTTACACCTGGAAGGCTTCTCTTGGAATGATAAATTTACTTCACTTGTTTGATAAACAGGGTGATATAAATTCTCTCCATTATGGTGTAGCATTGGACTTTAGATACGAATACACGATGGAGAACAAAATGGCAATAGGAACAGATGCTTTTGTGGGGTTCCAGTTTCTAGGCTTTGCAGAAGATGAAAAACTTGTTCCTATGCTCGGAGATGTTGACTTAGCTCTTAAGGCTTCATTTCCACAGGTTTCTAAGAATCTGTTCTTTAGAATGGGTTTTGATACACTGGTTACAGGAAAATCAAAAACTGCACCAGATACAAATTCGGTTGTGGGAATGTTCTATTCTCCAACAATCGGTGTAAAGATGGAACGCATACCGCTTGGAGCATTGAAGTTAGATATTGGTGCGGATTGGCTTGCAGGACATCTATTTATGAAAGATATAAAGGCGGCAGCGGCAGCTTCTATGAATGTAGAGATTCCGTTTGCTGAAATGGAAAAAGTTAAGTTGAACTTTAATATTGGAGTTAGGGATAAGTTCTTTATTAAGAATGAAGGACTTGAAAATCGAGCAAGCGTAATTATGGCTATTGGAGTAGAAAATGTTATTAGATAAGCTTAAGAGAATTGTTATTGCATTATTAGTGTTCTTCTTTACAGCTCAGGTTTTTGCGGCAACAACAGATTTGGCCGTACGCTTTTTGGACAAAGCAAATGAAGCTTTTGAAGAAGATAATATTGAAGATGCTTACAAGTATGTAAACCAGGCTCTTGCGGTTGCAAAGGATGAAGATTCTCAGGCTAATGTCCTTATCTTTGCACAGACTGTATATAAGGTAAAATTACAGAAGATTCAGCAGAAATATGATGACATGGCACTCATTGATATAAAGATGAATCTTGAGAAGTACCCTAATGTTGAAAGTACTTCAATTAAGAAACTTATTAAGCAGATTGAAACTGATCAGGAAAATAAAGAAAAGGCTGCACAAAAGGCCGAGACCGCTGCTCAGCGAAAAGTAGAACAGGAACGCTTTGAAGCTCAGCAGGAATCTATGGAAGCTCAGTCTAAAGCCATTAAAGAGCAGGCAGAAGCAATGAAAGAGCAGGCTAAGGCTAGTAAGGAACAGGCTGAAGCTACAAAACAGAGCCAGCAGGAAATGAAATCTGCACTTGAAAGTATTGGAACATCATTCAATGAAAATGCAAGAGAGCAGAAGCGTTCTACACGAGTAATTGCTTTTTCAATAATTGGAATTGCAATTCTTATCGTGTTTATTGTAATCCTGATTATGGTTATTGTTCGCAAGGCTGCTAAAGCTTCTCAGATTCAACAGGAACAGTATGTTCAGGCATTTAAGATGCTGGCTGCAAATCAGAGTCAGACTAACCGCCTTATGCTTGGTGGAATTACAGATATTTATGGTGGTAATCCATCTTTAAGAATTGCAGGTTCATCTACCTGGGCTCCGGCTGCTGCTCTTCCAGATGTTACTTTCTCAGAAGAAGATGAAGAGGAACTTAAACAGCTTGCCATTAAGTGTGAAGAAATTGGTCAGCAGATTGATAATGTAACCGGTCGAAAAAATAACTCTAAGAACGTAAGTGAACTTGTTTATAAACTTTCCATTCAGCTTGGTCTCCCACAGGGAATGGCTATGCTCAATTTCTGTGCTTCTATGATTTACGATGCCGGATTCCTTGCAATTGACCCTGATCTTCTTGTTGCAACTCAACTTACAGAAGAAGAAAAGAAGGCTATGAAGGAACACGTTAATCTTGCAGAAAAACATCTTGAGTTTGTTCCAAAGAAATACTGGAGTGTATTTGAAGATGCAGCTACAAAGCATCATGAAAATATTGATGGTACTGGATATCCACATGGACTTTCTGGAGATGAAATTCCACAGATTGCACGCCTTATTCGTGTAGCAGAAAGTTATGTTTCTCTTTCAAGTAAGCGTGCTTACCGCGATGCAATGGATAAGGAAACTGCTGTTAATACACTTAAAGAACAGCCAGGAATCTATGATACAGAAGTTGTAGATGCTTTGGATAAAATAGTTTAATAGATTAGATTGTCACGTCGCCTGCGACTCCTTGCAATGACGACAAACGATATTAAATATTTGTGCAATTTCTGCCGATAAAGAGAGTATGAAAAAATCATTTTTTTGTACTCTCTTTGTTTTTTTAACGGCGCTTGCTTTTGCAGATGAAGTAAAGCCTTTATACCGACTCCCTGAAAAAAATCCTGTAAATGCACAGGAAGGTGAAACCGAGCACGAAGTATTTCTCGTGGGCTCAGACAACGGACTTTTCAGGGTTACCAACAGAAATTCTGCAATTCCCGTATGGACAGAAAGCCGTGTAGACCAGCTTTTACGCGTTACTTTGCCAGATGACAGTGGCGTTATAAAACCGGCCTGGCTTATGCGAACTCAAAAAGGTATTTTTTATAGTAATGACCTTAAGACCTTTGAAGAGCGAGATAAGGGTCTTCCATTCCTGACAATCAAAAAATATTCAGAAGGTAAAACGACTCTTGAACTGCAGATTCAGGAACTAAAAGACCTATGTGTTAACCCTCTTAATAACAGCGAAGTTGTAACAGCAACGAAAGACAGTGTGTTCTTTAGCCGGGATGGTGGACTCACCTGGCAGAATCTTAGTTCTATGAGTAAGAATTCTCCCGGTGTAAAAGCTGTTGCAGTTGCTACTATAGAAAATCAACCGGTTGTATTTATGGCTCACCCGATATTTGGTCTTTCATTTATTTTGCCAGATAAACCTAAGCCGGAATGGCAGGATATTGATGCAGGCTTTGAAAAAATGCCGTCTCTAACTTCGCCAGATGAAATTGCAGATATTCTTCCTGTTGTGCGTACTAATGCAGATGGTTCAACTTATACAGAAATCTATATTTCGCAGACTTATATTCCACGAATATACCGCTTGAACTGGCAGGAAAAACAGGCAGAACTGATTTATACAGGTTCTGAACCTACCGATGTTACCGATGGTCTTACAACAATCGATAATGTTCTTTTGTATACAAAGCTCGAAGGTTTTGGTGCAATTGATTTAGATTCTCTGCAGAGTCCTGGAACTCCAAGTCAGGAAAAAGACTGGCACGATGCCTTTAGTTCCGTTCCTGGAATGATAAATACTGCCTGGATTCCTCAGTCTCGCAGTGGCTTTGCAAGAGGGCTTCAACTAAATGAACTCTGGCTTTTATATCCTGGAACTATAAATACTCCTTATGCAGAAATTGCTAATGGCCGTAAGAGTATTTATGCTTCTGCATATCAGTGCAGCTTCCCCGAGGGAGTTGCCAAGTTTAAGAAGATCGTAAAAGACCGCAATATGAATTCAATTGTAATTGATATGAAGGATGATTACGGCTTTTTGCGTTATGATTCACATGATCCGCTTGTTCTGGAAAAATGTTCTACATCCGGTTATGCAATTAAAGACCTTAATAAATTTATTGAAGAATTCAAAAAAGAGAATATCTATCTTGTAGCACGAATTGTAACTTTTAAAGACCGTTCTCTTTCAAAATATAAAAACGGAAAATATGCAGTCTGGGACAAAAAGCTTAATAAACCATGGCTTGGAATTAAGGGCTCAGAAGATGTCCTTGATGAAGAAGGTAACCCGACTGGAAATAAAGAAACAACTTATTATGATGAGCAGTGGGTAGATCCGTATTCAGAAGAGGTTTGGGAATATAATGTTGCAATTGCAAAAGAGCTTGTTGCCCGTGGCTTTGATGAAATTCAGTTTGACTATATCCGCTTTCCTACAGATGGATTAAATCTTTATAATGCTCAGTACCGCTGGCAGGATAAGGGGATGGATAAGGAATCTGCCTTGATTTCGTTCCTTTCTTATGCGCGTGCAAATATTCAGGCTCCAATTGGTATTGATATTTATGGTGCGAACGGCTGGTACAGAAGTGGTACCCGTACAGGTCAGGATGCGGAAATGCTTGCAGAGTATGTTGATGTAATTGGCCCGATGTTCTATCCAAGTCACTTTGAGCAGACTTTCCTTAATTATGCTCCTGTGGCAGACCGTACTTACCGCATTTACTATTATGGTTCGTTCAGAAATACAGTACTTTGTCGTAACCGTGCAATTATTCGTCCGTGGGTTCAGTCGTTCTATCTGAATGTAAGCTACGACAGACTTTATTATGATTCAGATTATATAAAGAAGCAGTTCTTTGGTGTTCGTGATTCTCTGGACCGCGGCTATATGTGCTGGAATAATTCTGGTGAATATGGAACGACACCACCTGATATTAGTGAAACTGATAAATTTATAGGAACAACCGCAGAAGCAAGCAGGGAATTCCGTAAACCTGCAATTGGTGATACAATGAAGCCCCTTTATGTAGATTCGGATGTTTCTGTATTAGATAGTATTCTTTCGCCGTATCGCGAAGAAAATACAACAGTATTCCGTCCGTTCTTAAAAGTAATGCCATAATAAGAGGACGTTATGACTCCTAATCAGTACACACCGGAAGAACCAATCTCATCTATTGCAACAGCCTTAGCACCTGCTGCACTCGGAATTGTAAGAGTGTCAGGTAAGGGCTGTATTGAACTTGTGAGCAAAGTATTTTCTCGCCCTAAGGCACTGCTTGCGGCAGCGGGGAATACTCTGGTTTATGGTTGGATACAAGAGGTGGTTGAGTCTTCCGAAACCACTAAAGTCTCTAAAATAGACGAGGTTATGCTTGCTGTGTATCGTGCTCCAAAAAGTTTTACCGGCGAAGATATGGTTGAAGTCTTTTGTCACGGTGGGCCTGCGGTTGTAATGGCAATTCAAAACCTTATGCTCAAAATCGGGTTCCGTCAGGCTAACCGCGGTGAATATACCTTCCGTGCTTTTATTAATGGAAAAACTGACCTTACACGAGCAGAGGCTGTAAAAGAAATTATTGATTCACATACTGATGTTTCGCGCTCTCATGCAGCAGGAAGACTCGCTGGCTCTCTGTTTACTGAGATTGATTCCATTAAAAAACTTATAGTTGATACGCTCGCCGCCATTGAGGTTGAAATTGAATATCCTGAGGACGAGGAAACTATTGCAGACTCCTTTGATCGTGAAGATATTGAAACTGCGGCGAGAAGACTTGAGGCGCTGGTGGATTCGTGGCGCGGCGAAAAGTTGTATCAGGATGGCGCGAGGGTAGTATTGGCGGGGCGCACGAACGCGGGTAAGTCTTCGTTGTTTAACGCTATATTAAAAGAAGAACGCGCAATTGTAAGCGACATTGAGGGAACGACTCGCGACTGGCTGGAAAGCTGGGCGAGCATTAACGGTATTCCGGTGCGTTTGTTTGATACGGCTGGTTTGCGACAGACTAATGATGTTATTGAAGCGCAGGGTGTAGAAATAAGTCGAAATCTTGTGCAGGATGCGGACGTTGTTTTGTACCTTGTGGATGGAACTCAGGGAATGAATGATGAGGACCGTGAATTTATTGAAAAGTGTGAAGAGCCGCTGATTGTTGTTTTGACGAAGAGTGATAAAATAGGGGAAGCGGCTCAGGCACAGCCTTCGCCGAGACTCGCTAAAAACAGTCCACTGGACTGTTTTTGCCCTGTTTCACAGGGCCGCTCCCTATCTCCCGCATCCTGCAAAATATCTTCTAAAACCGGCGAAGGCATGGCAGAACTTTTTGCACAAATCTATGGCATATTAACTGCTGGCATTGCAGGCGCAGCTACGGAACGTTCGCAGGCTGGACTTGGTTCTGCACGTCAAAAAGAGGCTGTTGCTGCGGCACTTGAGAGTGTACGACACGCATTGGTTTCGGCTGATGACAATTATACTCTGGATGCTGTGGTTCAGGACCTGGAAGATGCACTGGATTCTCTCGGTGAAGTTACAGGTGATGTTACTCCAGATGATGTTCTTGGCAGCATTTTTGCGAACTTTTGTGTGGGTAAATAGTCGGATTGCGAAAACCTTTTAATTCCATTAAAATATTTATATTAAAAACATACAGGAGAAATTTTTATGTGCGGCATTGTCGGCTACGTTGGAAATAAAATGGCATCTCAGGTGCTTATTAATGGTTTGAAAAAGCTTGAGTACCGTGGATATGATTCTGCAGGAATTGCTATTCTTGAAGGCGACGATATTCTTGTGCGCAAATGTAAGGGCGCTCTTAAATTTCTGGAAGAAAAAATTGCCGGCGAGGTAATTAAAGGCTCTGTTGGAATTGGTCATACACGCTGGGCTACTCACGGTGAGCCTAGTGATACTAACAGCCATCCTCATACAAATATGGATGGTACTATTTCTATCGTTCATAATGGTATTATTGAAAATTATGCTGAGCTGAAGGCTAAGCTGCAGGCTCAGGGAATTGTATTTAAATCTCAGACTGATACTGAAGTTGTTGTTCATCTGCTTGATCAGAAGTACAAGGCAACTGGTGATATTTTTAAGGCTTTGATAGAAACTCTTCATATTCTTGAAGGTTCATATGCTATTGAAGTTCTCTGTAAGGATTATCCTGACCGTATTATTGCTGCACGTAAGGAAAGTCCGCTTGTAGTTGGTCTTGGTAAGGGTGAAAACTTTATAGCATCTGATGTTCCGGCTTTGCTTGAGCATACCCGCGATGTTTACTATCTTGGTGAGCGCGAACTTGCTGTTTTGTATACTGACCACGTAGATCTTTTTAATTTTGAAGGCGAAAAAATAATCAAAGAACCAAGTCACGTTGAATGGGATATTGATGCGGCAGAAAAGGGTGGTTATGAACACTTTATGATTAAGGAGATTCATGAGCAGCCTAAAGGTCTTACTGATACTATGCGTCCACGCATTGTTAAGGATGGCAGCGGTAAACCAACTGATGTTTATTTTGAAGAAAACAAGATGGATGATGCCTGGAAAAAGGCTGGCCGTGTAGTTATTACTGCCTGCGGTACTGCTTACCATGCCGGTGTTGTTGCAAAGTATGCTTTTGAAAAGATTGCCCGAATGAAGGTTGATGTTGATGTTGCTTCTGAGTTCCGCTACCGTGACCCTATTCTTGATAAAGATGATATTTTTATTGTAGTTTCTCAGTCTGGCGAAACTGCTGATACTTTGAGTGCTTTGCGTCTTGCTAAGGCTCAGGGACTTAAGGTTGTTGCAATTACTAACTGTGTTGGTTCTACTGTAAGCCGTGAAGCTGATGATGTAATATACACATTGGCTGGTCCTGAAATTGCAGTTGCTTCTACTAAAGCTTATACAACTCAGCTTGTATGTTTGTTCCTGCTTGCTGTAAAAGCTGGTAAACTTCGTGGCACTTTGAGTGACGAAGATGCTACAAAGCTTTTGTGCGAACTTGAAAGCATTCCTGCTAAGGTTCAGGAGATTCTCGACGGTAAGGATGTAATACAGAAGTTTGCAAGCCAGCAGTTCAACAAGGATAAAATTTTCTACATTGGCCGCCAGTTTGATAGCGCAACATCTTTGGAAAGCGCATTGAAGCTTAAGGAAGTTTCATACATGCATTCTGAAGCATTTGCTGCCGGTGAACTTAAGCATGGTCCTATTGCTTTGATTGACCCTCAGACTCTTGTTGTAGCAATTGCAAGTGAGCCAAAGCTTTATGATAAAATTGGTTCGAATATGGTTGAAGTAAAAAGCCGTGGGGCAACTGTTATGGTAATTACTCAGGATGCAGGAGATGCTTTTGAAGGCAAGGCTGATTTAGTATTTAAGATTCCTGAATGTTCTTCTACTTTGGCATCATTGCTTACTATTATTCCAGCCCAGTTGTTTGCATATTATTGTGCAATTATGCGCGGCTTTAATCCGGATAAGCCAAGAAACCTCGCAAAGAGTGTTACTGTAGAGTAAGTGTCATGCTGATCCTGAAACAAGTTCAGGATGACAACTTTGCATCTATTAAATATTTGAAATAATTCTGTTTCGACCGCTGGACTTTGCTTCATACATAGCCTTGTCTACGCGGTCGAAAATTATTTGGGCGGTATCGCCTTTTTTTAGTTCCGTTAATCCGATACTACATGTAATTTTGATTGCTTTTTCAAACGTAGTATCTTCTATTTTTTGTCTGAGTTTTTCGGCAATTGATTTTAGTTCTTCAAGATTCATTTCATAACAGACGCAAACGAATTCTTCGCCACCCCAGCGGCCTATTGTCATTTTATAAGGCTGTATAAATTCTTTTATAGCTTTTGCAAACTGTTTAAGAACGATATCACCTACTGAGTGTCCATATTTATCATTTACTTTCTTGAAAAAATCAATATCCAGCATCATATATGAAACAGATTCGCCATTGCTATTAAAGGCTTCTATTGAGTTGCTGATTTCGGTCTCAATTCTTCCGTGATTGTAAATGTCTGTGAGCGGGTCTTTTGAAGCAAGTTCTTCATAACGTTTAAGTGTATCAAATAGTTTAAGATGATTTTCGTGGATATTCTGAACCATGAATACAAATCTGAAATCTTCTTCATTTGTTGTATGTGCACGGCTAAAAATCAATTTTACCCAGATGAATACTCCTTCAAGGTTTTTCATCTGGCAGTCAAAAGAGGTTGCACGGCCTGGTTCAAGATTTTTTTTGAGATATTCTGGATCTGTGCGTTCAAGAAATAGTTTCTGATCATCTGGCCAAATCATATTTACAATCATTTGGCGCCAGGTGGTATATTTTACATCGTAGTTCTGTGGATTATTTGAAATCTCTGTTACATTGATGCTGTAGGAAATGTCCTTAATCAAATCAACATACATAGAAAACAAGAAGGTGTTCTGTATAGTGTCAATTTTACGGTCTGTAAGAAAGTCTCGCAGATATTCGCTGTTATCAAGTTCATCAAGAATAAATACGTATTTTGTACAAGATTCATCAATTGGGTATATGGAAATTTGAACAAGATGAGTTTTTTCATCAATGTTCAGATTTACCCGGTCAACATATTTACCCTTAAACTTTCCCATCATAGGGATGAATACATGATAATCATCTGTTATTTTTTTGGGGCTGCCATTAAGGTTAAACCAGAGTTTTTCAACAAGACTTTTATAGCTTCCTTCGTTTTCAACAAATGTTTCAAACAGGCCTTGTTTTTTTACAGTTTGATAAGTGTCTTTTTCTGCATCAACAATAATTATGGAATCAATTTTTTGAAATAATAAATCCGAAATACTTTCTTTTGTGTAGACACTCATCTCATTTTCCTTTCTCTCCTTATCTATTATTGCACCAGGTTATTAAGTTTGCAATCTTTTTTTTACTTATTGAATTTTTTGCAATAATCTGATAAATTATAAAAACATTTCGGGCCATTAGCTCAGTGGTTAGAGCAGGGGACTCATAATC
>CAMNIU010000153.1 GCA_946540605.1 uncultured Treponema sp.
TCCGTTTATGATTGCAGTTGCTTCAACCGGGTCGCGGGTAACACCTGGCTGGTCGTTTACAATAGCTACGCGGTGATGCAAAAAGCGGTTAAAGAGAGTAGATTTTCCAACGTTAGGGCGGCCGGCAATTACAACGAGAGGAAGACCGTCGTATTCAGCGTCTTCCGGGTCTGTGTCGCCGGTTGCGGTTACAGTGCCGTCCGGGGCTACGGTGATTCCGTTTACTGCACCGGGCGTAATAAAATCAGCTTCTTCGGCGCGGGCCTTTTCTGCGGCTTTCTGTCTTTTTTCTTCCAGAACTTCTTCCTTTGGACGGGAGAAGTCGGGTTTTGATTTCTTTTTGGCCATATGTCTCCAGAATAGATCCTCGGGTCAAGCCCGAGGATGACATTTATTGTCATTGCCCGGCTTGACCGGGCAATCTCTTTATAGGTTATTCAAATGTTTAGCCGAAATAGCTTCGAGTTCGGCGATTGTGAATCTTGAAAGCAATTCCTTTGTGCTTGAAATCAGCTTTGGACTCATACTCAAATTTCTGATTCCCATACCTGCGAGTACCATTACACTGTCCTGGCGGCCTGCCATTTCTCCGCAGACTGCAATAGGAACATTATTTTCTTTTGCAGAACGGATTGTAATTTCAATAAGGCGGAGAACTGCAAGGTTGAACTCATTGTAAAGTCCTGAAACGTGAGGATTTTCGCGGTCAACGCCAAGTGTATACTGAGTAAGATCGTTTGTACCAAGACTAAAGAAATCGCTAACCTTGCTCAAACAATCAGAAATAAGCGCCGCTGCCGCCGTCTCAATCATAATTCCGACAGGAATATCAGCCTGGTAAGGAATCTTTTCAGCATCAAGCTCAGCTTTCACAACATTTATTATTTCAAGGCATTCTTTTACCTGGTCCACGCTGGTAATCAGCGGGAACATAATTTCAAGATTGCCGTAAACACTCGCACGGTAAAGGGCACGCAGCTGAGTCTTTAAAATATTAGGATACTCAAGACTCAATCGCACAGCGCGCAAGCCCATCAGCGGGTTCTTTTCTTCGATATTCGGCAAATCAACCGAGTTAATCAGTTTATCACCACCGGCATCCAGGGTACGGATTGTAACGGGCTTATCACCCATAATCTGAAGCACCGATTTATAAGCTTCAAACTGAGTCTGTTCGCTAAAGGAACGCGCAGCCGCATTCAAAGAAGCTCCGCTTTGAGCCATATAAAGGAACTCAGTACGGAAAAGGCCAATACCATCAGCTCCCTCTGCAAGGGCAATCTCGGCTTCTTCCGGCGTACCAATATTTGCATAAAGCTTAAAACGGGTACCGTCTTTTGTTTCAGCAGGTTTTGAGAGGAAAGAGCGAAGACTGAGCTTTCGTTGATACTCTTCGCGGATTTTTGCTTTATATTCTTCTATTGTATTACGGTCAGGACTAACAAGGATTTCTGCATCCTTACCGTCAATAATAACAGTTTCACCATTGCGAACTTTCTTGCTGATTTCTTCAAGACCAACAACAGTCGGAATGCCGTAGTTTCGTGCAAGAATTACTACGTGGCTGGAAACACCGCCTTCGCTAAGGGCAAGACCGGCAATTTTTCTTTTACTCAGGATGATAGTATCAGCGGAACTGAGGGAAGTGGCAAGAATTACAGAACCATCCGGTACGCTGTTAATATCAAAAGGGTGGATATCAAGCATTTCATCAAGAACGCGGCCAAAAACATCAGTTATATCCTGGGCTCGTTCAGAAAGGTAATAGTTACCAGCCTGTCGAAGTTTTGCGGCATATTCTTCTGCCTTAAACTGAACAGTATATTCTATATTAAAGAGCTGATTTTCATAAAAGTCGCGGACTTCTTGTTTGAATACAGGGTCTTCGAGCATAAGGATGTAAGTCTCAAAAACTTCGCGCTGAGCTTTATCGCGTTCGCTTGTTTTGGAAAGAGAATCCAGATGATCGGATAGTTCCAGTGTTACTGTCTGAACGGCAGCTTCAAAACGGCTCCAGCCCCTATTTATCTGGTCGATGTTAATGTGATGCTGCGGAATTGCACGTTTTACCGGATCAGGAATGACAAATGCAGTTCCAATTCCAGTTCCGTCGGCCGCAGGGATTCCGAGAAATACTTCCATAAATTTGAATTATACAGAAAATGTGATTATATTTAAAGATATGGAAATGATGGCTATTTATCAGCTGCCGTTCAGGCAGGCATTTTTGATTTTTATCATGTTCAGTGTGGTTGGCTGGATTTCGGAAGTGCTTTATGTTGGAATTTTCCATGAGCACAAATTTGTAAACCGCGGTTTTTTGCATGGACCTCTCTGTCCTATTTATGGCTTTGGCGGAGTTGTGATTTTGCTGCTTCCGGCGGCTCTTTATTCCACCTGGATTCCTCTCTTTTTTGCTTCTATGATTTTGTGTACCCTCGTAGAATATTTTGTCAGCTGGATTATGGAGAAGACCTTTCATGCCCGCTGGTGGGATTATTCACATTATAAGTTTAATTTGAATGGCCGTATCTGCCTTTTGAATTCGGTGCTCTTCGGCTTTATGGGGCTGGGCGTAATTCATTTTGTTTATCCTCAGATGCTGCGCTTTTTAAACTGGCTTGGAGATTTTGTGACTATGATTTCCAGCGACCTGATTGGAGTTGCCCTTGCTGTTGATCTGATAGTCACTGTCCGCAAGCTTGTTGACTTCAGTGCAACAATGGAAAAAATCAAAACCTTTGGCGAAAGTTTGCGAGACCATTATGGCAGTGAAGCATGGTTCAGAGGCGAGAACTTTGAAGCAATGCTTGCTTCTGTAAAAGAACACGCTGCTACCGGTAAAGATATTATCAGCCAGAATCTTCTGGATAAAATTGAAAAATTCCAGACTGCCCGCAACAAAGCTGCCGAAAGCTTTATGGCTCACTTCCCGACAATGAAGTCTATTCAGTACAAGGATGAGCTGGAGCATTTGAAGAATCGCGTAAAGGCGAGAGTAAAAGCAAAATTCACAAAATAATGAGTCATTGCGAGCCACCCTTTGTCATTGCGAGCACGTAGTGCGAAGCAATCCATTGTTGATTGCCACGTCGCCCTGCGGGCTCCTCGCAATGACCTACTATCCGTTATTGAACGTCGCCCTGCGTCATTGCGAGCCAACCTGCGTCATTACGAGCGAAGCAAGCCACTTTTTCCTTGACTTCTCTTTCTGTTTCTACTTATAATAACAGTATATTTATAAATTCAGGAGTTTATTTTGGAACAGAAACGTGAGAATCTTGGTAGTCGTCTGGGCTTTTTGCTCTTGTCGGCTGGTTGTGCAATCGGTTTGGGAAATGTATGGCGCTTCCCTTATATCACTGGTAAATACGGCGGAGCAGCCTTTGTTTTGATTTATCTGGTATTCCTTGTAATTTTGGGATTGCCTGTTATGGTTTGTGAATTTGCTGTAGGCCGTGCTTCTAAAAAGAGTATGTCGGCAGCCTTCCAGCAGCTTGAGCCTGCCGGAACTAAGTGGCACATTTATGGTGGCTTTGCAGTTGCAGGAAACTATCTTTTGATGATGTTCTATACAGTAGTTTCGGGCTGGTTCCTTAAATATTTCTTTCAGATGATTGGCGGAAAATTTGTTGGCCTTAGTGGAGACGATATTGTAAATGTATTTGTTGGCGAAACAGTTGGCAGTGCATCAACTCTTTTAATCTGGATGGTAGTTGTAATCATCATCGGTTTTGGTGCCTGCTTCCTTGGTCTTCAGAAGGGTGTTGAGCGCATCACAAAAATTATGATGAGCGCCCTCTTTGTTATTATGGTTGGTCTTGCAATTTATGTAGCCTTTATTCCAGGTTCTGGTGCAGGTTATGCTTTCTACCTTAAGCCGGACTTTAAGGCTCTTGTTGGTGGCGAACATGGTCTTTGGGATACAATTTACGCTGCAATGGGACAGGCCTTCTTTACTTTGTCTCTTGGAATTGGTTCTATGGAGATTTTTGGTTCTTATATTGGTAAGGAGCACTCACTCACTGGCGAAGCTCTCCGCGTAATTGGTCTTGATACTTTCGTAGCAATTTGTGCCGGCCTTATCATCTTCCCTGCTTGTGCTGCATTCAATGTAGAAGCTTCTTCTGGTGCCGGTCTTGCCTTCATGTCACTTCCAAACGTATTCAACTCAATGGGCCCTGTAGCCGGCCGCATTGTTGGTGCTTTCTTCTTCTTGTTTATGAGTTTTGCTGCTCTTTCTACAGTAATCGCTGTATTCGAGAATATCGTTGCCTTCCCAATGGATAAGTTTGGTTGGAGTCGCCGCAAGTCAGTTCTCATCAACTTTGTAGCAATGCTCGTGCTCGCTACACCAGCTGCTCTTGGTATGAATGTTTGGTCTGGAGTTCACTTTGGTGCCCACATCGGTTCTATCGACGCTCTGGAAGACTTCATTGTTAGCCAGAATCTCCTGCCACTGGGATCAATGCTCTTCCTCCTCTTCTGTACACTTAAGAAGGGCTGGGGCTGGGACGGCTTTATTGCCGAAGCTGATGCCGGAGACGGAATAAAGTTCCCTAAGAACAAGGTAGTTCAGTTCTACCTGCGCTACATTGCTCCACTTATCATTCTGGTTGTATTCATTGCCGGATATTTTGATATTTTTGGTAAGAAATAAGCTAAAGCAGATTTGAGCTTATAGTTAAAAAAGGTTGTAGATTATTCTGCAACCTTTTTTTTAGCTTTGTTATGTGATTATTCAGTTTTCATTCCTATAAATGTTTTATCTGCTTCTTCTCCAAATATAATTCCTTCATTTGTTGAGTCTTTATCTTTTGAAAGATATATTGTGATAAGAATCGAAACAATAACAAGAACTATATATAAAACAAACAGAAGAATATTTATTATCTTGTAATATGGAGAAACAGTATCTAAAGATAGTTCTTTTATAGAGATTAATGCATCTTTTACGGATAATTTATTATTCTCTCTTTCCAGTGCGTTAATTGTTTTTAAGGTAATTGAAGTATATTTTTCAATTCGTGTTTTTATTACATTTTCTGCAAGAGCTTCTATACCATCTACATCTTTTTTTTCAAGAGATTGTTCAAGAAGATCTTTTATTTCTTCTGTACTCATTTGTTTTTCTAATGCACCTGGATATATTTCATTTACTCTTAATTCAAGTTGATTAATGCCAGAATCAATAAATGAATTTAAATGATTTTTCACAATTCCAATACTTATAAACAGTGCAATAAATGCAAGTGATAAAATGAAGTTTATTGAGCCCATGCAAATTTTATAAGTTTTGTTTTGTATTTTTCGGACAAAAATTATATTCAATAGTAAAGTAACTGTGATAGCAAAAAGAATAGTGATTATAGTCATTGAAAATCCTCGTTAATATAAATTTTTGTTTCTTGTTTTATGCAACCATTTTTTATGGAAATAATAAGTGGTTCCTTATATATAAGAAGTTCTTTGTACTTATTTGAAAGTCCCAAATCTTTTAAAACTGCTTTCGTTAGTAACCTGCCACAAGGGGCTTGCATAAATATTTTAAAAGAATCTGGGCGAAATTCATTTTTGTTTTTACCCATAAGTATTTCATACTTAATTTTCTTATCTTTCCAAGTCAGGAATAAATGAGCAGCCTGTTTTAGACAAAACAGGCTGACAATTAACTGTGGAATAATCAGCCATTTTGAAATCCTAAACAAAGGAATCAAAACAGTAAATATCCCACAGAATAATAAAAGAAAAGAGTAAGTATTCAAATATAAAAATCTGAAAAACTTATACATTTCCTAACTGAGCTGCAGTGATTGCTTTAAAGAAAGCATCAACTGTTTTCTGTGCAGTTTGTTCATCAGCACCAGAAAGCATTACACTTGTACGCTGAGTTAGTCCTTCATAGTAAAGATAGAATGCAGGACAGAAACATCCGCAAGTTGCTTTTCTTACATATCCAATTTCTTTTACACTGCTTGGTAGTAAGTATTTTACAGTAGTACCATTGTTAAAGCAGTAACAAGTAATTTCCTTTGTAACTTCTACAACTCGTTTATTGGTAATGACTAGAAAACCATTAATTCTATGCCCAAAAATTTTGGCAAAGAATTTTCTTACTTGGCCTAAAGCCATTGCTACTGGATTTGAGCTGGTTGCCCAAAGTTCTGCTTCAATCTCCATTACAAGAGACTCTCCCTCTTCAAGAATTAATCCTGATTTTAAATCTGACATATCAGATTCCTCCTAATAAATATTTTTTAACTGTTAAACAGTTAATTTCAATTTAAAAAATCTGCTATGTATTTAGAAATATTAGTGCACTGAAGTAGATATTCACATAACACTTACTATTGTAACTTCAATTCTATAAAAATCGAATAATTCTTTGTTATAAAAGATTTGAAGGCAGTAGGGAAGGAAGCATATCTGTTGTATGTGCTTTTTTAGTTTTGACTGTCTGTCGGCTACGAAACGTTGTTAGTTTTTGTTTCCATAATATCGAGATAATTTTGAAATTATTATTTCTTCAAAATTTCTTCGGCCGTCTATTATTGTGTGAACTATTATTTTGTTTCCAGAGATTTCATAAATGATTCTATAGTATTCTTGAATCAATTCTCTATATTTTGTAATTCCCTGACGTTCTAATTCAAGAACAATTCTTCCGCTTTTAGGATGTTTTTGAAGAGATTCTACGTTTTCTTCAAATTCAGAAATTATTCTTCCAACGTAATCTGGACTTCTTGAAAAATAATAAGCGGCAATTTCATCCAAATCGTCTTCGGCAAATTCTGAAATTATAATTTCTTCAATTTTTTCATTTTTCAAGATTGTACTTCCTTCTTAAATTTGAAAAAACTTCTTTTGCAGGTTTTGTTCTTCCAGCCCGCACATCTGTTTCTGATAATTGAATGAGTTTCAATAAATTAAATGCGTCCTTCATTTCCTGATATGATTCGACATCTATTAAAACTGCACGCGATTCACCATTTTGTGTAATTATGAGTGGTTCTTTTTTTTCATTTACAAAATTCATCATGTCCGCAGCATTCGTTTTTACATAAGAAATCGGTTTTATACATTCTTGAACATTTGTAATCATAAAAACCTCCAGTCTTTATATGTTACTATATTAAGACTGATTTAACAAGGAAAAAGATGGACTTGTTCTATTTATTCCTTAAATGCAACGGCATCAATCTGGACTTTATAAGCCATATTTCTTTCTTATGTCAGAGAGAGCATCATCTACATCAGAAACTCTACCAGCTTTTAAATCTGCTTCTGCGACAGCAAGTTTATCATACAAATTATTCAGAAACGATGATTTTTCAAATGTTTC